>JAQBEX010000092.1:0-3476 GCA_032123675.1 Actinomycetes bacterium
ACGGCGCCAACCGCCGCCGAGACTTGCCCGAGGAACCTGCCTGAGACACTGCTACCTACCTTCCGGGGGAACGGGACAATACCCACCCCGTGGTAGGGAATTCTTTCCCGGAACTGGTGCACGAACTCAGACACGGAACGGGCACGGTGTCGGTGACCGACACGAGCACTGACACGGTGACGGCCACCATCCCGGTTGGCGAGGGTCCGGCGTTTCCCGGGGTGTTGCCCGATGGGTCGGCGATCTATGTCCCCAACGAAGGTTACGGCACCGTGTCGGTGATCGACACGAACACCAACACGGTGACTGCGACCGTCCGGGTCGGCGAGATTCCGACGGGCGCTGCAGTGGTGGCGGCGGATGGGTCGGCGGTGTACCTCTCCAACGGCGGTCGCGGCAGCGTGAAGGTGCTCGACACAGCCACCAACACGGTGACGGCCACCATCCGCGTCGGCGGGGGCCCCGAACCGCCAGTGGTGCTGCCGGACGGGTCGGCGGTCTACGTCCCGATCGCCGGCTACGGTGAGGGGGAGGGGGAGGGGGAGGGTGCCGGTGACAACACGGTCGCGGTGATCGACACGGCCACCAACAAGGTGACGGCCACCATCCCGATCGACGGTTCTCCGTGGTCTCGTCCGGTGGCGTTGCCGGATGGGTCGGCGGTCTACGTCCCCGGTGACCCTGGCCAAGGTGAGGGCATGGTGTCGGTGATCGACACGAACACCAACACCGTGACGGCCACCATCCCGGTGGGCTACTACCCGGACTCTCCGGTGGTGCTGCCGGACGGGTCGGCGGTCTTCATCTCCAACGGAGGCGACCGCACCGTGTCGGTGATCGACACGAACACCAACACCGTGACGGCCACCGTCCCCGTCGGCGACTACCCGCGGCTGCCGGTCGTGTTGCCGGACGGGTCAGCGGTCTACATCCCCAACGCCGGTGACGGAACCGTGTCGGTGATCGGTCGCGAATGACGCTCCGGATGACTCCATCCGACCAACTCAGCTTGGCTTGGCGTCGGAGCCCATGGGCACTTCGCGCAGGCTGCGGTTGATGCCCTGCCAGTGGGCTCGAGGGCCCTACACCTGCACAGCGACGAACGCTCAGCCGCGTCCCGCTGGAGCCCAACCCCCTACGGGAACGCCGCAGGTCCGCAGGCGCAGACCCGTTCGCCCGTCCTGCGAGACCTGCCGGAGCGACGCCCGGGGAGGGGAGGGGCAACTGGCCCCGGCTGGGGGGAACACGCCAGGCTGGGTCCGCTTCAGCCCTGCGTCCTTCTGGGCGGCAACGACGCCGGTGCAGCCACGCCTGTCCATGCCTCTCCGCGGTGCGTCCACAGGCGGCGGTATGCACCAGGCAGAAACTCGCAGACATGCTGTGAGCGGTGGGCTTCCCACCGCATGGCGATTGCGGCGGCCGCCGACCATGCACGAGCAGGATGACACCACCAGCGTTCACGTAGAGGACGATTCCTGCCACGGTCCCGAATGGGATCAGGGCGAGCATCCGATGTGCTCCGCGACCGCGGACAGCAAGAACCGCTGCGAGCGCGACGAGGGTCAGCAGCATCGCAGCAGAGCCAAGCGCGAACAGCAGGAACGCCCAGTCCCTGTCCGAACCGTCCTCAACGATGTTCACGGCACTGTTCATCAGTGCTGCCGCCCCGGCGGCTGATGCGAACCTGATGACCCACTTCCGGCCGATCATCCGCCCATACAGCGGAATGGCGAGCGTCAACGTGAGGATGGTGGCACTGAACCACAGCACATAGGGCCATTGGGAGCGACCTGCAGGGCGGACCTCACCAATGAGCCGGGAAGATCGACGGCCGCTGATCGGTGCTCAGGGGTGGTAGACAGGAGGTATCCGGTTGGAAGGAGCGATGAAGTGAGTGACACCACGGTCTACGTGGCCATCGCTGTCGGTGCCCTGGCCATCCTCGCGATCGGGGCTGTTGTCGTGTGGCGGCGCGATGGGTCGACGTCGATCACCCCGCTGGCGGGCCTGGCCTTCGGTTGCGTCGCCTGCGGGATCGTCTTCGGCGACGATCGCGTCGTCGGGTACAGCTTCTTCGCCGCGGGCATCACCCTCGCGGTCATCGACACAGTGCGGCGTTCACGGGGCTCGGGCTCATCCCGACCCCACGCCGGAGCGTAGCCGCCGCCGGCGCGCCACGACGACGACCGCCACGGCCGCGACGGCCCCCAAGGCCGCGAGCGCCAGCAGCGCGACGTCGCCGGCGTCCAGGATGACCCCCGAGTACCAGCGGAGCTCCCGGGAGACGCTGGCCACCAGCTCGTCGATCAGGGCGTCACCGGTGTCGCTGTTGGTCAGGACGACCATCCCCTGGCCCCGCTCGGGGTAGAGCACGATCTTCGACTGGAACCCGATCTGCGCGTACGTGTTTCCCCCGGTATGGATCGCGTGCAGCCGGTCCCCACCGTCGTCGCCGATACCCAGCCCGAGCGCGTAGGTGACCCGCGGCGGCGGTGACTGCGTGCTGGCGGCGTCGAGGTCGATCGCGTCGACGGGGGTGAGCATCTCGCGCGCCAGCTCCTGGCTCAGCACGGCGCCGGACCCGTCGCGCCACGACTCCATGAGGTCGATGCCGAACCTCGCCAGGTCGGTCGGCGTGGTCCAGTAGCCCGCGGCTGCGTGCTCCGGGTACTCCCGCCACTGCCCCGGCACCACCGAACCGTCCGCCCGGTGCCCACTGGCCGCGCGCGGCTGCGCCTCGCTGGGCAGCGGCGCGTACCGGCTGGAGGCCATCCCGATCGGGTTGAACACGGTGTCCGTGACGAGGTCGGCGAACGGAACGCCCGTGGTGTCCTCCAGGACCTTCTGGGCAACCTGGTAGCCGAGGTTCGAGTAGCGGTAGCCCGTCCCCGGCGGCACCTCCACCCGCACGGGAGGCGAGTTGGCCGAAGGCTGTCCAGCGAGGGTCTGGTCCAACGTGGGCAGCGGCGCCCCGCGGGGGTAGCCGGCGAGGCCGGCCTCGGTCGTGCCCGCGGTGTGGCTGAGCAGGCGGCGCAGGGTCACCGGGTTGGTCGACGACTGCGCGCCCTGGGGCAGCGTCCAGGTGCGCAGGTAGGTGGTCACGTCCTGGTCGAGGTCGAAGGCACCGAGCCCGACCTGGGTCAGCGCACTCATGGCTGCCGCGGACTTGCCCACCGAGGCGGTCTGGAACACCGTGTCCGTATCGGCGGGCGGGCCGTCGGGGGTCTCGAGGACGCCGTACGCGCCGGCCCACGCGATCTCCAGGCCGTCGATGACGGCCACGGACACGGCGGGCACCCCGAGACCGTCCATGCGGGCCTGGACGGTCTCGGCCGACCATGGGAATTCCCCCACCGGCGGCACCCCGCACCCCGCCTCAGCCGCGAGCACGATGACCGCCATCGCCCCCGGCCGGGTACGGGCACGGTGACGACCCTGGCCCATGGCTGCCTCCTCCGGCGCGGGCTGCGCTGCTG
>JAQBEX010000093.1:0-12827 GCA_032123675.1 Actinomycetes bacterium
CCGGCGCCCCGGCCCGCCCCCCGCCGGCCCCCCACCCCCGCAGAATCTCCGCGTAGGGCGGGAATCTCCACGCCGTCGCGGAGATTCCGGCCCTACGCGGAGGATCTGCCCAGCCGGGGAGCCCCCGCCTGACCCGGATTCGGTCCCCGGCGGGATGGCCCGGCCCCGGATATCGTGGAGTTCATGTCCTTGGGAACGCTCATCATCATCACGCTGCTCGTTGCAGCCATCGTCACCCTCATGCGATCTGGAACCCGTCAGAGCGAGGTCCGATCGCAGCAGAGCACGCAGGCTGCCGAGCGTCGCTGGCAGGCCGTGCGCCGTGTCGCGGAGGAGGACGTCACCGCACTCGGCCAGCAGATCGCGGCCACGCCGGTCCCGGAGTCGCTCGACCCGGATGCAGCCCGCGACTTCGATGACGCGCTCGGATCCTACGAGCGGGCCAAGGAGGCGCTGGCCGCCTCGGCGCACCCCGACGACCTGCAGTGGGTGTCGAAGTCCCTCGATGACGGCCGGTTCGCACTGGCCACCGTCGACGCACGCCGGGACGGACGGCCCCTGCCCAACCGGCGCCCGCCGTGCTTCTTCGACCAGCGGCACGGGCTGTCCGTGGGGGAGGCCGAGTGGGCGCCGCCGCAGGGCGTCACCCGCGAGGTGCCGGTGTGCGCGGCCTGTGACGCGCGGATCAGGGATGGCCTGGATCCCCAGGCGCGGATGGTCCCGACAGCCGCGGGGGACCGGCCCTACTACGACGCCGGCCCGGAGTTCGCCCCCTGGGCGCGCGGCTGGTACGCCGGGTCCGGTCTGTACGTCATGAACAACGTCCTGATGGGCACCCTGCTGTTCAACGCCCTCTACCTGCCGCCGGGCTACGACTACCTCGGCGACGGTGGTGCCGAGTTCGGCGGCGAGGGCGGCCAGGGCGGCGCCGATGGCGGGGACGGCGGCGACTTCGGTGGTGGGGGTGACATGGGCGGCGGAGACTTCGGCGACATCGGTGGCGGGGGAGGCTTCGACTTCGGCGGGTTCTAAGACCTCAGTCCGCTGCGCCGAGGATCCATCGCGATGGGCGATGATGGGGTCATGGACCCGCAAATCGTGAAGATCATCGCCATCATCCTCATCCTCTGCCTGATCGGCATGGTGTTCATCGGCTTCCTGTAGGACACGCCCGGACATGAATGTGGCCGACCCCCCGCGGGGAGCCGGCCACACCGACGAACGGACCAACTAGGCGCTGACGACCATGATCATGTCGACGACCTTGTTGCTGTAGCCCCACTCGTTGTCGTACCAGGCGACCAGCTTGACGAAGGTATCGTCCAGCGCGATGCCGGCTCCGGCATCGAACACCGACGTCAGCGACTCACCGACGAAGTCGGTCGAAACGACCTTGTCCTCCGTGTAGCCCAGGACACCGAGCAGCGGACCCTCGGATGCGGCCTTGACCGCAGCCTTGATGTCGTCGTAGGACGCCGGGTTCTCCAGCTCGACGGTCAGGTCGACCACGGAGACGTCCGAGGTGGGCACGCGGAACGCCATGCCCGTCAGCTTGCCGTTGAGCTCGGGCAGCACCTTGCCGACGGCCTTGGCCGCACCGGTCGAGGACGGGATGATGTTCTCGAGGATGCCACGGCCGCCGCGCCAGTCCTTCATGGACGGGCCGTCAACGGTCTTCTGCGTCGCGGTCGCCGCGTGCACGGTCGTCATGAGGCCACGCTTGATGCCGAAGTTGTCGTTGATGACCTTGGCGATCGGTGCCAGGCAGTTCGTGGTGCACGACGCGTTGGAGATGATCGCCTCGCCCGCGTACTTGTCGGAGTTCACGCCGAACACGAACATCGGGGTGTCGTCCTTGGACGGAGCCGAGAGGATGACCTTCTTCGCGCCGGCGTCGATGTGCTTCTGCGCGGTCTCCTTGGTCAGGAACAGGCCCGTCGACTCGACGACGACATCGGCGCCCACATCGCCCCACGCCAGTGCGGCCGGGTCGCGCTCGGCGGTCAGGCGGATCGCGTTGCCGTTGACGATCAGGTTCGACCCGTCGACCGACACGTCACCGTTGAACCGGCCGTGGACCGAGTCGAACTTGAGCATGTAGGCCAAGTAGTCCGGGTCAAGCAGGTCGTTGATGCCGACTACCTGGATCGCCTCCGGGTAGTTCTGCACGGCGGCACGGAACACCATCCGGCCGATTCGACCGAAGCCGTTGATGCCTACCTTGATTGCCATATGTCTGCCTTCCATCGGGTATGGGGTGCGCAAGCATCCGCAACACTACTAGCCACCGGAAGGCATCGCCTGCTGGCTGAACGGCGGCGCGATCAGCCCCAAGTGAACGCACGCATCGTGCTCAGATCGGCTCTGAGGCCGGGTAGTAGGGCACCTCGTAGCGGCGGCGGTAGCTGCCGGTGTAGGACCCGATGTCGATGACGAACGCCAGCGCGACGAGGAACCAGTCGAAGCCAGCGACATCCCCGCTCCACCAGGCGAGCAGGACGTAGGCCAGCGTCGTGTAGGGCAGCAGGAACCATCCGATCAGCGGGATGATCCACGAACCGTCGAACGCCTTGGTGATCTGGTCGTTGAACAGAGCCATCAGGGCCAGCGTGAGGCGGGGCGCGAACGCACCGAGGAACAGGACGAAGCAACCGCACATGTTCGCTACTCCTTGACGACCGGCCGGACCGCCACGCCGTGGCGACCGCGCACCTACGAGGCTCGTGGGCAGGCTCACGATAGCGTGACGGGCTGACGATGCCGGCCCCGACGCCGGCGCACCCTGGCGCCGTGGCGCAGATGACCGGGAGGACCCACATGGCCGAGCCGAGGTTCCGCAGCGACATCACGGTGGAACTGGTCAAGCACGCCGCCAGCGACGCCGACATCATCTGGGCGGCTCGGGTCTCCACGAAGGGTGAGCAGTCCCTCGACGATCTGGAGGCGGACCCCGCCAAGTCCGCCGGGCTGATCAACTACCTGATGCGCGACCGGCACGGCTCGCCGTTCGAGCACTCGTCGATGACGTTCTTCGTGCAGGCGCCGATCTTCATGTGGCGCGAGCACTTCCGCCACCGGATGGCCTCCTACAACGAGGAGTCGGGCCGCTACAAGGTGCTGGATCCGACGTTCTACGTGCCCGGGCCGGAGCGCAAGCTCGTGCAGGTCGGCAAGGCGGGCGCCTACGACTTCCAGGATGGGAGCGCCGAGCAGTACGAGACTGTCCGCAGCCAGACCGAGTCCGCGTGCCGCGCGGCCTACGCGGCCTACCAGACGATGCTGGAGGCCGGGGTCGCCCGGGAGGTGGCCCGGATCGTGCTGCCGGTGTCGATCTACTCCTCGGCGTACGTGACCATGAACGCCCGATCGCTGATGAACTTCCTCTCGCTTCGTCGGCGCAGCGAGGATTCGCGCTTCCCGAGCTTCCCGCAGCGGGAGATCGAGATGGTCGCTGAGCGCTACGAGGAGGAGTGGGCGCGGCTCATGCCGCTGACCCATGCCGCATTCGTGGCCAACGGTCGGGTCGCTCCGTAGCCCAAACCGGTAGGCTCGAG
The DNA here is from genome assembly GCA_032123675.1 of Actinomycetes bacterium. GTDB lineage: Bacteria > Actinomycetota > Actinomycetes > S36-B12 > CAIYMF01 > Prado023. The sequence continues at coordinate 3,555 of JAQBEX010000093.1, forward strand.
ATCGTGACTGCGATCTCCACACGCACGGTTGGCGGGCGAACCTATCGGCGGGAGCCGGTCAAGACCCACATGGTCGGCATCGGGGAGGACCTGGGGGCCGTCGTGGCGCTCTACGCCGCCGAGCGGATCACCCCGCAGACATCGATGTGCCTGTCGCAGAAGTTCGTCTCGATCTGCCGTGGCGACGTCCGGCACATCAATGACGTCAAGGACTCGTGGCTCGCCAGGCTCATCGTCAAGTACGTCCAGAAGAACGACAACGGCGACATCGGCTACAGCCACCCCAAGAAGATGCAGGTGGCCATCGATGAGGTCGGCTACCCGCGGATGATGGCCGCCGTCGTCGGTGGGGGCTTCTCGAAGTTCGTGCTGCGCCGCCAGGGGGACTTCTACCGGATCGCCGGGCACCACATCTCCGAGATCGACGGCTTCAACCCTGACGCGATGGCGCCCTTCGACCAGTACGCCATGCTCCCCTCGCCCGACCCCGACGGGATCTGCGATGAGCTGGCCCGCCAGTTCGGCTGCTCGGCCTACATCATCGACGGGAACAACATCAACGTCGAGATCGTCGGGCGCAGCGCCAACCTCCCCCTGTCCATCGCCGACGCCCGCGAGGTCATGCTCGACAACCCGATGGGGCAGGGCGACGAGATGACCCCAGTCTTCCTGATCACCCCGGTGGACTAGCGACGCCGACCACGGACACGTCGGCACCCACCGGCAGTTCGGATGCTGGGCCGATAGCGTGTGCCCATGGCATTCGATCCCTCCAGCCCAGCACCCTTCGGCCACATGCTCACGGCCATGGTCACCCCGATGACCCCCGACGGGGAGGTGGACTTCGAGGGCGTCGCCCAACTGGCCACCCACCTCGTGGACGTCGGTGGCAACGACGGCCTCATCGTCAACGGCACGACGGGGGAGTCACCGACGCTGCGTGACTCGGAGAAGCTCGAGTGCCTCAAGGTGGTCCTCGACGCCGTCGGCGACCGGGCCACCATCGTCGCCGGGGCCGGGAACAACGACACCCGGCACTCGATCGAGATCTCCACGGCCGCTCAGGAGGCTGGGGCGCACGGACTGCTGATCGTCACGCCGTACTACAACAAGCCACCCCAGGCGGGGCTCGCCGCGCACTTCCTGGCGATCGCCGAGGCCACCGACCGGCCGATCATGACCTACGACATCCCCGGGCGGACCGGAACCCCCATCTCGCCCGAGACCTTTGCCCGGATCGCCGAGCACCCGCGGATCGTGGCCAACAAGGACGCCAGGGCCGACGTGGCCGGCGCCGCTTCCGTCATCGCGACGACCGGCCTGGCCTGGTACTCCGGCGATGACGCGCTGACCCTGCCGCTGCTCTCGGTCGGTGCCGTCGGAGTCGTCTCCGTGGTCGGCCATCTGCTCAGCGACCGGATCGGCGAGATGATGGCCGAGTACCGGTCGGGGGCGGTTGCGCGCGCCACCGAGCTCAACGCCTCAATGATCCCGGCCTACGTGGGTATGTTCCGCACCCAGGGCGTCATCATGGCCAAGGCGGCCCTGCAGGACCTCGGCCTGCCAGCCGGGCCGGTCCGGCTACCACTGGTGAACGCGACGCCCGAGCAGGCAGCCACCCTGCGCACCGACCTGGCAGCAGCGGGGGTCGCGGGGTTCGTGGCGGACTGACAGCTGCTGCGCGGGCGGGGCGCTACCCCGTCGGGGGTTCCCCGGCAGGTGTGCCTGTGCTCAGCCGGCACGACACGAACCCTCCCCGGGGGCGGGACGCCCGCTGGCGAGCCAACCCCCCGGTAGCCTCGCGGCATGGCCACCAAGTCACCTGCGCGCGCCGGCACGTCGGGTGCCGCCAAGACCTCCCGGGGCGGCAGCCGCACGGGATCGACCCGATCCACGTCGTCCCGAGGGACACCGACCAGATCGGTGCCACGCACGGCGCCCAAGCAGGTCGCCCGTCGCCAACCGGGCCCGATCGCGAGGTTCGTGCGCGGGCTGGCACGCCTGCTCACGCGCATCTGGCTGCTCGTCGCCGCCACGCTGGGCGGCGTGAGTCGAGCGGTCGGGCGAGGCGCCCGCGAGGTCGACGCCACCCATCGCCGGGACGGGATCGGCCTGCTGCTGTTCACGGTGACGATCGTGGTCGCCGCAGTCACGTGGTTCTCGATCGACGGCTGGCTCACGGGCATCGTGACGTCCCTGGTCACCGGCGCGGTGGGCGCCCTGGATGTGGTGGTCCCGGTGCTGCTGTTCTGGGCCACGCTGCGCGTTCTGCGGCACCCCGATCAAGGGGCCAGCACAGGTCGCATCGCCATCGGCTGCGGCATCCTGATCATCTCAGTCGCGGGTATCTGGGCCCTGATCCAAGGGGCTCCGAACCCCAGCGACGGCACCGAGGCGATGCGGGCCGCCGGCGGGTGGGTCGGATGGCTCGTGACCGCGCCGATCGTGTCCGCGGTCGGTACCTGGCTGGCGTACCTGTGGCTGGTCGCACTCATGGGGTTCGGCCTGCTCGTGGTCACCGCGACCCCCATCCACGCTGTCCCGGACCGCCTGCGCGCGGTCTGGGACTGGGTGCTGCTGCGCCGCGTTGGCGCGCACGGCACCGACGCTGCGGACCCGCCCGCCGGGGACATGGCCGTCGACGGCCGCGCCAAGCACGCTGCCCTCGCTGCGGACGAGGAGTCCGAGGACGCCGATGCTGCAGAGTCGGACAGTGCTGCGCCAGATGCCGACGGCGCGTCGGGCGCCGAGAGCCCAACTCCGCCGGCCTCTGCGAAACCGACTGGGGCTGCCGGGCTCAAGGGCCGTGTGATGGTCGCCCTGCGCGGTCTGCGGCGGCCGAAGAAGTCCGCGGACGTCCCCGCCTACGACGGCCCGCTGGACGGTGACCAGGCGTTCGTGTCGGCCGTCGCGACAGCACCCGATGACGAGGACGGCACAGTTGAGGACGCCACACTCGTCGACCAGGCCCTGCCCACCGACCCGGACGCTGCTGCCGCGGACGGCGCTCACGACATGACCGTCCAGGTCGCCGCGGTGTCCGGCGACGCAACCCCCGAGGAGTCCGGTGCCGATCCGGCACTGGCCTCCCTGGTGGCCACCGTGACCCCGGAGGCTGAGGGCGCACCGGTGACCAAGCACAACACGGTCGCAGTCTCGCGCCCTGAGCAGTTGCGGCTGCCGGGCGCTCCCGACTACCGACTCCCGGCGCCCACCGCGCTCAAGGCTGGATCGGCGCCCAAGTCGCGCAGCGCCTCGAACGACCGCGTTGTTGCGTCGCTGACCGACGTCCTGACGCAGTTCGAGATCGATGCCCAGGTCACGGGCTACATGCGCGGCCCGACAGTCACCCGCTACGAGGTCGAGCTGGGCCAGAGCGTCAAGGTCGAGCGTGTCACCGCGCTGGCCAAGAACATCTCCTACGCAGTCGCGACCGCCGATGTGCGGATCCTCTCGCCGATCCCGGGCAAGAGTGCCATCGGGATCGAGATCCCGAACAGCGACCGCGAGATGGTCTCCCTGGGCGACACGTTGCGCGCCCCCTCCGCCCAGTCCGACCACCACCCGTTGCTCGTCGGACTCGGCAAGGACGTCGAGGGCGGCTATGTGTGCGCCAACCTCGCGAAGATGCCGCACATCCTCGTGGCCGGCGCGACCGGCGCGGGCAAGTCCAGCTGCATCAACGCCCTGGTGACCAGCATCCTGATGCGGGCCACGCCGTCCGAGGTGCGCATGGTCCTGGTCGATCCCAAGCGCGTCGAGATGACGGCCTACGAGGGCATCCCGCACCTCATCACCCCGATCATCACCAATCCGAAGAAGGCCGCCGAGGCCCTGCAGTGGGTCGTGCGCGAGATGGACGCCCGCTACGACGACCTCGCCCACTTCGGCTTCCGGCACATCGATGACTTCAATCGCGCGGTGCGCTCCGGCGCGCTGGCCGTGCCCCCAGAGTCCGATCGCGTGCTGGCGCCGTACCCGTACCTGCTGATCATCGTCGACGAGCTGGCGGACCTGATGATGGTCGCTCCCCGGGACGTGGAGGAGTCGATTGTCCGGATCACGCAGCTGGCGCGCGCGGCCGGCATCCACCTGGTCCTTGCCACCCAACGGCCCAGCGTTGACGTCGTCACCGGGCTGATCAAGGCCAACGTGCCCTCCCGCCTGGCCTTCGCCACCTCCAGCCAGACCGACAGCCGGGTCATCCTCGACCAGACCGGGGCCGAGGCGCTGGTTGGGCAGGGCGATGGCCTGTTCCTGCCGATGGGCGCATCGAAGCCGATGCGGATCCAGGGGGCGTTCGTACCGGAGTCCGAGATCCGGTCGGTCGTGGCGCACGTGAAGAAGCAGATGTCGGTCCAGTACCGCGAAGACGTCCTGACCGAGGCCAGCGCCAAGCACGAGATCGAGGATGAGGTCGGCGCCGACCTCGACCTGCTGATTGCAGCCACGGAACTCGTCGTGACCACCCAGTTCGGCTCGACGTCGATGCTGCAGCGCAAGCTCCGCGTGGGCTTCGCCAAGGCCGGTCGGCTGATGGACCTGATGGAGTCCCGGGGCATCGTGGGACCCTCGGAGGGCTCGAAGGCCCGCGACGTGCTGATCAAGTCTGATGACCTGGACCAGGTGCTCGCCGACCTGCAGCACGGCAGTTGAGCCCGGGTCTGGCCTAGGGTGCAGGGGTGAGCAGCACGCGGGTGGCCCTGGTGACCTTGGGGTGCGCCCGCAACGAGGTGGACTCCGAGGAGCTCGCCGGACGGCTGGCCGCGGAGGGCTTCGAACTGGTCGGTGACGCTGAGGACGCCGATGCTGTCCTGGTCAACACATGCGGCTTCATCGAGGCCGCCAAGCGCGAGTCCGTGGACGCCCTGCTGTCCGCGGGCGGGTCAACCCCTGCGGGTGGGCATCGGGCAGTGGTGGCCGTGGGCTGCATGGCCGAGCGCTACGGGCAGGAGCTCGCCAATGAGCTGCCTGAGGCCGACGCTGTGCTCGGCTTCGACGACTACCCGGAGATCGCCGAGCGCCTGCGCGTCATCGTCGACGGCGGCTCGCTGACCAGCCACGTCCCGCGAGATCGTCGGACTCTCCTGCCGATGGCTCCCACCGACCGGCCGGGCGCGGGCGTGCACATCCCCGGTCACGCAGAGACCCCGGACCCGGGCCGCCTACCCGGCCCGGACGGGGGCTCAGACGTCGGGCCGGCGTGGATCCGGCGAAGGATGACATCCGGCCCGGTGGCCTCGGTGAAGATCGCATCCGGGTGTGACCGGCGCTGCGCATTCTGCGCGATCCCATCGTTCCGTGGCTCATTCGTGTCACGACCCGCACCCGACATCGCAACCGAGGCACGGTGGCTGGCCGACCAAGGGGTGCGCGAGCTCGTGCTGGTCAGCGAGAACTCCACCTCCTATGGCAAGGACCTGTCCGCTCCGAACGCGCTCGAGGAATTGTTGGTCGAGCTCGGGACGGTGGACGGGATCGAACGGTTGCGGGTCTCGTACCTGCAGCCGGCCGAGGTCCGCCCCGGTCTGATCCGGACGATGCTGGACGTGCCCCGGGTCGCGGACTACTTCGACCTGAGCTTCCAGCACGCCAGCGGACCGCTGCTGCGCCGGATGCGGCGGTTCGGCGGGACCGACTCGTTCCTCGAACTGATCCAATCCATCCGGGCCGGCTCCCCGGGGGCGGGGATCCGCAGCAACGTGATCCTGGGCTTCCCCGGCGAGACCGAGGCCGACGTCGAGGAGCTCATCAGCTTCCTCGGCCAGGCCCAGATGGATGCCGTGGGGGTGTTCGGCTACTCCGATGAGGACGGCACGGAGGCGCTGGGGCTGTCCGGGAAGCTCGACGAGGCCGAGATCAGGTCCCGGGTCGGTGCGGTCAGCGACGTGGTGGACGAGGTCATGGCCCAACGCGCCGAGCAGCGGATCGGTGACGACGTCGAGGTCCTCGTCGAACACGTGGACGGCATGACCGCCGAGGGGCGCGCGGAGCACCAGGGTCCGGAGGACGGATCGACCGTGGTGCACCTGACGCCCGACCTGCGCGGACGCGTCGTCCCGGGGTCGATGCTCCGTGGCCGGGTCGTCGTCTCGGAGGGTGTGGACCTGCAGGCCGTGGAGGTGAGCGTTGTCCGGATCTGATCCGACCGACTCGTCGATCCCTCAGCCTGACCCGGCCTCGGCCGGGGCCGGCGAACCAGCGGCTCTGGAGCCCGACAAGCCGGAGATGTGGAGCCGCGAGCGGGTGGTCACCGGCTGGGCCCAGCTGTGGAACGTGCCGAACATGCTGACGCTGCTGCGGATCCTCATGATCCCGCTGTTCTGGTACCTGTTGATGTACGACGGTGGCGACAACGCGACCACCCGCATCGCTGCCACCGGAGTCTTCATGTTCGCCGCGTACACCGACTGGCTCGACGGGCACCTGGCCCGCAAGCAGGGGCTGGTCACCACGTTCGGCAAGATCGCCGACCCGCTCGCGGACAAGGCCCTGACCGGCGTGGCCTTCATCGGGCTCTCCGCGATCGGCGAGCTGTGGTGGTGGGTGACGATCCTGGTGATCGCCCGCGAGGTCGGTGTCACCCTGATCCGGTTCGTCGTGCTCAAGCACGGGGTCATCCCCGCCAGCCGGGGCGGCAAGGCCAAGACCGCGTCCCAGATGCTGGCCATCGTGCTGTTCCTGCTGCCGATCCCCGGGTCCTTGACCGTGCTCACCTGGATCCGTAACGCGGTGATGGCCAGCGCCGTGCTGCTCACGGCACTGACCGGGATCGACTACATCGACAAGGCGATCCGAACGCGCAGCGACTCCAAGTCAGACAAAGCCGACAAGGCCGCCCGCAGGGCCCGAGTTCAGGAGGCCACCGAGGGTCCGACCGGTGGGTCTTCCGGCGCTGACGGATCCGGTGGGTCTTCACGCGCCGGCGGGTCCGGTGGCGACGGATCCGGTGGGTCTTCCGGGCCTGACGGGCACGCCACGTCGTCGGACTCCGCCCAGTGAGTGGTGGGCCGACGCCGCCCGACCTGCATGAGACGGCCCACGACCTGATCGCCGCCCTGGCTGCTGGCGGGGACAGCGTGGCTATCGCCGAGTCACTGACGGGCGGGCAGCTCGTGGCTGCGCTCACCTCCGTCCCGGGCTCCTCCCGCGTCGTGCGCGGGGCGGTCATCGCCTACGCACCGGACGTCAAGGTCTCGTTGCTGGCAGTCGAGGCCAACCTTCTCGACGCGCAGGGACCGGTGTGTGCTGAGGTCGCCGAGCAGATGGCCCGCGGCGCGCGGGTCGCCCTCGGTGCCAGCTACGGGGTGTCGACGACCGGCGAGGCTGGCCCGGAGTCGGCCAGCGGCCAGCCGGTCGGCACCGTGTACGTCGCGGTCGATGGACCCCGGGGACGCGCGTCGCGGGCATTTCGGTTCCCGGGCCCGCGCAGCGCGGTCCAGCTGGCAGCGGTGCGCGCCGCCCTGCACCTGCTGGCTGATTCGCGACCGGCTCCCGCGCCCAGCGCGGATGTCGCACCGGACCCGACAGACGACGGGAACAATCTGGACTGACCGCGCGTTCAGGTGACAGGTGGCCGCACTCGCGAGCGTCTCGCGATAGTCTGACCACGTGAAGAGAAGGGAACGGTCATGGTGATCCTGCGACGGGTGGTCGGCGAGCAGTTGCGACGCCTGCGTCAGGACCAGGGCCGGACGCTGCGCGCTGTCAGCTCTGCCGCGCGTGTGTCCCTCGGGTACCTCTCGGAGATCGAGCGTGGCCAGAAGGAGCCCTCGAGCGAGCTGCTCGCGGCGATCTGCACTGCTCTCGATGTTCCGCTCTCCAGCTTGCTGCGCTCAGTCAGCGATGAGGTCGCGTCAGCCGAGGCCGCAGAGGCGGCCGTGGTGCGCGCCGCCTGACCAAGGCCAGGTACGCCTAGCACTCCGATTTCGCCTAGTGCGCCCAGTGCGCCTAGCGCGGCAGCCGGTAGCCGCTTGGGGTCAGAGCGAACCCGCCCTCCTCCAGAGCCGTCTTCACCTCGTCTGAGCCACCCAGTTCCATGGCCGGAGTCCCGTTCACCCGCGAGATGGTCAGTGCCCCGACGACGCCCGCGCGGGCAGCCGCTGCCAGGGCCCGGACGGCAGGGCCGAGATCGGCACCCGCGTCGGCCTGGGGGTCCGACGTTGGCCGTGCGAAGGTCAGGACGCTGCGTCCCCCGCGCTCCACGTACAGCACTGGGTGCCCCGCGATCTGCACGATGTGGCATCCAGCTGCCCTCGATGGTCGGTGCGGTGTCCCGCCCGAGCCCGCCCACTGGCTGGGTGGCCAGTCCAGGGCGGCTCCATAGGCATTGGCGGGGTCAGCTGTGGCCAGAACCACGGGCTCCTGGCGGCCCTCGGCCAGCTCCCGCTCCACGATCCGCACCTGGTCGACAACCCCGGTGAGGGCGAACTGGGCGGCACCGAGGCCCTCAACGGCATACACGCGCTGGACGCGACCGCGCTCCTCCATCATCGACAGGGTCCGGTACGCCGCAGCGAACCCGCCGGGGTCACCAGAGGCAAGCACGGATCCGCGGGTCACGATGCCGAGCCGGTCCAGGTGGGCGTCCGCACGGGCAACCGCGATGACCTCCTTCGGTGGGAGCGCGGCTGGCAGTGCGAACCATCGCCCCGACAGCTCCGGCGGGTGGCCCGGTCGAGTTGGCGTTCCCGCCCTGCCGGTTCCGGCCCTGCCCGCCGCCGGAGCGCCCGCCTCCACCGTGCCCGCCCCCGCCCTGCCCGCCGCCGAGGGAGCGGCACCCGCGCGTCCTGATAGCCCTGACCAGTGCGCCGCTGACCCGGTTGAGGGGTCGACCCCGGAGCCGCGCCACAGGTCCGCGTACCGACCCCGGGGTGGGCGTGCCGGCCGGCGTCCCGCCGAGGCGCGGCTGCGGCGTCCGCCGGCGCGTGACCGGTCCAGCATCGCCCGCAGGGGCTCGATCGTGTCGTTGCTGACCAGGCCCGCCCAGAGCAGGTCGAGCATGGCAGTGGCCAACGCAGCCCGGTCGGGAGCGTCGGCAGTGTCGGGAGCATCGGCAGCCATTCTCGTGGCGACGTCTGCGAGGAACCACCCGCCGCCCTGGCGCAGGAGCCCGAGCATCTCCTGCGCGGTCGCGCTGAGTGACGGCTCATCGGCGCGGGGCAGGAGGAACCCGAGCTCCACCGGTGCCAGGGCGATCCAGCCATCACCTCCAGGCAGTGGTGAGCTGCCAGTCCAGAGCACCTCGCCGGCAGCCGTCAGCTCGTCGAGCAT
>JAQBEX010000094.1:0-5767 GCA_032123675.1 Actinomycetes bacterium
ACCCTCGATGTCCTGTCCGACCCCGATGCGCTAGCCGACATCCGCGAGGCTGATGCCGCCTACCGCACCGGTGACGTCGTCCGTGGCGTGGACGCCGTGCGCGGCCTGCGCCGGTGACCAGCGCCAACCCCTACGAGTTGGTCGTCACCCCGCCGGCCGCACGTGCGATCCAGACCGGGCTGACCGAGGCAGTTGCCGCGGCAGTCATCGAGTTCCTCACTGGGGCCCTCGTCAGCGATCCCCGGCGGGTGGGCAAGCCCCTGCGCGGCGACCTCGCCGGGATCCATTCCGCTCGGCGCGGCACCTACCGCGTGCTGTACCGGATCAACGACACCCGCCGCGAGGTCATCGTGCTGCGCATCGACCACCGCCGTGACGCCTACCGACCCAGTTGACCGAAGAGGACTCGCGCCCAGTCGTCCCGCGTCTAACCGCCGCCAGTCGGGCTACTCCACGGAGACCGGTGGCGATGCGCTCCCTTGCCGATGACCATGACTCAATCTGCGGGAGTCTGAACGCCGCACAGCGAGGAGGGGCTGTCGCGGGTCCTTGGGCGGTGGCAGGCCACGTGCGACGGTGACGATTTCTGCCTCTGGACTGCTCGGGTGGGCGCAGTAGACCGGAAGAGGAACTGGGGGTGGTTCGTGATGGCGACAGCGGCGACTGGCGGTGGCCCTGCAACCAGGTTCCAGGTCGACGGAACGGAGTACGGCGGCGGCCCGGCGACATTCTCCTTCGGCCGGATGGCCGCGGCTGTGTTCACGGCGGATCCGGCAGAGGTGGGGCGCCTGCTGCCCTCACCGCTGCTGCATCCGGTGCGCTGGATCAACGGCCGCGCGATGGTTGCCATCGCCGTCGGAGACCAGGTGATGACGATCGGCGCGTTGCCGCCGCTGCGCGTTGCCGAGGTCGACTGTGCAGCGATGGTCACCTGCGGCCCCTCAAGAGCGGTGCCGGTGCTGCCGGTGGCCGGTGCGCTGCTGCCACTGGTGAGCGGCGCGATCGACCGCCGGTACCGGATGGGCATGTGCAGTCGACCACCCGGCCCGGGCCGTCACGACGACCCGACGGCCCCGCAGCGGAGGCCTCGAACAGGGCCGGCTCGGCCGCTGGCGCGGCCAGACCCACCACCGGCACCGCCGGTTCGACGCCGAGGTCCAGCACCCCCTGCCCGGGATCCTCGAGCAGGGCACGGGCCCGGGCCAGCAGCATCCCCAGCTCGGCCTCGGTACGGGCCGAACCGACGTGGGTGACGATCCGCTGACGCCCACCGGCGTACTCCGCGATCTGCACCGCCGTGGCCCCCGACCCGATCCGCACCCGCCGGATGAACGCCACACCCGGACCCTAGAAGAACCCCCTTAGTGCGTGAAACCGCCCCTCACCGAGGGCATCACCGCAGGTCACAGGCCAGTCGACTCCCGAGATCGCGATCCGTGAGCCAACTCAGGTGGGATCACCCGTGACATCCCCGCGGGACGGGAGTAGCGTTCCCGAGGTCAGGGTCACCTAACCTATCGGCGGAGGACGGGATGGAACTGCAGCGCACCCAGGAGTTCTACATCGACGGGCGATGGGTCGAACCCTCCACCGGCGACACGATCGACGTGGTCAACCCGGCCACCGAGGAGCCGATCGCGACCATCGCGATGGGTGGTCCGGCGGATGTCGACGCGGCGGTCGACGCGCCCGGGCGGCGTTCGGGACCTACTCCCGGACCACGGTCGAACAGCGCAGCGAACTGCTCGCTCGGATCATCCGCGGCTACGAGGCCCGCATGGACGACTTCGTGGCCACCCTCATCCGGGAGATGGGCGCACCCGACGGGCTGGCGAGGAACGCCCAGGCGCCGTTCGGCCTCGGGCCGCTGGTCAGCGCGAGGAAGGCCCTGGACAGCTACCGCTGGGAGGAGGAGCTGGACGCCGGGCGTGTCGTCCGGGAGCCGATCGGAGTGTGCGGCCTGATCACCCCGTGGAACTGGCCACTTGTCTTGATCGCATCCAAGGTGGGCCCGGCCATCGCGGCCGGGTGCACCGTCGTGCTCAAGCCCTCGGAGGTCGCCCCGTTGAACGCCATCCTCTTCGCCGAGGTGATGCACGAGGCCGGAGTGCCGCCGGGTGTGTTCAACATGGTGCAGGGCGACGGCCCGACCGTCGGGGTGGCCATCTCCTCCCACCCGGGGATCGACATGGTCTCGTTCACCGGCTCGCGTCGCGGCGGGGTCTCGGTGGCGCAGGAGGCCGCGCCCACGGTAAAGCGGGTGGTCCAGGAGCTCGGCGGGAAGTCGCCGAACCTGATTCTGGACGGCGCGGCGTTCTCGGATCTCGTGGCCCGGGACACGTACCACCTCTGCGGGAACACCGGACAGAACTGCAATGCGCCGACCCGCATGCTCGTGCCCGCCAGCCGGATGGAGGAGGCGGCGGCCGCCGCCGCGGCGACCATGGAGCGGCTCAGGGTCGGGGACCCGACCGATCCGGAGACCGAGGTCGGGCCCGTGGTGTCCGAGGCGCAGTTCGCCAGGGTCCAGGGCTACATCCAGAAGGGGATCGACGAGGGCGCGACCCTGCGGACCGGCGGCCTCGGCCGCCCCGCAGGCCTTACCCGCGGCTACTTCGTGAAGCCGACGGTCTTCGCGGACGTCGACAACGACATGACCATCGCCCAGGAGGAGATCTTCGGTCCCGTCCTCTCGCTCATCCCGTACGCCGACGAGGACGAGGCGGTGGAGATCGCGAACCGCACCGAGTACGGCCTCGCCGCCTACGTCTCGAGCGACGACCCCGAGCACGCGGCCGAGGTGGGCAGGAGGATCCGGGCCGGCAACGTGTACCTGAACGGCGGGCATGGCGACATGAGTGTGCCCTTCGGCGGGTACAAGCAGTCGGGCAACGGTCGCGAGGGCGGCCGATGGGGTCTCGAGGAGTACCTCGAGACCAAGGCGCTGCTCATCCGTGCCGGCTGACGCCGGTCCCGATGTGGGCAGGTGGGGCGGCCGGGTGGCTGAACGGCCCGACGATCGGGCTGCACCCTCCTCAAGCCCGCGACGGAGTTCTCCTCCGTCGGCTGCATGCTCGTTCCTTGCCGACCGCGACGGCCAAACGCCGGTGGGCACCGTGTACGCCTAGAGACGGTGTGGGTGACCCCTCGCGGACGTAGGGGTTGCGGTAGGCCTCGGATGTGCGCTTGTCCACGAACATGCAGCAGGGTCGGTGCGTCGATCGCATAGCGAGACATGAACCTGAGAGTAGGTCCCTGCACGAACAGGCACCCGCGTCCCTTCGCCGCGTACCGGGCTACCCGGGGCGAGTGGTGACAAGGTCCCGTCAATGGGCACTGCCCGCTCGCGCATCAGGGACGTCGTGAGCCTCGTCCGCGACATTGCGCCCCCAGCGACTCGCCGCTTGCCGCCGGTCAGCCGCGCAGGGTGGCGATCAGCAGCCCTGGCGCGGCGCGGAGGTCCTCGGACGCGTTGACCCGGACCAGATTCCGCCACAGCGCCGCCGGGTGGCGGTGGCTGGCTGTGTCGAGCGGCTTGATCCTTGGGTGGAAGGCGGCAGACGCGACAGACTTCTGTGGGTGGGCGAGCATGAGGGCATTGCCTATCACCCCCACGCCACTGCCGATGTCGGCGGGAGTGTTGCCCGGGAAGCCGCCCCACGTGGTGTAGCCGAAGGATCCGGCCATGACCGCCCAGCCGTTGATCCCGATGGCCCCGTACCGGAGTCCGGCCACGGCGCGGTCGAGCGCTGCGCCCTCGGCCTGGGCGGTCTTGGGGTCCACCAGAATCGTGGCCGCCAGGTCGCCCAGCAGCCGCTGATTGGCGAACTCCGTCGCGGCATCGAGGTAGGCGGGGACCGTGGGCGCCGGCAGCCGGACAACGCCCAGTACATCGGCGAACACCTCGTCCGAGAACAGGGTGTCGTCACTGTCCGGATCCAGACCCTCGACCAGCCAGCGCCGGTCGGGTGCGACCAGCGCTTGGGCGCGGCTCTGACCTTCCAGCGCGCGCGCCACCATGTGATCCGAGCCGGGGTAGTAGGGACGGCGCGGTGGCAGCCCCCGCATGAGCGCGCGGACCTCATCGAGCAGCCTGTCGGCGAGCGGCCACCCCTCGGGAAGGACCAGGACCTGGGCTGCGGCGCAGATGTGGCCGCAGTTGTGCAGCTTCGCGTAGGCGATGCGGTCGGCCTGGACCGTGATGTCGCTCGACAACCACGGCCCGGGAACCACGATCATGGGACTGACCCCGCCGAGCTCGGCTGTGATCGGCTTGTCGAGCAGGGGCCTCCCAGTCGCCCGGTTCAGTTCCGCCTCGTCCCCCGTTCCCCAGACCAGGGCGTTGTAGGTGGCTGCCGACCCAGTCATGTGCACCCGATCGACACCCGGGTGGTGCGCCAGGTACTGACCGACCTCGGGCCCGCCATCAACGAAGCGCAGCCACCCCCGCTCGACGAAGTCGCCGAACGCCCGCTCGAAGAACGGGCGGAGATAGGCGTTCACGGGGTTCAGCTTGATCACGACCGTGCACCCCCGCGTGATCATCAGGTGCAGGACGTCCACTGCGGGCAGGAAGGCGGCATTGCCCGCGCCCAGCACCAGGGCCACGCCGGGCGCGTCGAAGCCGTCGCCCCGGTAGGCCCGGGCCGCGGATGCTCGGGCGTCGTCCGCGCCGAATCCGGGCTGCATCCACACCTCACCCCGCAGGCCCCACCCCCCGAGCATCAGGGCGTCCAGCCGGGTCGCCGGGACTGCGCCAACGACGACCTGCCCGTCGGGACGTGTGGTCACCGCATCAGCGGGCAACGGCTCACGCCCAGCCGCCACACGGCCGAGCACCTCCTCGAATGCCGACAGGTGGTTCAGCAGCGGGGACAGGTCGATCCACAGGTCGGCTGCCCATCGGTCGTCCCCCGAGATCCCTTGGGCGGCGCAGCCCGCCGCCACGATCCCGTCCGCTTCCCGGCCAAGCCGCCGCCGCACCCCCCGCAGAAGGGCGATTCGCTCGACCAGCGGCAGACCCACCCACGTGGGCAATCCGGACCGGAGGTCGGCAACCGCCCGGTCCAGGGCCGCCCGGTCAACTGACGACGCCGCCCCGTCCAAGGTCCCCGTCATCCCCATCACCCCTTATCGCCGATCCCGCCGTCTCGAGGAGGGATCACTGTCAGTCAACCTTCGGCCAGGCCGCCGCGATAGGGGCCGAGGTCCCTCGCACGACTCGTGGCGACCCGTACGGACTGGGCGCTGCTCGCGTCGTGAGGGCTCGCACGCCGGAGTTCACCCTCCACACGATCGACCTGTTGGGCGGCTGGCCCGGTGCGCTGGTCGCGCACGGTCATCGCCAACTGCGCGGCACTTGCCTAGGGAAGCGCTGATCAAGGGTTCTTTCCGGGCGTGACGGGTGGTGGATGGGCCTCAGCGGCCCTCGGGGGGCCTTTGTCGTGTCCTTCGGGCCCGTTTCCGGGCTGTTCTGGCTGGTTTCGGGCAGGCTGGTGCTCTGCCGTCACCCGGTCAGGGCGACGGCGCGGGCCCGCATCAGCCAGTTCGCGGAAGCGAACAGCACGTGCAGGTGGTTGCGGTTCTTGGCCAACCCCCGGTAGCGGGTCTTGGTGAACCCGAAGTCACGCTTGACGATCAGGAATGGGTGCTCGACCTTGGCCCGAACGGATGCTTTGCGGGACTCGATGGCCCGGTCCGGGCCGGTCATCGCCGCGAGCCGGCCCTTGCGGGCCGCGACCCGGAACTCAACAGTCGACAGGTGCTC
>JAQBEX010000095.1:0-2752 GCA_032123675.1 Actinomycetes bacterium
GTGTGGGCGAAGTAGTGGCTGAGAGCTCGAACAGGTCGGGCCCACACCTCAGGAGTAGATCATGCGAAAGATCGCCGCAGGAGTTGCCGCCGCATCCGCCCTCGCCCTCGTCGCCACCGGCATGGGCCCCGCCGCTGCCGCAGACATGGGGACCAAGTCCCTTGCTGAGGTGCTCACCGCTGATGATGGTGGCTTCGACAAGAACAACAAGGACTTCGACATCGTGACCGCCGCCGTGCTGGCCGTGCTCGATGCCAAGCCGGACTCGGCGGTCAGCGTCCTTGCCGACGGCTCCGTCGCACTGACGGCGTTCGTTCCCAACGACAAGGCGTTCAAGATCCTGGCCCGTCAGGTGAGCGGCAAGAAGATCAAGACCGAGAAGAAGGCGTTCACGGAGATCGCTGGTCTTGGTATCGACACGGTCGAGACCGTGCTGCTCTACCATGTCGTCCCCGGCGCGACCGTCACGGCCAAGCAGGCGCGTGCGTCGGATGGGGCCAAGCTGGAGACCGCCCTGGGAGAGACCGTGAAGGTCAAGATCCGTGGCGCGAAGGGCAAGCAGATCCGTCTGCAGGACAAGGACACCAACTCCCGCAACGCCCGCGTCAACGCCCCGAACGTGAACAAGGGCAACATGCAGATCGCCCACGGTGTCGACCGCGTCCTGCGCCCGCTGGACCTGCCGCCGACCGCCAAGCACTGAGTAGTGCTGCCCGTGCACTGAGCACCAGCTGAACACCTGTGGCCCCGGAGGGATCCGGGGCCACAGGCATGTCCTGCACCATGGCGGCGGTCTGGATCGGCCGATACCGGGGCATTCGGACCGCGAATGCAGGGAGGGCAGAAATTAATCAGAACTTGTGCATCCGTCTGGGGTGGTGTGGGCGAAGTAGTGGCTGAGAGCTCGAACAGGTCGGGCCCACACCTCAGGAGTAGATCATGCGAAAGATCGCCGCAGGAGTTGCCGCCGCATCCGCCCTCGCCCTCGTCGCCACCGGCGCCGGCCCCGCCTCGGCGGCCAGGGGTGACACGCCCCTCGCCGCAGTTCTGACTTCGGACGGCGACAAGTTCGACCATAACTGGCACGACTACGACATCGTCACCGCTTCCGTGCTCAAGGTTCTCAAGGAGAAGCCGAAGTCCGCAGTCGGCGTGCTTGCGGATGGCGACGTCAAGCTCACCGCTTTCATTCCGAACGACAATGCCTTCAGGCTGTTGGTGAAGGATCTCACCGGGTCCGCGCCCGCGACCGAGCGGGCGACCTTCAGGGCTGTGAAGAGGTTGGGGATCGACACAGTGGAGACGGTGCTCCTGTACCACGTCGTCCCTGGTGCGCCGATCACGGCCAAGCAGGCTCTGAAGGCCGATGGTGTGAAGCTGGAGACAGCCGCGGGTGTCAAGGTCAAGGTCAAGGTAAAGAGGGGGAATGTGATCAAGTTGGCCGACAAGGACCGTGACGCACGCAACGCTCGGGTCGTGCAGGCGAACATCAACAAGGGCAACAAGCAGATCGCGCACGGGGTGGACCGCGTGCTGCGCCCCATCAACCTGTGAGCAATATCTAGCGTATGCGTGTGAAGGACTGGGCCCCGGAGCGATCCGGGGACCAGTCCTTTGCGGGCTCTTCAACTTTGAGCGTGGTCGGGGTGTTCACGCCGCGCTCTTGACGGTCGCGGCGAGCAGGATACGTGCCCGGTAGTTGTTGTGGTTGACATACCCTCGGCCGGCTCTCTTGATGTTCTTCGCGTTCAAGTTCGCCGCCTCAGTCCGAGCGTTCGTGACCCGGGTGAGGCAGAAGGTGCGGATCTCGGCCTTCCACGCCGTCAGGGTCTTGAACAGGGCGGCCGGTTCGGGCAGGTCGGTGGCCCGGACCGCGGCCTCGAGTTGGTCCCACCCGGTGTCGAAGTCCGCACTGGTGCGGGTGGCCAGCAGTTGGATAACGATCTCCTTGATCGCCCAGACGACCGCCAATTCGACGTCGGCGGCCAGGATCTGATCCAACCTCGAACGCTGCGCGACGGACAGGTTGGTCTGCTTGCAGGTCAACAGCGTGCGGTACTTCCAGGACGGGTCCACGACCCGCCCGCGACGGGCGTGCAGGTCCCAGGAGCGACGCCGCCGGACCTGGGTGACCATCAGGGTGCCCCTGATCGCCACATGCCAGTGATCCGCGGCGATCCGGGCGTTGGGCAGCACGTCACGGATCGCGGCCCGGAGCTGGAGCGCTCATGTCGATCGCCACGATCTGCACCCCGGCGCGCCACGACTCGCGACGTTGCCGTAGCCACCAGCGGACCGCGGTGCCGCGCCGGCCGTCGACAACGTCGAGCACAGCCCCGGTGTCCAGATCGGTGAACATGATCGACCACGGGTCGATCTTCACCGTCGGCCCGTCGGGCAGCTTGACGAACCGCATCCGGCGGAACCGGTGCTCATCAACCCCCAACCGGCGCACCGCAACCGCGTCCGGATCGTGCCCCGCGGTCACCGTGCCGGCCACCAGACGCATCACCGTCGGCCAGGACACGCCCACCTCGGCTCCCACCGCGGACACCGAGCGGGGCTCGGTAGCCAGCGCGTCGACGACCCGCCCCGCGAGCCGGGTGGTGCTCCTGGCCCGCAGCCCGAGCTGGTCGGTGGTCTGGGTGAACGTGACCCGATCGCACGAGGTGTTGTCGCACCACAGCCGGCGCTTGCGGACCCGCACCTCCAGCCGGCCACCGAGCGGCACGTCCGCCACCCGGGACACCGG
>JAQBEX010000096.1:0-10910 GCA_032123675.1 Actinomycetes bacterium
GTGCTTGCGCACCGATTCGATCCCCTCACGCGCGGACTTCTTCGAGGCGTAACCCTCACTGGAGGCGATGATCTGGCCGTTGCTCGCCTTGAGCCTGAATCGGTACTTGCCCGCGTTGTCCGTGAAGAGCTCGAACTTGCCCGCCATCGTCGCCCCTTCCCGGACCCGTGATCTGGGCGTGAGTATGCCGCGACCGGCCGCTCCGTCGCGCTACGGGCAGCGTCGGGCGGACCGGGCGAACAGCCTGTCTGACCTGATCACCGGGGCAGATGCGGCGACGTAGGACACCCGACGACCGCGAACTCGACCGCCGGAGGACGCCGCGCGGTGCCGCCTCATCAGGATCCGTCGAGGTCACCCACTGGCGCAGCGCCGTCGGCGGGTCCAGCCGCCGCTTGTGCGTCGAGCTCGAGCAGCGCCTGCGCGTTGGCGCGGTCGCGCTCCTCCTGCCGGGCCACCTTCCCGGCCTGGCCGCGCCGCTCCTCGATGGCGTCACGGATGTGCCGGCGCTGCTGGTTCTCGGGCACTGAGTACCGGACCTCGGTGTGGGCCAGGCGGTCGAGCAGCGTGCGTCGCTTGGCGTCGAAGAACACCCCGAAGCCCGTCAGGAACCAGATGACGATCCCGAAGAGGCCGACCCAGGCCCGCAGCATGGCCCGGAGGAAGCCCGGCCGCCTGCCGTCCGGGGTGCACACCTTGAGCCCCACCACGGCCATGCCGAACGTGCGCCCCAGCCCCCAGTAGCACAGGCCCAGGTAGATGGGGATGACGTAGGCGGCCACGAGGTACAGCAACGCCGTCACGCCCGAGGGGAGGTCACCGAAGAGCGACTCGAGGAGGTTGACCGTGGTGGTCAAGACCTGCGAGGTCAAGAAGCCGACGCCGCCGATGTCGACCGAGAGGGCCAGCAGGCGGGTGACAACACCCCCGTAGGTGAAGGACCGACCCGGCGGTGGGGGGTCGATCGGCAAGTCCCGCCACGCCGCGCGTCTCGCGGCAAGATCCTCGACCTCGACCCGCAGTGGTTTGGAGTCCCCGCCTGACTCCCCCTCGAGGACAAGCTCGAGGCCAGTTTCGGGCACTGCTCGGGCCGGCCGACGCAGTACTCGTCGGACCGCACGCTCACCGAGGGTGTCGGCATTGGACAGCGTCGTGCGGAACCCCTCCAGTGCGTCCAGGAACAGGCCCTGGCTCTGCTCGCGGATCAGGTCCCGGACGGCCGGGTCGTCGACGATGTCGTTCATGATCGTCGGCACGACCTCCTTGCGGATCTTGGGCATCAGCCCATCTACCAGCTGCGGGGCGATCTCGTCCTGGATCTTGGGCATCAGCGCATCCAGCAGGTCCGGAGCCACGGACTGGCTGATGTACGGGACCAGCCCCTCGACGACCTTCGGCACCAGCTCGGCCTCGAGGTACGGGCGCAGGTCCTCAAGCATGGCGGGCAGCAGGTCAGCGACCAGCCTCGGCGTGATGCCGTCGACCACCTCGGGAATCGTCACTGCCACCAGGTGCGCCGTCACCCCGTCGACGACGTGGGGGACCGTGTCCGCAACGAGGTGGTCGGTGACCCCCTCGAGCACCTCGGGCACGACGGTGTCGGTGAGGTACGGCGTGAGCCCGTCGACGATCCTCGGGATGGCCTCCTCGATCAGGTAGGGCTCAAGGTCCTCGATGACCTGCTGGGCGGTGGCGCCGGTGACATCGATGGCCGCCTCGCCAACCGACTGGCCGACGCGTCCAACGGTGGCGTCGAAGGCCCCGTCGACGGCGCGACGGACTCCCCCGAACAACCCGTCGTCCTCCGGCTCAGCGTCCATCACCGCAGGTTATGCCCGTCCGCGGTTCGAAGGACGGACCGACGTGGGTCGAGGTCAGGCGTCGAGTTCGGGGAACTCGTCCCCCACTGTCCCAGAGCGCGCAGTGCCCGCAACCCTCCCGAGCGTCCCGGCGATGGCCAATCCCTGGGCCACGGAAGGGCCGATCAGCAACGCGAAGAGCACCGTGCCCAGCCCGACGGACCCACCCAGGAACCATCCGACGGCCAGGACTGACACCTCGATGCCCATCCGAACCCTGCCCACCGGCCATCCGAATCGGGTGTGCAGGCCGGTCATCCAGCCATCGCGCGGGCCCGGCCCCAGGTTGGTGGTGAGGTACAGGCCGCTGCCCAGGCCGATCATCGCGATCCCGAGCAGCACGAGCGCGAGCCTGCCGATCCACGTTCCCGGCACTGGCATGAGGGCCACGCCGACCTGGAGGGCCACCGCAACCACCACGGCGTTTGCGATCGTCCCCAACCCTGGACGTTCCCGCAGCGGTATCCACAGCAGCAGCACCACTGCGCTGACCAGGAAGGTGGCCATCCCGATGGACACCGCCAGGATCACGGACAACCCCTGCGCCAACACGGTCCAGGGGCTCACCCCGAGACCGCCCTGCACGATCAGGGCCTCGCCAGTTCCGAACGCGTACAGGCCCACCAGCAGGACGAGCAGGCTCCTGGGTGTGGGCGACCACCTCCCGACGCTGCGCCAGCGGGTGATCGGGACGGTCCGGGCCGGCCGCAACCAGCCCAGGACCTCCATCCGTCGGACTATAGGTGCCCGGGCGGACCGCCGGACTGCACGTGCCCGGGCGGCAGGGTTCGGCCGCGCCCACCGCCATCGTCACCGCGCCGAACAGCGGCCCACCTGATACGAATGGCCAATGCCTTCGCCTCGCCTGACCGGGGTCGAGTACCAGTTGATGATCTCCGGCCAGCCGTACCTTCCCGGCGATCCCGAGTTGACGGCTGCCCGAGCCCGCGCCCGGTCGCTGGAGTTCCGGTTCAACCACACCCCGCCGGAGCGCGCCGATGAGCGGGCGACCATCCTCAG
This sequence comes from Actinomycetes bacterium, assembly GCA_032123675.1. Classification (GTDB taxonomy): domain Bacteria; phylum Actinomycetota; class Actinomycetes; order S36-B12; family CAIYMF01; genus Prado023. The sequence goes on from JAQBEX010000096.1 coordinate 2,880, forward strand.
GGAGCTGTTCGGTCGCGTCGGCGAGTTCGTGGAGATCGAGCCGACCCTGCACGTGGACTACGGCGTCAACATCTCCCTCGGCGAACGGTTCTACGCCAACGCCAACTGCGTGCTCCTGGACGTCGCCGCCATCAGCATCGGTGACGACACCATGCTGGCCCCTGGAGTGCAGTTGCTCACGGCCACCCATCCGGTGGACCCGGACGAACGGATCTCCGGCCGGGAGCTGGGCTTCCCGATCACCATCGGGAACCGGGTGTGGCTCGGTGGCGGCGTGATCGTCGGCCCCGGGGTCACGATCGGCGATGACGTCGTCGTCGGGTCGGGCGCAGTCGTCGTGAAGGACATCGCGGACGGAGTCGTGGCTGTGGGCAACCCGGCGCGGGTCCTACGTTCAGCCGTGCAGTGAGCGACCTCGAATCACCACAATCCACACAACGTTCCACCACAACGCTCCACCACAACCACAAGGGAGACCAACGCTGCAGGTGCTCCTCATCTCGATGTGCCAGTCATCGCTCAGATGACTGGGGAGCGACCCCCGTCGAGCGCGTGCGGAGTTCACTGACGACCAATACCCCTAGGGGTATACTTGCGTCATGACCCGACCTCGGACCTCATCGCACGGGCCAACGCCACGGTGTCTCCTGGACCGCAGCCGCCCGTGCACCTCCTGCGTGGCTGCCAGTCCAGCCGAGTGCCCGTACCCCTACCTGACGGCCGAGACGTCATGACGGCCGTTCGCGATCGCGTGAACGAACGCCTGGGAGTGGTCGGCGAGCGGCTCAACGCCACGACCGGCGGCCAGTCGCTGTGCCGACTGGACGGCCACATGGCATCGGCCAAGGAGCTCGAGGGTCGGATGGCCGTGCTCCTCGAAGCCCGCCGGGCGCTGCGCTCTGACCCGGAGGCTGACCTCGGCCCGATCGCTGATCGTTGGCGCCGGGATCTCGAGGCCCGGGAGGGCCAGGGCGCGTCGCCCGCCTGGATCAGCTACCTGCAGGGCGGGGCATCCGAGCTCGAACTGCTCACAGACTCGCGACCCGACGCCCGTTAGGAGCCCGCCGGGGAGCCAGCCGGCACACGCCGACACCTCAAGGCACCGGGGGCCTTGTCCCGCTGCTGCGGCATGGCCAGAATGGGGCAGGTCGCCCCCAACCGAGACGAGGCCCGCCATCTCCGGCAAGAAGACCACGAGGATCGGGATCCTGACTGCAGGCGGCGACAGCCCCGGTCTGAACGCCGCCATCCGTGGAGTCGGCAAGACCGCCATCGGCCACTACGGCATGGAGATCATCGGGTTCCGCGACGGCATCACCGGTCTTGCGCTGAATCGACACGTGGCGCTGGACAGTTCCGCCCTGTCCGGGATCCTCACCCGGGGCGGGACCATCCTCGGCACAAGCCGGGACAAGGTGCACCGGATGCAGGTCGACGGGCAGACGCGCAACATGGTGTCCACCGTGGTGAAGAACTACGAGAAGGAGCGCCTGGACGGCCTGATCGTGATCGGCGGCGGGGGCAGCGCCAAGAACGCGATGCGGCTGCAGAAGGCTGGGCTCAACGTGATCACCATGCCCAAGACGATCGACAACGACATCTGGGGCACCGACACGAGCTTCGGCTTCGCCACCGCGACAGAGATCGCCACTGAGGCGATCGACCGCGTACACAGCACTGCGCACAGCCACCACCGGATCATCCTCACCGAGATCATGGGCCACCGGGCCGGTTGGCTGACGCTGGCAGCGGGGCTGGCCGGGGGCGCAGACGTGATCCTCATCCCCGAGATCCCGTACTCGGTCGAGAAGGTCGCTGAGACCATCAGGGCACGCACGGCCCGCGGCAGTTCGTTCAGCGTCGTTGCCGTCGCCGAGGGCGCGCGTGACGAGGACGACACTGCCGACTACGTCGCAGCCCAACTCCTGGTCAAGGCCGCAAAGACACCCGAGGCCAAAGGCGCGGCGAAGGCCCATCTGGCGCACGTGGAGGATACCCAGCGCGAGCACACCTTCAAGCTGGCACGCGAGATCGAGGCGGCGACCGGGCTGGAGAGCAGGGTCACCATCCTCGGCTACGTGCAGCGGGGCGGCACCCCGTGCGCCGCCGACCGACTGCTGGCCACGAGGCTGGGGGCCGCGGCGGCCGATCTCGTGGCCGATGGGCAGTACGGGTACATGGTTGCCGCCCGCGGCGAGGGCACAGCCGCCGTCCCACTGGCTGATGTGGCCGGCAAGGTCAAGCTGGTACCCACGGACAGCGACTGGATCGCCGCGGCACGCAAGGTGGGCACCGGACTGGGTGACTGAGCGGGCAGAGCACCTCACCTTCCGGCGAGCCGCTGCGGCAACCGCTGGCCTGCGGCACCGAACCCGCGCTACGGCCAGAGGATCGGGACGAGCCCCACGACCAGCACGACGACCACGATCGACAGCGGCAGCCCGAGGCGCCAGTAGTCGCTGAACTTGTAGCCGCCGGGCCCGTAGACCATCGTGTTCGTCTGATAACCGATCGGGGTCAGGAACGACGCGGACGCCCCCACCGCGATGGCGATCGCGACACCGACGGGGTTGAGGCCGGTGTCCGCGGCCAGTGACAGCCCGATCGGGAACATGAGCAGCGCAGCGGCGTTGTTCGTGATCATCTCGGTCAGGATCATGGTCGCGATCACGATGCCCAGCAGTGCTCCGCGGTCACCCCAGGCGCCGAACGCCGATGTGACCCCGCCGGCCGCAACCTCCGCGAGTCCCGAGGTCTCCATCGCGGCAGCCAGGCCAAATGCGGCGGCGATGATGACAATCACCTCGAGGTCGATTGCGCGCCGCGCTTCCGTCGCGCTCAGCACGCCGAAGGCCACCATCAGCATCGCCCCGACCAGTGCACCGACCAGGATCGGGACGACGTTGAACGTTGCCAGCAGGATGATGCCTGCCAGGATCGCGACGGCCAGGATGGCCTTGGTGGTCGAGACCGGCGCGCTCGGCGAGGCCACCATCGGGGCGATGAGCAGGAAGTCGTTGCGGTCGCCCCAGCGCCGCTTGAACCCGGGGTCCGACAGCAGGATCAGCGTGTCGCCGAGCCGCAGCGGCACCTGGCCGAGCTTCGCATCCACCAGCCCACCGTCGCGGTGGATCGCCACGACGGCAGCTTGGTACTCATTGCGGAAGCCGGCGTCCTTCAAGGTACGCCCGACCAGTGGTGAGTTGGCACCGATGACCGCCTCGTAGTACCGAACAGCCGGATCCTCGAGGGACTCGATGTGCTCGGTCTCGGCCGACAGGAGTCCGCGATGGCTCTGCAGGTCCAGGACCTTGGTGGCCTGGCCGGCGAAGCGCAGCAGGTTCCCGCCGCGCAGCACCGTCTCGGGTCGCACTGGGGCGATCACGGTGTCGCCCCGATCGACGGACGTGAGGAACACCCCCTGCAACTCACGCAGCCCAGCCTGCTCCACTGTCTTGCCGTCGACAGGTCCGCCGGGCCGGACGCTGACCTCGACGTAGAAGTCCCGCGCCTGGTCAGCCAGTTCCTGGGCGACCGAACGCCTCGCGGGGAGCACACTGGCTGACAGCGCCACCATCACCGCGATGCCGATGACCGCGATCGGCAGGCCGATCCTGCCGATCTCGAAGAAGCCCAGGGCCCCGAGACCCGACTCCTCCATCAGACCCGAGATCACCAGGTTGGTGGACGTGCCGATCACACTGAGCAGGCCACCCAGCACGACCGCGAATGACACCGGCATCAAGAGCTTCGAGACCGAGACCTTGTACTTCTCCGCCCACGTCTGCACCTCGGGGATGAGCATCGCAGCGATCGGTGTGTTGTTCAGGAAGCCCGACGCCGCCGCAGCCGGGACCGCGAGCCTGGCCACCGGCGCACGCACGCCGGCGCGCTTGCCGAGGGCGCCATGCAGCGCGGGCGTGAGTGCGCCGGTCCGCTGCACACCGGCGGCCACGACGTAGAGGGCAGCGACCGTGAGCGGTGCCGGGTTGGAGAACCCGGCCAACGACTGATCGGTGTCGATCACGCCCGTGGCGAGCAGCACGATGTTCCCCCCGAAGACGGCCACGGCCGCCGAGGCCCGCCCCCGGATCAGCAGAACGAGCACACCTGCCAGCACGGCGAGGGTGAACCAGGCCTCCCAAGTCATGGACGCAAGGGTCGCACAGCACCGGCGCTCGGAGGCCGGGAAGCGCCGGAGCGGTCCCGAAGTCCCGGAAGGACGCACCGACGGGTCGATCCGCGGCGGCGGGCGCGGTCGATAATGGTGCCGATGCCTGCCCAGACTGCACCTCGCGTGGTCACGTGGGCCCTGATCCTGCTCGGGTGCGCCGAGATCCCCTGGGTGGTCTACCTGGCCTTCGAGCAGCACCCGATCACCCGCGGCTACCACCTGAGCCTGACCGTGGTCGGCCTGGGCGCCGCGTCGATCGTCCTGTGCCTGATGGCTGGTTGGGCCATATGGCACGGCCTTCGCTGGGCCGTACCAGCCAGCGTCGCAGCGGCAACCGTACTGGCGTTCACGGCAGTCATGGGTGCCCTGTCTCCGCAGCCGGGCGCCAACGCCCTGCTCCAGGACGGGATCGGGCCACTCCTGCTGGCGATGCCGAGCATTGCCGCGGCAGCCTTCGCGGCATAGGTCCTGCTGTTCCCTGCTCGTGCAGGGCGGCCCACCGCCAGTCTCAGGGCGGCCGCCGCCGTCCTGGCGATCACCGCCCTACCGATCCTGCTGCGCACGGCCACCCAGGTGACCCAAGGGGAGGCATCCGTCGAGTACACGCACGCTCGTGCGCTGGTGGTCCTGCTCGACCTCGGGGAGACCGTAGGCCTGATCGGGGCCGGCGTCGCCTCACTGCGGGGGCACACCCGCAGAACGCTCGTCCTGGCAACCATTGCCGGCGCCCTGCTGTGCTGCGATGCGTGGACGAACGTGGTCGCAACGACCGGGCAGGCCTTCCAGGCCGCGCTCGTGTTCCTGATCATCGCGGAGATCCCCTCGATCGTGGTGTGTGCCATCGCAGCACGGGCGGCCCACCTGCGGCTGCGGGAGTTCACCCCGTCGCAGTGAACGGGTGGGTCGCCCGTGCCAGGTGCCGGCGTCCACCGAGCGCTGTCGACGCCTGGCCGCCGCCGGCTAGTCCGTCACGATGACGTCGATGGTGACGGAGAGGGCCGGCGGCCCATCCGGATCCGCGGTGGGCTGGTAGTCGAACACGGCCTGCGTGGCCCCAGTCGGGCCTGGCGCCAACGTGAAGATCACGTACCGCGAGTACCCTCCGACGAACTCGCGAGGATCATCCGAGCGCTTTCCCCGCTCCGTCGACTGCAACTCCATGGTGCCCGAGTCGGACACCACCCACTGGTAGGCATCAGGATCATGCGGGTCGGTCCCCACCGCACGGTCGGACCCCAATTCGACTTCGAGCACCTGGCTAGCTGCGAGCGTGACCGGGTTGCAGTCCAGGCAGTCACCCGGACGGACCACGTTGCCCTGCACGCAGCCCTCCAGCAGCCCCACCGCCATCAGCAACCCGGCCAGCAGGCGTACGACTCCTGCGTTGGAAAGGCCGCGCATCGTTCCCACATCCCCTCCGACCGAGCGGTGCACTACTCCCGGTCCCATACCCACCATGCCCGGGGGCAGCGCCGAGTCACAAGTGCCAAAGAGCCCGACCTGCCAGCGACACCAGCAGGGACAGGCACGCCCACGCGCCGCCCGCACCGCGGCGCCATCGTCGACAGGGCAAGCCAGGAGGCGAGGTCAGGTCATGATCCACGTCGGTCTAGTGGCGGCTGCCGCGCGGCTGCTCACCCGGTGCGGGCGCCCTCGCCATCATCGAGGGGAGTGCGCGAGTCAGGTGTCTGTCGCTGAGCGTGACCCCCGGCGTGGGGTTCCACAATGACCGACCGCCTTGTCGGTGCCCAGGCGTCGCGGGAGGATGCCGCGCGGTGACAGGATACCCGTAGGAGGCTCCCGGGGTGCCAGAGGAACTCGGGCCCGGAAAGGCGACCTGTGGACAGGATATGCAGCGATTGTGGCTCGCCCAATGAGGAAGGCGTGCAGTTCTGCTCGTCATGCCGCGCCTACCTCGGGTGGCAGGAACAGCCACGAGTGTCTCCCGAGATCCACGACCGACCTACCCCCGAGGCGGCAGAACAACCCCACGACCCTCCGGACCACTCCCCACCCATGGCCTTCCGAGCCAGCATCGATGACCTTCACGTGACGGTGCCGGTCGATGGCACACCCGTCCGTGTCCCAGTGGATATCTCGAACTTGTCGACGATCGTCGACGAGTATGTAGTGGAGGCGGCGAACGCCCCAGCATGGTTGGCGGTCGTCGCAGATCGGGTTGCGCTGCTACCGGGCGCTCACGAACAGGTGAGTGCGCAACTGCGGGTCAAGTCGCGAACGCTCGTTCCCGCTCAGAGCGTGCAGGTTCCGTTGCGGGTCCGAAACACGACCGGGTCGTTGGCCGCGCAGGACCTACCGGTGGAACTCATTGTGCCGGCCCTGGGCGTGCCAGTGGAGCTGCGCGCCGAACCGAGTCTGGTGCGCGCCAATGACCTGGCCACAGGAGCATGCACGATCGTGGTTGACAACTCCCACGGAAACACATGGGTCCAGGTGCGGATGTCTGCCATCGACCCCGAGGGCATCGTCGAGGTGGCTTGGTCCCCGCCCAAGGTCCAGGTGCCGCCTGGAGGTCAGGCACGGACCGAGGCGCGGTTCGCCGCACCTCCCCCGGACCCCGGTGGCGAGGTGAGCCGCACGGTCACGGTGGCCGCCAAGGCGCACCGATGGACCGCGGTGACAACGGTGACCCTCGTCCAGGTGGCGTCGCGGGCGCCGATGGAGTTCCTGGAGCTCCGGCTTGAGCCCACTGTGCTGCGCTTGGGAGGAAGCCGCCGGGGTCAACTCGCGGTAACGGCGGACAACCGTCGCGGAGCCCGGCCAGTGGAGCTCAGGCTGCGTGGAGCCGATACCGAAGACCTGCTGGGTTTCGCCTTCCACCCGGCGGCGCTCCACGTCGGGCCCGGCCAGCAGGCGTCGGCCCAGGTGACGGTGACCGCGCCTCGAACACCGCCCGGAAACGAGGTGACCCGGGCCATGACGATAGTGGCCTCGGACGGTCGCAACGACGTGCGTGCCGAGGGCAGCGTGATTCAGTTCGCGTCTTCGCACCGCGGGCTGGCCCGGGTGGTGCTCACCGTGCTGGGCGCCCTGTTCATCTTCTTCGGTGCCGTGCAGCTGCCGTTCTTCGCCACTGGCGGACTGCGTGCGGTTGATCTGTCCGTCGATCGGATAGCAGGGCTGCTTGCCGCGGGCGGGTACGTACGTGCGCTCGATACCGAGCAGGTCCCAGGCAATCTCGAGCAGGTCGCGTCGGTCGGACTTGTCCTTATGGTCCTGGCCGGATTGGTCCTGTTCGGCCTCAGCGGGAGTTCCGGCCGCCTGACGAGGTACGCGGCCGTGCTCGCCGCCGTTGTGGTCGTCGCCACGTTGGTGGGCTGGGCAGCGCTGGGGGACGCTGCGGGCCCCGGTGCGGGGGCATTGGTCGTCCTCCTCTGCGGCTGCGTTCTGGCCTACGCGGGAGGCTTCCTGGCCCGTCGCTGAACTCGCCAGCGCCCGCACTCAGGGGCCCGCGCCCAATGGCGCCACAACCCCTGCCGAGCGGCCGAGTCGGACTTCCGCGGTGCGAACGGGGGCGGGCGTGGCGAAAGGCCACGCCCGGAGCCAGGGCCACCCAGACGCAGGACCGCCGAAATGAGTACGTCATTCGGGGCACAGCGGCAACGCAATGCCCCCAGAGGAGCCCCCCGTTGGTATCCCGTCTCCTGGCCGCCTGGCTACTGGCCTGGGCCAGGAGTGCCGGTCCTACTTCTTGAAGTATCCCCACCCGGCTACGAGGCCGAGGAAGTAGCCGGCGATCGCCACCAGCCAGGCAGGCACCGAGAAGGAGAGCAGCTCGACCGAGCCGGAGTCCATCAGCAGGTAGACCAAGACAAGGGCGAGGATGATCGCTACCA
>JAQBEX010000097.1:0-2741 GCA_032123675.1 Actinomycetes bacterium
TCCGCTTGCCAGGCACCACCGTGACCCAGCGCATGCAGTAGGCCATGAGCCTGACCCCTTTGTCGACTGCCCGGGCCCGCCAACGGGTCGGCGGGGTCGAGCAACGGGTGGGCTCCGTGGCCACCTTGACGACCCGACGCCCCGAGGCCTCGGTGAATTTGGCGCGCAACCCCGGGACTGCGCGCACGACGACGTTGCGACCGGTGTCGGAGGCCAGGAGCACGCGCACCTTCGAGCCGGACAAGGTCGTCAGGTCCGTGCTCGGGTAGTAGAAGTCCAGGATCTCGGTGAAGGAACGGCCCTCGACGGCTGCCTGATAGGCACCCCACTGGCTCATCCCGCGGCCATGTCCCCAGCCACCACCCTGGATCTGGAACACACCGTCATCCGGAACGGGGTAGCGCTCGACGCCTGCGCCAGACGCTGGGGAGGCGAAGCCTGCGGCCGTGCCGGCGATAAGGGCAACTGCGGACAGGACGCCGACGGACCGGCGAAGGGAAGTCACTGGCATGTCCCAATCATCGGCCACGGGGCTGCCCAATGGATCCCACCGACGTCTAGAGAAGACTATCGGGTCGCTAACGTGATCCGAGCCCCCCGGCCCGGCACCACCCGTGGCTCAGGGCCGTCAGGGTCAGTGGCCGGCGTGGGCTGCGCTGGCCGCCATCTCGGCAGGATCCCCGCCCAACTCCAGGTAGCCGTCGGTGATTTCGAAGACCCGATCGGTGTACTCGACCATGCGAAGGTCGTGGGTGACCATGATCCCGGTCTTGCCGCGATCCTTGATCTCGCGGCGCAGCAACTGGACCACCTGACGACCCATGGCTGTGTCCAAGGCCGCTGTCGGCTCATCGACCAGCACCAGGTCAGGATCGTTCATCAGCGCTCGGCCGATAGCCACTCGCTGGCGCTCGCCGCCGGAGAGCTTCTCGGGCACGTTGGCCGCCCGCTCGGCCAGGCCGAGCTCTTCGAGGAGCTGGTCGGCCCGTTCGCCTGCGGCCCTGCGAGCCGCGCGGCCCCGCTCCTTGCGGAGGCTGGCCACCCACAGCAGGTTCTCGCGGGCCGTCAGGAACGGCACCAGGTTCGCAGACTGGAACACGAAGCCGACGTTGTCCGCTCGGAAGGATGTCAGTTCCTTCGAGTCGAGGTCGCTGACCACCATGTCGCCGAGCTGGATGTCGCCTGAGGTCGGGGTGAGCAGACCGCCGATCATCGAGATGAGCGTTGTCTTTCCTGAGCCGGACGGCCCCAGCAGCGAGACGAACTCGCCCTGCCTGACATCCATGGAGGCCTCGTGGACGGCCGTGACCGCTGTGTGGCCCTCTCCGTAGGTCTTGGTGACCGTGTCGACCCTGAGGATCGGGGCATCGGGGCTGTGCGCGCTCATGGGCTGCGGCGTCGCTTCGGTGATCACAGGGAGCCTCCTAGGGCGGTTGCCGGGTCGATCCGGCTGATTCGGCGGAGCGAGAGCAGTGCGCCGACAACGCCGGCAGTCACGGTGAGGACGGCGGAGAACACCAGCGTCTCCGGGCGGAACAGGAAGGGAATGTCGTCGGGAAGCAGCTGACCCATCAGCCACGCGGCGGTGGCGCCGACGATGACGGCCGTGATGGTCGCACCGAAGGCCTGCAGGACAACCCCGCTGCCGAGCTTGCGGCTCGATGCGCCCAGGGCTTTCAGAGCGGCGAAGAGCTCACGCTTCTCGAGGACCACGAGGGCGAAGAACAGTGCCACCACAAGACCGGCGACCGCAAGGCTGGCGTAGATGATCGCGTTGAGGCTGGACTTCTGCTCCCGGATTCCCGGGATCGAGAGGTAGGTCTCCTCGTTGCTGACGACCAGGACGCCCACAGGCGGGGTGATGTCCTCGGCGGTCACGCCGTCGACCAGGGCCAGGCCGAACACTGACGGGTCGACGGGCTGCCCGGCGAACTCCGGCCGGACGGCGGTACGCATGTCGGCGTAGGTGTCCAGGGACGTCCACGCAGTCGGCAGCCCCTGGTACCCGGCATCGTCGACCACGCCGACGACCGGCGTGCTGACACCGCCGACCTGCAGGGTTGCCCCGATCCCGAGGCCGTCATCGGCGAGCGCCTTGTCGACCGCCACTCCCGCAGGATCCGACGGGCCGGGCAGCCGGCCCTCCACGACCGTTCCCGGGACACCGGCCGGATCCGCCTCGGGGGCGAAGCCCATGACCACGAGGTCCGCACCACCGGGCACGCTGGAGGTGGTGGTGATCAGCGCGCCGATTGCGGTGGCCTGCGCCACCCCGTCAACGGACTCGAGCTCAGACTCGGTGGCCAACGGGAGCCGTGAGCGGACGAGCGATCCCTCAGCGTCGGCCGAGAAGGCGTAGGCCTGAGCCGTGCTGGAGCGAACCGCCCCGGTGCCGCCGAAGAACAGCCCGTCACCCAGGGCGCCGAGGACCAGCACGAGGAAGACGATCAGGGACAGCGCACCGGTGATGGACACGAAGCGGCCCTTGGCGCGGCGGAACTCCGCAATGGCGAGATTCATCGGGCACCTGCCGCGGTCGCGGGGTCGAGCTTGGCGATCCGGCGCACGGACAGCAGCCCGGCTCCGAGCGAGGCAACCAGCACAGCCAACACAACTCCCCCGATGGTGAACGGTTCAATGGAGACCGGAAGCCCGGTGGACAGCCCTTGCAGGGCCCCCCAGGCGAGCACGACGGCGACCGCCGATGCGAGCAGGATGACCACGGCGATCTGCCCGGTGAC
>JAQBEX010000098.1:0-3237 GCA_032123675.1 Actinomycetes bacterium
CCCACGGAGCCTGCGCCCACTTCGACGGCCGGGACTGGGGCAGGCAGCACGACGGCAGCGGGTACCCCCACCCCGACCGGATCGGATCCACCCGAGCCGGACTTGCCGATCCCCGGGTTCCGGGGAACGCTGGCCGAGGCGGCGGACCTGATGGTCCAGCTGGTCGACCGCGGGACGACGACGTTGGCCTTCGCGCGGTCCCGGCGTGCCGTGGAGATCCTGGCCGGCACCGTCCGCGACACGGCTGTCAATGGCGACCGGGTGCGCGCCTATCGCGGTGGCTACCTGCCCGAGGAGCGCCGCGCCCTTGAGGCGGACCTGCGCTCGGGCCGGCTGATGGGGTTGGCCGCCACGAACGCACTGGAGCTGGGGATCGACATCAGCGGCCTCGACGCCGTGCTCCTCGTGGGGTGGCCAGGCACGCGGTCGTCGTTCTGGCAGCAGGTCGGGCGCGCCGGCCGCCGCGGCGATCGTGCCCTGGCTGTCCTGATCGCCCGTGAGGACCCACTGGACCAGTACATCGTCAGCCACCCCGAGACCCTCACCGGTCGGCCCGTCGAGGCCACAGTCATCGACCCCGAGAACCCCTACGTCCTGGCCGGGCACCTGTGTGCGGCGGCAGCCGAGGCGCCACTGGTCGACGGCGACCTCGAGACGTGGTTCGGGGCCGGCTCACCGGACCTGTGCGAGCAGCTGGCCGAGCGAGGCCTGCTGCGTCGACGTCGCGACGGCTGGTACTGGACGGACTCCACCCGGGCCGCTGACCTCGTGGACCTGCGTGGGGCCGGCGGCGGACCGGTCCGCGTCGTTGAGGCGGGCACTGGGCGACTCCTGGGCACTGTCGACCCATCCTCGGCGCCGTCCGCGGTCCACGAGGGGGCCCTGTACGTGCACCAGGGCTCGGCCTATGAGGTCCTGGAGCTGGATCTGGACGCGTCGGTGGCCACCGCGGCCGCGACGGTCACCGACCTGAGCACGCACGCACGCAGCACGGCTGATGTGACGTTCGAGATCGTTCGCGAGCGCACCCGATGGGGTCGGGTGCAGGTGGCGTGCGGCGAGGTCGTGGTGACGCGGCAGGTGACCTCCTACCTGGTGCGCCGCTGGCCGTCCGGCCAGGTCGTCGCCCAGCACCCCCTCGACCTGCCCCCGATGGACCTGCAGACCGTCGCGATGTGGTGGTCGATCCCCGACGATGTGCTCCGCGAGGCGCAGATCGACGAGGCGGACGTGCCGGGGGCGGTCCATGCGCTGGAGCACGCCTCGATCGGGATCCTGCCGCTGCTCGCGACGTGCGACCGCTGGGATCTCGGTGGTGTCTCCACAGCCCGGCACCCGCAGACCGGCCAGGCGGTCATCGTCGTCCATGACGGCCATCCCGGTGGAGCGGGCTTCGCCCAGCGCGGGTACCACTGCGCTGGCCAGTGGCTGGACGCGACCAGGGAGGCAATCGGCAGGTGCCCGTGCGCGACAGGGTGTCCACGTTGCGTGCAGTCGCCGAAGTGCGGGAATGGCAACGAGCCGCTGGACAAGGCTGCGTCCCTGCGACTGGCGAGCGTCCTGCTCGCCGAGCACTCGGGCGACCAGGCGTAGCACCCCCCTGGACCCCAGGTCTTGGGCGCAGCCGCGCACGACGCATCGCAGGCTCACACCCCCCGGGCCGTGAGTTCCGCGTGCGCCCGGGCCCGCAGGATCGGATCCCGACCGGGGACCAGCCAGGCGACCGCCGCAGGGGCATCGGCCTCGGTGACGACCCACACGGATGCGCCCTGGACGCGACACTGCAGCACGCGGGCACCGTTGGTCCTGGCGACCGCCCGGGCCCGCGCGCAGGCTGCCCTCGGCTCGCCGAGGGTGGCCCCGGCCCCAGCCAGCGCCGCCAGGTCGGTGGCACTGGCCAGGGACGTCCGCGCAGCCAGGACGCTGGACAGGACCAGGACCGCCCCCGCCAGCGCGGTGAGCACACCTGCCCACAGCGCCACAAGCACACTCGCCGCACCCCGATCACCGGCGATCCGGGCCCCCGAGCAGCACCGTGCGCGCCCGCACGGCCCCCGGTCCGCCGGCGTGGGCCGAGATCCGAACCCAGCGCTCGTCACGGCACCTCCCGCCACGTCGTCGCCGAGGCCCGGACGTCGCGAGCCAGCGGTCGGAGCAGGCGGCTCGGCGGCGTGCGGGTCAGCACCGCGGTGACCACCACGGACCGTCCCGAACGCCGGATGGCCACCCGGGCCCCCGGAGCCAGCTGCGCAACGGCGGTCCGGACCGCGGCGCTGGACTCGCCCCGAGCAGCCACCCGGGCGCCTTCGTGGGCCGCCTGGGCGACCACACCCTGAGTCGCCCCCAGGACGACGAGCCATGCCAGCGCCAGCACCACAGCCACCAGGGCGGGGATGGCCACCGCCAACTCGGCACTGACCATGCCCCGCTCGGACCGGGTGGCGGCCCATGGCCGCCACCCCCTGCGCCGGATGCGCATCAGAACAGGAACGAGAACGCCTTGTTGATGACCTGCCAGAGCAGGCTGACGAAGGTGTCGCTGGTCAGGAGCTTGATCAGCACCCCACCCAGGCCACACACCGCAACCGTGCCCACGGCGTACTCCGCGGTCGACATCCCCGTGTCCTCATCGCGCATCCGGATCGCCAGCTCGTTCATCAGTACCCCCCCATTGCCCCGGTTTCCCGGTGCCACCCACCGTGGGCGGCTGGGCCAACCCTCTCCGGCATGGGCGGATCGGGGAACCCCATTCCGAGCAACTTGTGGACAACACCGCCGGCCTCAGAGCTCGGGCAGCAGGCCACCGACGATGGGGGCGATCCCGAGAAGGACGAAGGCGGGCAGCAGGCACAGGCCGAGGGGTAGCACGGCGCGCACGGCCGTGGAGCGGACCTCCGCGAGTGCTGCTGCGCAGGCCTCGGCCCGCAGGTCGTCGGCCGTGCCGGCCAGCACACCGGCCAGGGGGGCTCCGGTACGGCTGGAGCGGCCCACCGCGCGAGCGATCCCGCCGAGCCCAACGACCGAGCCGAGCCCTGCCCACGCCGCCGCCGCCGGCTCGCCGAGCTGTTCACGATGGTGCACGTCGTCGAGCATCCGCCCCGCAGCGCCACCGACAGCCTGGGCGACAACTGGCGTGGCGTCCTCCAGCGGGACCCCGGCGGTCAGGGCCGCGGCCAGCAGGTCGGCAACGAGGGGGGCCGTCCGGGTGAGCTCAAGGCGCTCACGGCGCGCCGATGC
>JAQBEX010000099.1:0-37424 GCA_032123675.1 Actinomycetes bacterium
GGGGGGGGGGGGGGGGGGGGGGGGGGGGGGGGGGGGGGGGGGGGGGGGGGGGGGGGGGGGGGGGGGGGTGGGCTACTTCGTGGCCTCTTCTAGTTGGTATAGGAAGCTGGCGTACTCCTTGCCGATCGTTCTGGTCATGCCCAACTCACAGGTACGGTTCGAGCACAGGTAGACGTCGAACTCCTGGCCGGCGAGCTCGGCGGCCTGCTCGGCACCGGCCCCGTCGGCGAGCTCGGGGTGGAGCAGTCCGCGGTCGCCGGCGAAGCCGCAGCAGGTGTCGTACACGGGCACGGTCACGTCGTCAGCCAGTGCCCCGGCCACGTCGGCCAGCGCAGGCCCGAGGCCGAGGTGGGCCCCGGAGCACGTGGCGTGGATCACCGCGGAGCCGACCTTGCTGCGCACCTCCAGCCGGGGCAGCAGCTCATCACGCGCCCACTGGATCGAGTCGATGATCGTCAGTGCCGCGTGCTGAGCGACCGCCGGACCCTCCAGGTACGGCTCCACCTCGTGGACCAGGCCGTACGTGCAGGACGTGGCATCGACGATCACCGGCAGCCGGCCGCCGTCGGTCCACCGCCACAGGTGCGCGATCACGGCGTTGGCCATGTAGGTGTTCCCGCGGGCGTACCCCTTCGAGTGCCAGACAGTCCCGCAGCACATGCCGCCGACATCGTCGGGGATCCACACGGGCTGGCTGGCTCGGGCCGCGAGCGCCACGACCACCTCCGGCAGGCTCGGCCGCTCGGCAAGGCGGTCCGGATTGCCGAAGATTCGGTTGATGCACGCCGGGAAGTACACCGCTGACGCTCCTGCGCGATCGGTCGCAGGCAGCGTGCGTGGGGCAGATCCCGGGATCTGCGGCAACCAGCTGGGCAGCAGGTCATGGCTGACGACCGTGCGACCTGCGGTGGTCACGCCGCTGACGAGCCCGTCGCCGCCCACCGCGCTGACCCCATGCGCGGTCCGAAGTGCGATCCGGCCGGCCCGCTGCATGAGGCGGTAGCGCTTGGCGATCGTGAGCGCGACCCCCTCAGCGGGGGCGTTGTGCGCCTGCACCCGGAACGCCTTCATCATGTCGCCGGTGTTGATGGCCACCGGGCAGGCGAGGGCACAGGTGCCGTCACCGGCGCAGGTCTCGACGGCGTCGTAGCCGTAGTTGCGGGCGAGCTCGTCGGCGACCGGGGAACCCTTCGGCTGGCGCATCATCTCCCGGCGAACGGCGATTCGCTGCCGGGGCGTGGTGGTCACCCGTCGACTCGGGCACACGCTCTCGCAGAACCCGCACTCGATGCAGCGATCAGCGACCTCCTCGATCGTCGGCGCGGTCTTCAGGTGCTCGAGGTGCGCCTTCGGATCATCGGTCAGCACCACGCCGGGGGCGAGGATCCCGTGCGGGTCGATGAGGGCCTTGACCGCGCGCATGTGTGCCGTGATCGCCGCGCCCCACTCGGCCTCCACGAACGGCGCGATGTTGCGCCCAGTACCGTGCTCTGCCTTCAGGGACCCATCGAACTGCTCGGTCACCACTGTGACGACATCGCGCAGGAAGGCGTCGAACCGCTGCACATCGGCGGCATCGCGCAGCCATGGAGTGATCAGGAAGTGCAGGTTGCCGGCCGAGGCGTGGCCGAAGATGACCGCCTCGTAGTCGTGCTCGGCGAAGAGCTGCTGCAGGGCCCGGGCCCCCTCGGCGAGCCGCTCGGGCGGGAAGCAGACATCCTCGAGGATGAACGATGTTCCCGATGGGCGCGCCCCGCCGACGCTGGCCAGCAGGCCGTTGCGGATCACCCAGTACTGCGCGGCCAACGCAGTGTCCCGGGTGAACGTCGTCGGCTCCAGCAGGGTCAACTGGTCCAGCAGGGCGCCGGCGGCATCCTCGGAGGCGGCTGACTGCTCCGGGGTCTCGTCACGGAACTCCACGAGCAGGCCGGTTGCTGAGGGCGGCAGGTCATCCCAGCGCGCGGGAACGCCCGGGCGCCCGCTCACAGCGCCGATCGAGGCCCGGTCCATCAGCTCCACCGCGGCGGCACCGACGGCGACGAACGGCGCGACCGCCGAGCAGGCTGCCTCCATGTCCGAGAAGATCATGAGCGAGGTCAGGTGCTGGGTGTCGTCGGGGACGGTGTCGAAGACGGCCTCGGCGATGAAGCCCAGTGTTCCCTCGGAGCCGACCATCAGACGGCGCAGGATCTGCACCGGGGTCTCGGCGTCGAGGAAGGCATTCATCGAGTAGCCGGTTGTGTTCTTGATCCGGAACTTGGTCCGGATCCGATCGGCCACCTGCGGATCGGCCAGGATGTCAGCCCGGATGTCGCCCAGCCCGGCCGCGATGGCCGGCTCCGCCAGGGCGAGACGTTGGTCCGCGTCGGCCGCACCCGTGTCGATCACCGTGCCCGACGGCAGGACGATCGTCATGGAGCGCAGGGTCTGATAGGAGTTCTCCACGGTCCCGCAGCACATCCCGCTGGCGTTGTTGGCGATCACCCCGCCGACGGTGCAGGCGGCCTTCGAGGCCGGGTCGGGGCCGAGTCGGAAGCCGTGCGGCTTCAGCGCCGCATTGGCCCGGGCCAGGATCGTGCCCGGCCTGCTGCGCAACCTGCGCCCGCCGTCCTCGACGGTGCATCCGATCCAGTGGCGCATGACCTCCACGAGGATCCCGTCGCCCTGCGACTGACCGGACAGGCTCGTGCCCGCCGCGCGGAACGTGACGGGGATCCCATGGCTGTCGCCGTACGCGAGCACCCGCTGCACGTCATGGATGTCGCGGGCCAGGACCACCACGCGCGGGAACATCCGATAGGGGCTGGCGTCCGTCGCGAACCGGACCAGGTCGAACCCGCGGCTGAGCACGACTGCGGGATCACCGAGCAGCTGCTCGAGGTCGGCGCGCAACTGCGGATCGGTGCCTTGGGCCAGGGCGTCCGGGGCGCGATCGGCCGTCGGTGTCGGTGCAGCGACCCGATAGGTGCCAGTGGGGGCGTCGAACAGCTTGCGCATGGGAGCAGGCTTCCACCACAGCCCAGCGATGTCCTGATGTGGTGGCCTGCTCCGGACCCCGAGGCTCAGCGCAGCCAGGCGGCGGTGTCCGGCATGAGCCAGAATCCGCCATCCCCCGGCTCGGGGTGATCCCCGCTGAAAGCGATCACCTCGGTGGCCGCGACGAGGGCCGGCTCGGTGCCCATGTTCATCGCGACCAGCACGTGCGGGTCCGAGTCGGCGGCCGGACGACGCAGGACCAGGCAGGCGTCCCCGGGCTCGCTGACCCACATGAGGTCGCCAGCGCCCAGGGCAGGTTCGCAGCGACGCAGCCGCAGGGCCCACCGGGTGAGTTCCAGCATCGAGCCGGGGTCGTCGGTCTGCGCCTCGACGCTGAGCGATCCCCACTCCGCGGGAATCGGCAGCCAGGACGCCCCCGTCGGGCTGAAGCCGAAGGATGGACCGCCCGTGGTCCAGGGCATCGGGACGCGACATCCGTCGCGGAATCCCTCCTCGCCCCCAGTTCGGATGTAGGCCGGGTCCTGGCGTGCCGCCGGCGGCAGGTCGACCACCTCCGGCAGGCCCAACTCCTGGCCCTGGTAGATGTAGGCCGATCCCGGCAGGCCCAGCATGAACACCATCGCGGCGCGGGCACGGGCCGCTCCCCGTACGTCGTCGGGGCGCACCCGCGGGAGGCGCGCCACGTTCGACCGCGGCATCTGGCCGCCCACCGCCTCCATCCCGTACTTCGTCCGGGCCCGGGGCACGTCGTGGTTCTCCAGGACCCAGGTGGAGGGCGCCTCGACCAGGCCGGGAGCGTGCAGCGAGCTGTCGATCACGGCTCGCAACGAGCCTGCGTCCCACGGGGCCTTGAGATAGTCGAAGTTGAATGCGGTGTGCAGCTCGTCGGGTCGCAGGTAGGCGGCCAGTGACTCGTCGGAGTCGACCCAGACCTCCCCGACGAACGCCCGCGGAGGGTGGTAGGTGTTGGCGACCGCGCGCCACTCCCGCCAGATCTCGTGAACGCCGGGCTGATCCCACTGCGGCAGCGCAACGATCTCGCCGAGCGTTGAGCGCAGGCCACGGCCCTCCCCGGAGTCCGGGTACCCCGCGGCCTTGACCAGGCCATGGGCCACGTCGATCCGGAACCCGTCGATGTCCCGGTCGAACCAGAATCGCAGGATGTCGAGGAAGTGCTCCCGCACGTCGGGGTGGTCCCAGTTGAGGTCCGGTTGCGTGGAGTCGAACAGGTGCAGGAACCACCATCCGGTCGGCTCCCCGTCCGCGTCGGGGATGGGGTCCCACGCAGGCCCCCCGAACACGCTGCGCCAGTCGTTCGGTGGGTTGACGCCGTCGTCCCGCCCGCGAACACAGTGGTAGCGGCTCCACGCCGCGGATCCCGGTTCGCTGGCCATGGCTTCAACGAAGAACGCGTGCTGGTCGGAGGTGTGGTTGGGCACGATATCGACGATGACCTTGATGCCCAGGTCGTGGGCCTCGACGACCAGCGCCTCGACGTCGGTGACGTCACCGAACATCGGGTCGATCGAGGCGAAGTCGGTCACGTCGTAGCCGCCGTCAGCCTGCGGTGAGCGGTACCAGGGACTGAACCAGACCGCATCTACACCCAGCCTGACCAGGTGCGCCAGGCGTGCCCGGATACCGGCGATGTCACCGAACCCGTCACCGTCGGAGTCCGCCCAGGACTTCGGGTAGACCTGGTAGATCACCGCGCTGCGCCACCAGTCGGCGTCGGTCGTGATCGACATGGGCACATCCTGTCCTGTCCCGCCGGGGGACGCCATGTCCGAGAACCGTGCCGCGTCGGTACCCGGCATGTCGACTACATTCGTCCTGTGCAGACGACCCCAGCCACGCCCTTCGAGCGCTTCGGCGGTCATGAGTTCTTCGACCGGCTGATCGCCCGGTTCTACGCCGGCGTCGCCGAGGACCCAGCGCTGCGACCGATGTACCCGGAGGCCGATCTGGGGCCGGCGGCCGAGCGCCTGCAGCTCTTCCTCGAGCAGTACTGGGGTGGTCCGACCACCTACTCCCAGCTACGCGGCCATCCGCGGCTGCGCATGCGCCACCAGCCGTTCCCCGTGGATGCTGCTGCCCACGACGCGTGGTTGCGGCACATGCGTGTCGCCCTCGACGAGGCGGCCCCGGCCGTGGGCATGTCCGCCGAGGACGAGGCGGAGCTCTGGGACTACCTGAGCAGGGCGGCCTTCTCGATGGTCAACACCTACCCGGCGCCGGACTGAGCCGGACGCCCGGGCTGGGCGGCGTCGCGCTCGACAGCGGCGGCACTGATGCGCTTGAGCATGGTGGGGAACACCGCCCCGTGGAACGGCAGCACCGAGTACCAGTACGCCTGGCCGGCCAGGCCGTGCGGGAAGAACGTGGCCCGCTGCCGCAATGTCGATCGGCCGCCGTCGGCGGGGCCGACGTGGAACTCCAGCCACGCCAGCCCGGGCACCTTCATCTCCGCACGCAACCGCAGCAGGCTCCCGGGCACGACCTCCTCGACGCGCCAGAAGTCGCAGGCCTCGCCGACCAGGAGGTCCTGGGGATGCCGCCGACCCCGGCGCAGCCCCGGCCCGCCGATCGCGCGGTCGAATCCGCCGCGGATCTCCCAGGCCCATTTCAGCGAGTACCAGCCGTTGTCCCCGCCGATCGATTCGACGACGTCCCACACGGCCTCCGGCGAGGCATCCACGACGGTGCTGCGGTCGTCGGTGAACAGCGACCCGCCGGCCCAGTCGGGGTCCGTGGGCATCGGGTCGCTCGGCGCCCCGGGGATCGACGCGTCCGACCAGCGCGTGGCCACGTCGGCGTCCTGGACCCGCTTGAGGGCCAGCCGGACCGAGTCGTCGAAGCCGAGCAGCCCGCCGGCTGGGTCGGGGATGTAGGAGCGGATGTCATCCTCGTGGCAGACGACCTCGTTGCGCAGTGAGGCCACCAGGGGCCGGGCGATGGAGCTGGGCACCGGGGTGATCAGGCCGACCCAGCGCGACGACAGCTCCGGCTGGAGCAGGTTGATCGGCAGGATGCGGCGCCGCTTGAGCCCGGACACGGCCGCGAAGTGCTGCATCATCTGCTCGTAGGTCAGGATGTCGGGCCCGCCGATGTCGAAGGTCCGGTTCACGTCCGGCGGCAGGTCCACGCATCCGACGAGGTAGCGCAGCACGTCGCGGATGGCGATCGGTTGGATTCGCGTGCGCACCCACCGCGGGGTGATCATGACGGGCAGTCGCTCGGTGAGGTACCGCAGCATCTCGAAGGACAACGACCCGGAGCCGATCACCGTGGCTGCGCTGAGCGCCGCTGTGGGCACTCCGCTGGCCAGCAGGATGTCGCCTACCTCGGCCCGGGACCGCAGGTGCTCGCTCAGGTCATCATCGTGGGCCAGACCGCCCAGGTAGATGATGCGGCCGATCCCCGCGTCCTTGGCGGCGCTGGCGAAGGTGCGGGCCACGGTCTGCTCGGTGCGTTCGAAGTCCGGTCCGGTACCGATCGCGTGGATCAGGTAGTAGGCGACGTCCACGTCGGCCATCGCGAGCCCCAGGGCAACGCTGTCAGCGGCATCGCCGACAGCGATCTCGACGTCGTCGTGCCAGGGATGGTCGCGCAGTCGTTCCGGGTGTCGGGCCAGTACCCGGACCCGATGGCCGGCTGCCAGTAGTTCCGGGACGAGCCGACCGCCCACGTATCCAGTCGCGCCGGTCACGAGGCAGAGCATGTCGACCGAATCTTCCATGGGCTCAGTGTGCCGTTCCCCGTGCCGGTCGCAACCGCGACCCGCACGCAGGCCGGCAGGCGGTCAATACACTCCGTCCACGGGGGCGCCGGTGCCGGGCGTGATCGGGATGCCGTCGGGATCGAATCCCATCGGTCGGGTGATCACTGGGACGACGATGCCGTGATCGTCGAAGGCCCCCTTGAGCCGTTCGCGCAGCTCCCGGGTCAGCGGGATCTGCTGGGCCGCACGGGCCTTGGCCAGGACCTTGATGTAGACGGCCTCCCCGGACACCGCCTCGACTCCGGCGAAGGTGGGCCGGCCGAGCATCCGCTGGCGGGTCTCCGGGTCGTTGAACATGTCGTTGCCGACCTCGAGGACCACCTGTCGGACCTCGGCGAGGTCCGACTTGTACGAGACGGGGATCACGGCCGCAGCCATGGTCCAGCCCTGTGACTGGTTCGCCACGCGGAGGATCTCACCGTTGCGCACGTACCAGACGACTCCCGAGGGGTCCCGGAGCCGCGTGACCCGCAGCGCGACCTCCTCGACGGTGCCGATGACCTCGCCGACGTCGACGCGGTCGCCGACGCCGTACTGGTCCTCCACGATCATGAAGAACCCGGACAGGTAGTCCTTGATCAGCGTCTGCGCGCCGAACCCCAGCGCGACGCCGACCACGCCGGCGCTGGCCATGATCGGAGCGATGTTGACGCCCAGTTCAGTGAGGATGATCAGGATGGCCGTGCCCCAGATCACCAGTACCAGGCCGCTCTGCAGCAGCTGCCCGACGGCGTGCGCGCGTTGCTCGCGGCGCTGGGACATGATCATGGACTGGAGCTCGACGGTCGCCTCGGGCGTGTCGGTCATCGACTCCTCACGGCTGCGTCCTGACGCGACCCAACGCTTCACCGATCGGTGGATGATCCGCGCCCCGATGAGGTGGAGCAGGGTTGCGACCCCAACCACGATGAGGATCGTGATGGCGATGCTGGAGAACCCCGCCAGCCATTCCCAGAACGTCTCGGGGTTTGTGGAGCCGTTGCTGTCATCTGCGAGGGGAATCACGCAGGCACCCTAGCGCTGAGCGGGGGGGACGCGCGGGTCCACGTTGACCCGGCGAGGGGCCTGCTGGACGCGCGGCCTGCACCGTGAACGGCCTAGCCTGACACCGATGCCCGTGCGATTCTCGGGTCCTGATCCGGGTCCGCTGCCGGGATGGGCCACCCGAGTTCAGGACCGCATCGGCCAGAACGTCCGACACCTGACTGGAGGCCACCGTCGTGAGTGCAGATCGACCGGCGAAGCGCGCTGATTCCCCCGGGACGCCGTCCCCGAACGACGCTCAGGCGCAACCTGCGGCACCGGCTCTCGTGGAGCCCGAGTGGGCCGAGCCGAGCCAGGAGCTGGTCGAGCTGGCCCGCTCGTACGGCGTCGCGGTGGAGTACTGGGACCAGTCCGGCGGGTACCACCGAGTCGGGGCCGCCACCATCACGGCCGTGCTCAGCGCCCTCGAGGTTGATGTGAGCTCGCCCGATGCGGTCTGGAACGCACTCTACGATCGCCGAAACGCCCCATGGCGACGGATGATCCCGCCGGTGTTCGTCACCAGGGCTGGGTCGGACAACCAGTGCTGGGGGCACGTCCCGCATGGCGACCCCGTGTCCATGTGGGTCGATCTGGAGCAGGGCGGCGACGCCTGGTTCCTCGACCAGGTGGATCGCTGGGTGGAGCCGCGACACGTCGACGGGGTCCTTGTTGGTGAGGCCACATTCCGGATCCCGGGGGACCTGCCCCTCGGATGGCACACCCTGTGGGCGCGTTCGGAGGGAGCTGACGGTGTGGTGCGGGAGGCCTCCTGCCCGCTGGCCGTCACCCCTGAGCGGCTTGAACCGCCGGCGCTGGCCGCGGGCCGCCAGTGGGGCTTCATGACCCAGGTGTACGCGATGCGATCCGAGGGCTCCTGGGGTGTTGGCGACCTGGTCGACCTGGCCGACCTCGCAGCGTGGAGCGGTCATGCGGAGGGCGCCGATTTCGTCCTGGTCAACCCCATGCACGCCTCGTTGCCGATCGCTCCGATGGAGCCCTCGCCCTACCTGCCCGTCACCCGTCGGTTCGCCAACCCCATCTACCTGCGGGTCGAGGCAATCGAGGAGTACTCGGGGCTATCGATGCAGGAGCGCTCGCGGATCGAGGCCCTGTCGATCCCAGTGCGCGCGCTGTCGACCTCACCGGACCTGATCGACCGAGATGTCATCTGGGCGGCCAAGTCCAAGGCACTCGCGATCGTCTTCGAAGGCGCCATGTCGCCCGGACGGCGGGCGCTGTTCGACGCCTTTGTCAGGCGTGAGGGGCAGGGCCTGATCGACTTCGCGACCTGGTGCGCGCTCGTGGAGGAGCACGGCCCCGACTTCGCGACGTGGCCGGTCCAGCTGCGCGATGCCCGCTCTGATCAGGTGGCCCAGGAACGGGAGCGGCTCGCGGACCGGGTTCGCTGGCACTCGTGGCTGCAGTGGCAGCTCGACGAGCAGATGACCCGGGCCCAGCAGGCGGCAATCGACGCCGGCATGCGCTCGGGGATCGTGCACGACCTGGCCGTCGGGGTGCACCCGAAGGGATCCGACGCGTGGGCGCTCAGCGGCGTGCTGGCCCAGGGGGTCTCGGTGGGAGCCCCCCCGGACATGTACAACCAGTTGGGGCAGAACTGGTCGCAGCCACCGTGGCGCCCGGATGCACTGGCCGAGGTGGGATTCGCCCCGTACCGCGACATGCTGCGCACCATCCTCCGACACGCTGGCGGGATCCGGGTCGATCATGTCCTCGGGCTGTTCCGGCTCTGGTGGATCCCCGAGGGGATGCCCGCATACAGCGGTACGTTCGTCACAGCAGATCATGAGGCGCTGATCGGGATCCTGGCCCTGGAGTCACAACGGGCGGGTGCCTGGCTGGTGGGCGAGGACCTCGGCACCGTGGAGCAGTGGGTCAAGGACTACCTGCAGGTCCGCGGCGTCCTGGGCACCACGATCATGTGGTTCGAGCGTGACTACGCCGTCCAACCCGACGTGCCCCTGGCGCCGGAGGCGTGGCGGCCCAACGTCCTTGCCTCGGTGACAGTGCATGACCTGCCGCCGACTGCCGGGTACCTCGCCGGCGAACATGTCCGGATCCGAGATGAACTGGGTCTGCTCACCCGGCCTGCCGAGGAGGAGTTGGCAGAGAGCGCAGCCCAGGTGGCTCAGTGGCGGGCGATGTGCGTCGACCGCGGCCTGATGCCGGCCGATGGTTCGGACGAGGACCTGATCGTGGCCCTGACTGCCCTGGTCGCGGGCTCCCCGTCCGTGCTCGTGGGCGTGGCCCTCACAGATGCCGTGGGAGATCGTCGGGCGCAGAACCAGCCCGGCACGGACAAGGAGTACCCGAACTGGCAGGTGCCGCTCACGGACTCCGCGGGCCGGGCGGTCCTGATCGAGGACCTCCCCGGCAACCCGCTGTTGCGTCGGCTGGTTGACGCCGTCAACCCCTCGGGATAGCCCGCGCCCGGGCCGTGACGTGGTGCTGCCGCCCGGGCGCGGACCCGACCGCCTCAGGCGTCGCGGGCCTGGCAGCGCAGGGCCCGCTCGACTCCGTCCAGGCTCTCGGCGATCACGCGGCGCAGGCCGCTGGGCAGGTCCTCGTTGTCCAGATGGGCCCGGGTCAGCTCGACCGTCGTGGGCTCAACCAGGAGGATCGGGTAGAGGGCTGAGGCCAGCATGCTGCCCATCTCCAGGCTGCGGCTGTCCCAGACCTCGCCGATGACCTCGAAGTAGCGGGTCCGGAACGGCCGGTACAGCTCGCGCTGGTCGGCGATCAGCAGCCCGGACAGCGTTGCCTGCAGCATCGCGTTGGGCAGCGTCACGTCGGTGACGGCGGTGTTCCAGGCCTGCTCCTTGACCTCGGCTGAGGGGATCGCAGCGTGTGCTGCCGCGGCGTTCCGGCGGCCGGTGGCCGTGTCGTCCCGGGCGAGCTCGGAGGCGATCGCCGGGTCTCCCAGGCGGCCGACCGCGACCAACCGGGTGAGCACGGACCAGCGCAGGTCCGTGTCGACGGCCAGCCCCTCGATCTCGACCGAGCCGTCGAGCATCCCGGCGAGCAGGTCCAGCGCCGGTCCAGTCCGGGCCACGGCGATCAGGGATCGGGCATAGGCCAACTGATGGTCGCTGCCTGGCTCGGCCGCCATCAGAGCAGCCTGCATGCCAGCCTCGAACCGCGTCTTGTACTCCTCGCGATGGGCGTCGGACGCATACAGGTCGATTGCCGTCCGGACCTGCTGCAGCACCTTCTGGACGACGCCGATGTCGGTTTCGGCCGGCAGCGCGGACAGGGCCATCTGCAGGTAGTCGCCGGTGGACCACTCGGCGTCGCGGGTCATGTCCCAGGCCGCACCCCAGACCAGGGCGCGTGGCATCGGGCGGTCGAGGTGACCGAGCCGGGAGATCACCGTCGCGGAGGAGCGTTCGCCCAGCCGGATCTTCGCGAAGGTCAGGTCGTCGTCGTTGATCAGCATCAGGTCGGCAGCACGCCGACCGGCGAACTGCGGTATCTCGGTGCGCTCGCCGACCAGGTCGATCTCGACCTGGTCCGTGCGGGTCAGGCGGTCGTCGACCAACTCATAGAGGCCGATCCTGATCCGGTGGCTGCGCAGGATCGGGTCCAGCCCGGCCGGCGTGCTCGGCGGCTCCTGGATGATCGTGACCGTGCCGTACGTGTCCGGGTCGGCGTACACGACCTCACCGCGCAGCAGGTTGACCCCGGAGGTCCGCAGCCACTCGTGGGTCCACTGGGTGAGGTCCCGTCCGGAGGTCGCCTCGAGTTCCACGAGCAGGTCCTGAAGCTCGGTGTTGCCCCACTTGTGCGTGGCGAAGTAGTTGCGCAGGCCGGCGAGGAACTCCTCCTCGCCCACCCAGGCGACCAGCTGCCGCAGGGCGGAGGCACCCTTGGCGTAGGTGATGCCGTCGAAGTTCAGCTTCACGGCCTCCAGGTCGACCATGTCGGTGGCGATCGGGTGGGTGGAGGGCAACTGGTCCTGGCGGTACGCCCAGGTCTTGCGCAGGTTCGCGAACGTTGTCCACGCATCCGTGTAGGCCGTTGCCGTGGCCATGGTGTGGTACGACGCCCACTCTGCGAAGGACTCGTTGAGCCAGAGGTCATCCCACCAGCGCATCGTGACGAGGTCGCCGAACCACATGTGCGCCAACTCGTGCAGGATGGTGTTCGCCCGGTTCTCGTAGGCGATCTCAGTCTCCCGGGACCGGAAGATGTAGTCCTCCATGATGGTCACGCAGCCGGCGTTCTCCATCGCGCCGGCGTTGTACTCCGGAACGAACAGCTGGTCGTACTTGCCGAACGGGTAGGGGTGGCCGAAGGCCTGCTCGAAGTAGGCCATGCCCTGCTTGGTCTCGGTCAGGATCCGGTCGGCATCGAGGTAGGGGGCCATCGAGGTCCGGCAGAAGACGCCCATCGGGTAGGTGCCATGGGGACCGACGTACTCGTCGCGGACCACGTGGTACGGCCCAGCGACCAGCGCCGTGATGTACGTGGACATCCGCGCAGTCGGGGCGAAGTTCCAGCGTGCCACCCCCGCGCGCAACGCGGTCGGCTCCGGGGTGGGTGAGTTCGACACGACCTGCCAGTGGTCCGGCGCCGTGACGTGCAGGGTGAACACGGACTTCAGGTCGGGCTGGTCGAAGCAGGCATAGACACGCTGGGCATCGGCGGCCTCGAACTGGCTGTACAGGTAGACCTCGTCATCGACCGGGTCGACGAGTCGGTGCAGCCCCTCGCCGGTCCGTGAGTACGCACACTCGGCGACCACGACCAGGGTGTTCCCGGCCGCCAGCGCGGGTAGCGGCAACCGCTGCCCGGTGTACCCCGACACATCGATGGGCTCGCCGTTCAGGCTCGCCGAGATCACGGTGGGCGCGACGAGGTCGATCCAGGTGGTGGCGCCCGGCTGGCGGCACGCGAACGTGATGGTTGTCGTCGACAGGAAGCTGGACTCCGAGCTGGTCAGGTCCAGGTCGATGTCGTAGGAGTCCACGGACAGCAGGCCCGCTCGTTGGGCGGCTTCCTGGCGGGACAGGGCTGGATGTGCCACGTCGAGCTCCAAGTCGGTTGATATGGGCGCCGCGCCGTCGAGAGCGGGGGCGGGCACGGTTCAGGCGTCATTGTTCCATGCGCAGAATCTCAGACCAGCCCGCCGGCGCGCTCAGGTGGCCCCGCCGAAACGCCCGGATGGTGCGACGTCGACCAGCGCCTCGCGGATGCGGGCCAGCTGCTCGATGTCGGGCGCCGGCCATCCGTTCACCGGCCAGCTCGGCCCGGGTCCCGCGGTGACCCCCGCCATTCCCGATGGACTAGGCGAGGCACCGCTGGTCCGGTAGCCGCGGGCCGAGACGTGGATCTCGGGCACGAGCGTGTCGGCGACGAGGTCGCGGACCGTGTCAGCGGTGATGCCGCCGCCGGCCATGACGATCCGTCCGTCGGGGGCGTTGCCCACGAGCCGCGCGAGCATCGCGGCCCCGTCGACCGCCGTTGCGGCGCCCCCGCTGGTGAGGACCCGGTCGCACCCGAGGTCGAAGGCCATCTCCACCGCGACCTCGATGGTGCGGGCAACGTCCACTGCCCGGTGGAACGTCACCGACAGCCCCGAGCCAGCCCAGATGAGGCGTTGCAGGAGGTCCACGTCCACGTCGCCCTCTGCGGTCATGGCACCAACCACCAGCCCGTGGGCGCCCAGCCGAACGGCCGTGGCGATGTCGCGGAGCATCGTCGCCTGCTCGTCGCGGTCGTAGACGAACCCGCCGCCGCGGGGTCGGATCATGACGTGGACCGGTGTGCCATGGGGCTCGGCGAGCTCGAGGGCCGTCTCGATCGTGCCGGCGGACGGCGTCGTGCCCCCTTGGGGATCGTTCTCGCACAGCTCCACCCGGTCGGCACCTCCGAGCAGGGCCAACCGGGCGGCTGCGACCGACGTCGCCAGAACCTCGATCGGCGGTCCGATGCGACTCATGGGTCCAGCATCCGACAGAATCACGTTCCATGCGGCTTCATCTGGGTTGTGATCATGCCGGCTACGAGTTGAAGGAGATGCTGGCTCGGTACCTGCGCAATGCGGGCCACGACGTCGTGGACCACGGCGCGCACTCCTACGACGCCACCGACGACTACCCAGCCTTCTGCTTCGAGGCTGCTCAAGCGGTCGTCGATGAGCCCGGGAGCCTCGGGATCGTGATCGGTGGTTCCGGGAACGGTGAGCAGATCGCGGCCAACAAGGTGCTCGGTGTTCGCGCCGCCCTGGCCTGGTCGGTCGAGATGGCCAGACTGGCTCGGGAGCACAACGACGCCAACGTGGTGTCCATCGGGGCACGCATGCATTCGACTGAGGAGTCCTTCGAGATCGCGCGCACGTTCCTGGAGACGTCGTTCTCCGGGGACGCCCGCCACCAGCGCCGCATCGACCAACTGGCCGAGTACGAGTCCAACCGCTGACCCGTGCGGCTCGGGCCGCAGCTCGCCGCGGGCCGGTGCAGGCTGTGGGTCGGGTCAGTCCCGGGTCCGGCTCGGATCAGACGGGTCCCACGTCGAGTACGGCTCTCGGGCGAGGTTCACGTTGAAGTAGCGCCCGTCGTCGGAGACCTCCGCACCTGCCCAGGCGGGGAGGACGAAGTGCTCGTCGGCGCTCGCGAGCTCCACCTCGGCCATGACGAGGGGGGCGTTCGCGCCGGCGAACACGTCCACCTCCCAAACATGCGTTCCGACGGGGACGAGGTGCCGGACCTTGTCGATGACCGGTCCCTGAGCCATCTCCTCGAGCATGCCCAGGGCGTCGTCGACGGGGATCTCGTACTCGTACTCACTTCGGGCCACCCCGGTCGTGGCGCCCTTGATCGTGAGGTACCCGGTTTCGGCCCGCACACGGACGCGCACCGTGGCGGTCTCCGTCTGGGCGATGTAGCCCTGGACGATCCGGGTCGCTGACGTCACGGCGTCGCGCCAGGCGTCACCTGTCACGAGGAACTTCCGCTCGACCTCGACTCCCATGTCTGACCTACCAGCATCCGGTGATGCCCGACACGACCCGGTCGACCGCCTTGCGGGTGGTCAGGCGTGAGTAGCGGGTCGGTCGGGAGTTGACGATGGAGACGAACACCTTCGTGTGCCCGTCGGCCCCGGCAGCGTACCCGGCCAGCGCGATCGAGTCGGCCAGGGTGCCGGTCTTGGCCTGGACCAGACCTGCGGCGCACCGTGCCCGCTTGGCAGTGAACCGCAGATAGCCCGCCTGGAGGGTTCCGGTGCGTCCCGCAACGGGCAGCCAGCCGCGCACACCTTCCAGCTCCGGATGCTCGGCCGACAGGGCCAGGGTGAGCGCGGCCGTGAGTGCTCGGGCGGTGAGCCGGCCGTCGAGCGACAGGCCGCTGCCGTCGATGATCTGCACGCGCGTCATGGGCACGCCCAGCTCAGTGAGTGTGTCGGTCAGCGCCTGGCGCGCGCCATCCCAGCTGCCCGGCAGGCCCCGTGCGACTGCGACATGCCGGAAGATCATCTCGGCGGTGTCGTTGTCCGAGACCAGTAGCGTCCGGGAGACGGCCTTGGCCAGTCGGTGACCGCGGTAGCTGGCCAGAGTTGCCGAATCTGGGCCAGCCACCCCCGCGCCCGAGTAGGTGGCTGGCACCCCGGCTGCGCGCAGGGCTGCGGCGAAGTAGGCCCCGGCGTCCTGGGTGGCGTCTCGTACCTTCCGGTCGTCGCGGGCGAACGCGCTGACGGGACGGACCTCGTTGGGCAGGTAGAACTCCGGCCACCCACGCGACTGGCCGCTGCCGCTGAACAGCGAGTCGTCGGCGCGCACCGTGATCGTGCGCGCGGTCGGCGCTGCGGGCGCATCCGACGGCTCCGGGCCGCTCCCGGCGGGCGCGCTGGACGCGGACGGTTCGGGGGACCCCGGCGCTCCGGGGGCAGCGGAGCCCTGCCCGTCGGCCGCTGAGGCACTGGGCAGTGCAGCGGCGGTCCGCCTGGCCAGGGCCCGGAGGTTCGCGCTGGTGAGCAGGGGGTCGCCGCCCGCGACGAGGACGATCTCGTCTGGGGTCGAGCCCTGACGCACTGTGGTGGGGAACCGGTGCTCAGGACCGAGCAGGGTCAGCGCACCGATGGTCGTCAGGATCTTCGTCGTCGAGGCACCCCGAATCGCGGCCTTGCTCCGGCGCTTGTAGACGAATTCGCCATCCTCGGCATCAAAGACGCTCATCGTGAAGCGCTTGCCCAGGATCTTCTTCCGGGTGCGCTGGGGCAGCACCGACTTGATCCGGGTGTTGGCCGCGACTGTGGGGACGAGCAGTTGCTGGCCGCTCGGCGTGGCGGCCAGGGTGCCGATGGCGTGCGGGGCCGCCACCGCGCCGGGCAGAGCTCCGGCCGCTGACGTGGGCCCGGCCCCGGCGACCAGGGCGGCGGCCAGGGCGATACCGGTCAGGGTTGATGAGGCGCGAAGCATGGTGACACGGTATTGGGTAGGTGATTGCTGACTGTGACAGGCTCTGGCTAGCGTTGGGATAAGGAACCAGCGGTCAGTCCGGTCCGGGGCAGGTGGTCCCCACCGGATCAGCGGGCGCCGAACTCCGCCAGGCAGTCGCGCAGCTGCGCCACCGCCCAGATGATCTCGTCCGCTGTGATCACCAGCGGCGGCGCCAACCGGATCGTCGAGCCGTGGGTGTCCTTCGCCAGCACTCCGCGCGCCAGCAGCGCCTCGCACACCTCGCGGCCTGTGGCCAGGTCCGGGTCGATGTCCACGCCGGCCCACGTGCCACGGCACCGGACCTCGACCACACCGTGGCCAAGCAGCTTGGCCAACTCCGCGGACAGCACCTCGCCGAGCTCGACGGCGCGCTCCTGGAACTCCCCGGTGCGCAGCAGCCGGATGACTGCCCGGCCGACTGCACACGCCAGCGCGTTGCCACCGAAGGTGCTTCCGTGCTCGCCGGGATTCAGCACGCCCAGGATGTCGGCGTTGGCCGCGATCGCCGAGACCGGCAGCACCCCCGCGCCCAGCGCCTTGCCCAGGATGTAGACGTCGGGGACGACTCCCTCGTGGTCGCAGGCGAAGGTGCGTCCGGTGCGTGCCAGCCCGGACTGGATCTCGTCTGCCAGCATGAGGACGTTGTGCTGCGATGTCAGCGCGCGGACGTCCTGCAGGTACCCCTCCGGGGGGATGACGACGCCGCCCTCGCCCTGGATCGGCTCGATCAGCACCGCCGCGGTGTGCTCGGTGATCGCGGCCCGGATCGCGTCAGCGTCGCCGTAGGGCACCTGGACGAACCCCGGTGTGTACGGGCCGAAGTGATCGCGGGCCGAGTCGTCGTCGGAGAACGAGACGATGGTTGTCGTGCGTCCGTGGAAGTTGCCCTCCGCCACGATGATCGTGGCCGCATCGGGGCTGATCCCCTTGACCGTGTAGCCCCACTTGCGGGCCACCTTGATCGCGGTCTCCACCGCCTCCGCCCCGGAGTTCATCGGCACGACCATGTCCTTGCCAGTCAGCTCCGAGAGCTCAGCGCAGAACGGGCCGAACTGGTCGTGGTGGAAGGCTCGACTCACCAGGGTGACGCGGTCGAGCTGCTCGTGGGCAGCGGCGATGACCTCGGGATGCCCATGGCCGAAGTTGAGCGCGGAGTAGCCGGCCAGGCAGTCGAGGTACCGGTGACCCTCGATGTCCGTGACCCACGCCCCAGCAGCGCTGGTGACAACGATGGGAAGCGGATGGTAGTTATGCGCCGAGTGCTCTTCCGCCAGTTCGATCAGGGCCGCAGCGTTGCGTTCCACGTCATCCTCTCCGTCGCCGTTGGGCGAAGTGTGCCCCATGGTTGGCGTCAGGTTCCCATTGGGATCCACACCAGGCCCAGGTCGCCGACTTTGATGTCGGACTTGTCCAGGGGCACCTCCAAGGTGGTGATACGTGCTGCCTTGTCGTCCCACTCGTTGCGGATGTCGTCAATCTCGTCATCGAGTTCGGCGCGGAGGTCGGCCAGCCCCGATTCAAGGTCATCGACCTTCGCGCGGGCCCGTGCCAGTTGGCTCTGCGCGGAGCTGGCCCGCCGGGCCGATGCGCCGATCGAGGAGCGGCCGAAGAGCCCACCGATGAGGTCGGTGGCCATTGTCGAGGCCCGCTCGCCCTCCTCCCGATCGACGGTCCGCCGAGCGCTGTCGATCCGTCGCCCGAGGGTCGCGGCCTTCCGCTCGTACTTGGCGCTCAGCGCCGCGATCTGCCGGTCACCGGCCTCGTCGGCTGCGGCTCGGCACCGGGTGGCGAAATCCTGCTCGGCCTCGCCGATCCGGCCGTAGAGCTTGAGTTCGGCGTTGGCCGGTACGGATACGCTCATCGTCCGGTACAGGTGATCGGACAGGTCGCCCTTGAGCCGGGTCCACCAGGACCTGGAGGTGATCTCGGAGGGGGCCAGCTTGTAGGCCGCTCCCGGCGGTGCCTCGCTGAGCAGGTCCCGGTCGTCGTAGTCGACGGCGATGAACTCGTCGGCAGAGGGGTTCTCGGTGATCGGGAACAACAGCGCCTCGTAGACCTGGTCATGGACGAGCTCGGCCTTCGTCTCGTCGAAGCGCAGGTCGACCCGGGCAATCACCCCGGGCGCGAGCCGATGGCCCGGCACGGCTCCGACGTGCCTGGCCCACGTGGCCGCCGGGTCGAGGTGGTGCACGGGGATCCCGGAGGCGACCCCGGGGGCGACCGGGGTCTCGTCGTCGGCGAGGGCACCGGATGTGGGGGAGCTGCCCGGTCCGAGGTCAGCGACGGCTCCTGCGGTGGGGGCACCCGCGAACGTGGTTGGGGCAGGCTCGGCAGGTACGCCGGTGGCCTCGTCGGCCGGTGCCAGCGACGTGATCTGCTCGCGGGTCAGCGGGCCCCGCAGGTAACTCATGGCCCATCGGGTCGTGAACACCTCGACGTGGTCCGCCGAGGCGCGCTTCATGACGAACTCGCGCTTGGCCAGGCCGGAGATGGTGTCCGACGCTGCCGTCGTGTCGATGGTGCCGGCGGCGCTGGTGAGCCCGTCGAGCAGCCGGGCCTTGTCCTGCTCGGTCTGCAGCCGGCCGATCATCCAGGTCCCGGCGTTGGACAGGGCCTTGTAGTCGATGTCGACCGGGTTCTGCGTCGAGAGCACCACCCCGACGCCGAACGCCCGGGCCTGCTTGAGCAGCAGCATGATCGGTGCCTTGGTCGGCGGGTTGCCCGTGGGCGGCAGGTACCCGGCCACCTCATCCATGTAGACCAGCGTGCGCAGGTCCGACGTGCCGCTCTGGCGGCGCATCCAGGAGATGAGCTTGGCCAGGATGACCGAGGTGGCCGACTGCCGCTGCTCGTCGTCGAGATGGGCGGTGGTGATCACCGCGCAGCGCGGCATTCCCTCCGGCGTGCGCAGCATCGCCTCGATGCCGATGCGCTGGCCGCCGAGCCAGGCCGCGAATGCCGGGGAGGCGAGCAGGCCGTTCAGGAGCAGCGCCAGCTTCATCCGCTCGTCCGCCGGGTAGTAGGTGTCGATCTCCAGGACACCGACCTTGCGGACCGGTGGCTGCTGCACCGCGGCCACCAGGGCCGCCAGGTCCAGCGAGCGCCCCTGGGTCCACGTGTGGTTGATGATCGTCGACAGCAGGATGTGCTCGCGCGAGCTCAGCGGATCGGCGTCGACATGCACGAGGTTCAGCAGTGAGGAGACGTAGGCATCGATCTCCTCCTGGACCGCCTGTGGGTCGCCCATGTCCGTGGGCACGTCCAGCGTCCCGATGATGTTGAGCGCCACACCGTGTCCGGATCCAGGTGTGTACACGGTGACGTCGGCGGCGTCGTGCAGGGTGCTGACCTCGTCGGGTCCGAGGCCCCAGCCGGCCAGGCCCTCGGTCCACCGTGCGGCTTCGGCGGTTGCGAACTCGGGCACGGACTGCCCGGCTTTGGCGGCATCACCGGCGTTGACCCACGGTTCGAACTCCTTCGCCGCCAGGGACGGGAAGGTCAGGGCGATGTTGGTCAGGTCGCCCTTGGGGTCGATCAGCAGGGCCGGGACCCCGGAGGCGAGCACCTCCTCGATCAGGACCATGCCCAGACCGGTCTTGCCCGAGCCGGTCATGCCGACGATCACGCCGTGGGTGGTCAGATCGTCCGAGCGGACCCCCGCGGAGCTGCCGGTCGTCTCATGGGTCATGGGGTCGACATGCCCACCCAGCCTGAGGTCAGTCATGCTCGACAGCGTAGGCACCCGGCCGCGAGGTGGCTCACCTTGCAGGGTCCGGTGCTCCTAGGCGGCTGGGCACACCGGTTGGTCGGCCGTGGTGGTGGTCAGGCTCGGACTCGGGCTCGGACTCGCTGCCCCTGCATCGGCGTCGGAGGTCGGGGAGTCGGTGGGGCCAGCCGACCCCGAGGTGCTCGGTGCCGCCGTTGGCTTCGTCGTCAGTGGCTCGTCGAGCCGGAGCCTGCGCCACAGCTCGTCGGCCTCGGGCTGCTTCCACTGCACGCGGTTGGGGTCCGGCGGGTACGCCTCGTAGGGCACGGTGGTGAACTCGATCGAGTCCAGGCCGATCTCACGGACGCGCACTGCCACCGAGGCCATCGATCGAATGCTGCCGATCCCCGGATCGGTGGTGACCGAGCTCGTGACCGCATCGAGGAAGTTGTACAGCTCCAACGGGTTGAACAGCACGTCGCTCGAGGTCACCTTCTGGATCAGCGAGGTCAGGAATGCCTGCTGACGCTCGATCCGGCCAAGGTCCGAGCCGTCCCCTCCGCTGACACCCTTGCGGACGCGCACGTAGTCCAGCGCGTGCTTGCCATCCAGCCTCTGGCAGCCGACGTCGAAGTAGATCTTGGACTGCGGGTCGCTGATCGGCTCGGGGATGTAGACGGTGACCCCGCCGACCGCATCCACCATGTCGACGAATCCGCGGAAGTCGACCACCACGAAGTGGTCGATGCGCAGCCCGGTCAGGGCCTCGACCGTGCGCTGGACGCACGCCGGTCCACCGATCGGGTACGCGGCGTTGAACTGTCGCAACGCGCCCGCGACCACGGTTCCGTCGGAGCTGACGCAGTCGGGCATCTGCACCATGGAGTCGCGGGGGATGCTGACCCCGGCCGCCCAGCTGTTGTCCGCGGAGAGGTGGAGCACCATGGTCGTGTCGGCCAGGCCCTCGGACTCACCGCCCACCAGGTCGTTGCCACCTTCTCGTGTGTCCGAGCCGATGGCAAGCACGTTGAGCGACTGGTTCTCCTTCGCGGGCCGGACGTCGCCCAGATCATCGGTCGGGTCGACGGTCGTGATGTTGGAGTCGAGGTTCTGGTAGGCCACCCAGACGGTGATGGCGGCCGCTGCCAGGAGTGCGACCAGCAGGCTGGCGACGACGTACGGCCAGCGCCTCCGACGAGCCCGGTCCTGCACCATCACGTCCTCCTGGTCGGCGCTGCGACGAAGGGTAGCCCGCGCAGCGGAGGTCCGGGCACCAGCCGGTGCTGCGCCGCACCATGGCTCAGCCCGCGCTGGCCCCGCCGAGGAGCGCCGGGCGCCGACCCCGGTCAGTCGAGGACATGGCTGACCAGGCCGTCGAGCAGCTTCGGCTCGAACCACGTGGACTTCGGCGGCATGATGCCGCCGGCGTCGGCCACGCCGATCAGGTCGGCGACCGTGGTGGGGTGCAGCGAGAGGCCGGCGGTCCAGGTCCCGCTGTCGACGGCGACCTCAAGGTCGGACAGCGGGCGCACTCCGCCGACGAAGCCGATACGCGGGTTCGTGCGCGGGTCGTCGATGTCCAGGACGGGCCCGAGCAGGTGGCGCTGCAGGACGGCGACATCGAGCTGGTCGACCGGGTCCTCGGTGTTGCGAAGACCTGCGTGGGCGGTCAGCAGGTACCAGCGGCCAGCCAGGTACAGCCCGAAGCGCCCGGGTGCCGCGGGCGTCACGGGACCGTCGGACCGCTCAACGTCGAAGTGCCTGGATGCGCCCGCGAGCACATCGTCGTCGGACACGCCGTCCGGGGCTCGGACGACGCGGTTGTACGGCAGGATCCGGACCTCGTCAGCGGGGAAGGCCACGGCCAGGAACAGGGCGGCCGCAGGGGTCGGAGCGTGCGCGTGCACAACCGACGCCGCGGCACTGCGATGATGCCCGTCGGCGATGTAGAGCGCCGGCAGGTCCTCGAAGGCCTCGGTGAGCGCGGCAACCGTCGCCTGGTCACTGATCGGCCAGAGCTCATGACGAACCCCACCGGGGGCCTGGAGCGCGGTTGGCGGCGGGCCGGATGTCGCCGCGGCCACGATCGCTGCGATCGGGTCGCTGTGGTGGTGGATCAGGAGCACCGGTCCGGTCTGGGCGCCGACCGCCTCGATCTGCGCGGCCCGGTCGGCCTGCTTGGTCGGGCGGGTCGTCTCGTGCCGGCGGATGCGCCCAGCGTCGTACGCCGCCACGCTGGCACCACCCACGATGCCGGTCTGCACATGGCCCCCGGAGGCCATCCGGTAGACGTGGAAACGTGGCCCGAGATCGCGCACGAGCATCCCCTCGTCCTCCAGCCGGGCGAACGCCGCTGCCGCCAGCTCGTAGGCCTCGGCGCTGTCGGCGGGGGAGTCGGCAGGAAGGTCGATGTCCGGCCTGGACACGTGCAGGAACGAATGCGGGCGCCCGGCCGCCATGGCCTGTGCCTCGGCACGGGTCATCACGTCGTAGGGGAGTTCAGCCACCTCCGCGGCGGACGCCGCGGGCGGACAGAGACCGCGGATCGGTTCGAAGAGGCTCACGTCGGCCAATCGTAGGCGTCCGGCCGGCGAGCCCGGGCGCCCCGTGGCCTCAGTGCGCGAAGGTGACGGTGATCCGGGCGCGGGCCAGCGTGTGGAACGCGAGGTGGAACGCCACCGCAACCGGTGATCCGCCCGGTTCCACGCCGAGGTCCTCCACGTCCACGGCATGCACCACGAACATGTAGCGGTGCGGGTAGTCGCCGGCGGGCGGGGCGGCCCCCCCGTAGGCCGCTGTGCCGAAGTCGGTCAGGGCGTGCGCCCCTGCGGGCAGCGTCGCATCGGAGGCACCCGCGCCGCGCGGGAGTTCCGTCGTCGAGGCGGGGACGTTCAGGACCGACCAGTGCCAGAAGCCGCAGCCGGTCGGTGCGTCCGGGTCCAGGCACGTTATGGCGAAGCCCTTGGTGCCGGCCGGGGCTCCCGACCACGCCAACTGCGGGGAGATGTTCTGTCCACCGGCCGATCCGTGGACGTGGGCCATCGGCATGGGATCGCCGTCCACGAGGTCCGTGCTGCTCAACTCGAACCACGGGCGCGCAGGCAGGTAGTCATAGGGATCGGGGGCGACGAGGCGCTCGAGGGACATGGCAGAGCCTCCTTGGGGGTCCGGGCCGGATCGATGGCCGCGTCGTGCTGTTGCGGTTCCAGCCAATCACGCGGCGAGGGCCGATCGATGATCGGCGCAGGCATCAGGCGCTCGATTCCGGGTGAAGGGGAGCCCCACCGACCCGACGGGGGAGCAAGATCGGTGGGGCTCGTGATCAAGCCTACTGGTTTTTGGATTCTCGGTCGACGGCTACCCCCGGTCCGCGCGCGTCAGGTGATCGAGGCCGCGTAGATGCTGCCGATCGAGGTGTCGAGGGTGGCGTCGAACTCCGCTTGGCTCTGCTGGGCCGACAGGCCCTCCGTCAGGGCTCGGGAGAAGCTGGCGACCACGCCGTGGTTGCGGGCCAGGAGCGCGTTGGCCTGCTCCCTGCTGTAGCCGCCGGACAGGGCGACCACGCGAAGGACATTGGGGTGCCCGACGAACTCGGCGTAGAAGTTGTCCTCATCGGGTGGGGTCAGCTTGAACATCACGATCTGATCGGGATCGAGCTGCTCGAGCTCGGCCATCAGCGCGGATTTGAGCAGGACCTCGGCCGCCGCCTTCTCTGGGCTGTGGATGTCGATCTCCGGCTCGATGATCGGCACCAGGCCTGCCGCCATGATCTGGCGGGCGACTTCGAACTGCTGGCTGACCACCGCACCTACCCCCGCGGCGTTCCCCAACTTGATGACCGAGCGCATCTTGGTGCCGAAGACGCCGTGGCCGATCGCCCGGGCGAGAACGGCTTCGAGGTCCGGCATGGGCTTCATGACCTGGGCGCCGTCGGCCTCGGTGGCAAGCCCCTTGTCCACCTTCAGGAAGGGCACGATGTCCTTGTCCTGCCACAGGTACTCGGCCGAGCCCTTGCCCATGATCTGACGTTCCATCGTCATCTCGAACAGGATCGACCCGAGGATCCGATCACCACCAAAGACAGGGCTGGTGATGATCCTCGTCCGCATGTCGTGGATGAGGTCGAACATCTCGGTCTCATCGCTGTAGGCGGATTCGTCAATGCCGTACCTCGTCAGGGCCTTCGGGGTGCTGCCACCACTCTGGTCCAGGGCTGCGACGAAACCCTTGGCACTCTTCATCTTCTCGAACTGCTCGGTGCTCACCGGTCCGCTCCTCACGTCGACCCCTCTCCCTGCTCCTCCCACTTCCGTCCTACGCCGTTGGCGCCACCGAGTCAAGACGGTCGGGGTTCCGACGGACATCCGACGTGCTGGCGGTTGCCAGCATCTGGACCGGGCGCCAACTGCCGTGCGCGCGGGCTCACGGCACGTCGACCTCGACGGCCAGCTCGACATGCACCTCGTCAGCGACCTTGAGCTGGCCGAGCATGGTCGAGTAGGGCTTGACCCCGAAGTCACTCTGCAGCACTGGCACCGTGCATTGCACCCGCACACGGCCGTCGGCGCGCTCGACATCGGCCAGCGCTGAGATGGCTCGCGTTGTCCCGGCCACGGTGAGGGTTCCCTCCACCGCGAGCGTGTCCCCGGCCAGCCGCAGGGCGTCCGCCTCGAATGCCACCTCGGGGTGCTGGTCGGCATGCAGGGC
Organism: Actinomycetes bacterium; assembly: GCA_032123675.1. GTDB lineage: Bacteria > Actinomycetota > Actinomycetes > S36-B12 > CAIYMF01 > Prado023. The sequence continues at coordinate 24,673 of JAQBEX010000099.1, forward strand.
TCCCAGGGCGTTGGCCCGGATGTCGGTGCGGTCCCCGTCGCTGATCGGCTTGATCCCGCCGGACCCCGACTCGATCCGGAGGCTGGCCACGACGACGCTGAGCGACACCGCCCTGGGCCGGCCCCGGGACATCGTCACGGTGGCTGACCAGTCGTCCATGACGATGACGAGGTTGTGGCCCATGCGGGCCGCCGCGCCGGCCACGCCAGTGGTCAGAGTCAGGGATCCTTGGCTGGGACCGATGTCCACATCACCAGCCTCACAGGCCACCGCGGGGGATGGCAACCCCGAGGCGCACCTCGGCGCAGATGGGTGGCACCGATCACCCCGATCGGGGTGATGGCGGACGTTCCGTGTCTGCGTCAGACTCGGTTCACACAGCCTTCTGTGGCACCGTGGCTTCGAAGCGGCACAGGTGTCAACACCGCGACGCGGCGTGATCTGGTGAGGCGCGATCCAGGAGGCAGGTATGTCCGGCGACACGGCCATCGAACACCCAACCCTCGACGAGCGCGTCCAGGAGGGCAGGCACGCCCGCAAGGAGGCTCCCCGTTCCTCGATCGCAGACTGGCAACCGGCGCCTGATCGCCCGGACCCGGTCGAGACGCTCGACGCCCAGAACGGCACTCGTGAACCCGACCTGGTCCCAGTCCGGCACGGGCGGATGATGGTCTCCCCATTCACGTTCTACCGGGGCTCGGCCCGGGTCATGGCAGAGGATCTTCGGACAATCCCCCGCGCCGGGCTCGACGTCCAGCTCTGCGGGGACGCGCACCTGTCCAACTTCGGGGCATTCGCTTCTCCGGAGCGGGCACTGCTGTTCGACCTCAACGACTTCGACGAGACGCTGCCCGGGCCGTTCGAGTACGACGTGGCACGGCTCTCGGTGAGCTTCGTCGTGGCGGCGCGCAACAACGGGTTCGTCGGGGCCGACCAGACGGCCGCGGCCCGGGCCGCCGTCACCGCCTACCGCAACGCAATGGCGGGCTTCGCGGGCATGCGGACACTGGACGTCTGGTACTCGCGACTGGACGCCGACCGGCTGCTGGAACGCGCCGCGGCGGTTGCGGGCCCCGACCCGGCGGTCAAGCGGGGCCGGAAGTCCATCCGGAAGGCACACGCACGCAACAGCATGCATGCCCTGTCCAGGCTGACCGAGATCGTCGACGGCGCTCCGCGGATCGTCAGCGCCCCTCCGGTCGTGGTCCGGTCCGAGGAGGTCGCCGAGATCTACGGGCGGACTCCAGAGTTCGTCGATGAGCAGGTCCACGCAACGCTTCGGGCCTATCGCGACAGCCTGGTCGGCAACCGACGCCGGCTGCTCGAGCGCTTCGAGTACCTCGAGTTCGCACGCAAGGTCGTCGGCGTGGGCAGCGTGGGGACCCGGGCGTGGATCGTCCTGCTGCGTGGCCGGGACAACGGCGACCCGCTGTTCCTCCAGGTCAAGGAGGCGACGCGGTCGGTGCTGGAGGACCATCTGCCGGCCAGCCAGTTCGAGCAGGCCGGTCAGCGCGTCGTGGAGGGGCAGCGACTGATGCCGGCGGCCAGCGACGTCTTCCTCGGGTGGACCAAGGGAATCGAGGAGGACCGGTACTACTACTGGCGTCAGTTGAAGGACATGAAGGGTTCAGCCCTCGTCGACGAGATGGACCCCCGCGCTCTGTCCTTCTACGCCGAAGCATGCGGGTGGACCCTGGCACGCGCCCATGCCCGGTCTGGGGACCCGGTTGCCATCGCCTCGTACCTTGGTGCGAAGAGTCGCTTCGACCGGGCGATGACCGCCTTCGCGGTCACGTACGCCGACCAGAACGAGCGCGACTACGAACGTTTCGTCACCGCCGTTCGTGAGGGCCGGTTGGAGGCGCGCCAGGGCGTATGAGGTGCTCCGAGTGGGGGCGACTCGCCTGCGCAGTTCGTGAACAACGTCAGCGTCTGCCGTGTGCATGTCCCGAACCTGTCCATGAGGCAGTCCTCCGGGCCGGGTGCGCCGGCGCCGGCCGTGGGGGACGATGTCCTCATGACCTTCGTCGCCATCAATGTGCTCAGCGTTCCCGAGGCTGCCGGGGCGACCCTCGAGGAGCGGTTCGCGCGGCGGGCCGGCTCGGTTGAGCGGGCCCCGGGTTTCGAGCACTTCGAGCTGCTCCGGCCGCTCGAGGGCACCGACTCCTACCTCGTCTACACACGATGGGACAGTCGTGAGTCGTTCGACGCGTGGACCCAGTCGCAGTCGTTCGGCGCCGGGCACGGCCAGGCCAGCGGCCGGACGGGCAGTGAGACGCCTGCGGCCACCGGCTCGACGATCTGGAGCTTCGAGGTCGTTCAGGCCGCCGATCCCGTGTGAGTCGGCGGGTCGCGGCGGCCTCCAACTGGCCGGGGCTACCGTGGCGCCATGGCCTCGTCATGGACCGACCCGTTCGACACCCCCGAGCGCAGGGCCCTGCGTGAGTTGACCCGCGACTTCGTCGTTCGCGAGGTGCTGCCCGACCTCGATGAGTGGGAGCGCGCCGGGGAGATCCCTCGATCGCTGCACGCGCGTGCCGCAGCAGCCGGGTTGCTCGGCCTGGGTTTCGCGGAGGAGATCGGAGGCAGCGGCGGGGACATGATCGACGGTCTGGTGATGACCGAGGCCCTGATCGGGTCCGGGGCCAGTGGCGGCCTGGCCGCCGGCCTCTTCACCCACGGGATCGCCGCTCCGCACATCGTGGCGGCGGGGGACCCTGCCCAGGTGGAGCGGTTCGTCCGACCGGTCCTCGAGGGCCACTCGATCGCGGCCCTGGCAGTCACTGAGCCCGAGGGTGGCTCGGACGTGGCTGCCCTGCGCACTCGGGCCGAGCGTGACGGCGGGGACTACGTCGTCAACGGTGCCAAGACCTACATCACCTCCGGGGCGCGAGCCGACTGGGTCGTTGTCGGGGTCCGGACCGGGGGGCCGGGATTCGGCGGGATCTCCCTGATCATCGTCCCGACCGACACCCCCGGATTCCAGGTCGTCCGGCGGCTGGAGAAGGTCGGCTGGCACTGCTCGGACACCGCCGAGCTGGCGTTCACGGACTGCCGGGTGCCGGCGGCGAACCTCGTCGGACCGCCCGGGTCCGGGTTCATCCAGATCGCCCAGCAGTTCGTTGTTGAGCGGCTGTCCATCGCGGTCCAGGCCTATGCCACGGCCCAGCGCTGCCTGGACCTCGCCCTGAAGTGGGCGCGCATGCGGCACACGTTCGGCAAGCCACTCGTGGGCCATCAGGTGGTCCGCCACCAACTCGTCGAGATGGACCGGCTGACTGACGTGTCGCGCACCTACGCCCGCCATGTCGCGCTGCGCCACGCCGCGGGGCAGGAGGTCATCGCCGAGGCCGCGCTGGCGAAGAACACGGCGGTCGCGGCCGCTGAGGCGGTGGTCTACCAGGCGGTCCAGCTTTTCGGCGGCCAGGGGTGCATGCGGGATTCCGAGGTGGAGCGGCACTTCCGTGACGTCCGGATCCTGTCGATCGGCGGCGGGGCCACGGAGGTCATGACCGAGCTCGCCGCCCGGCGGCTGAACCTGTAGGGCGCTGCTCCGCTCCGCCCCCGCAGTGCGCCGGCCTCCGCGGTCTGCCGCCCCCGCAGTGGTCCGGCGGCTCACTCGCGATCGGGGTTCGGCTCCGGCTCGGGTGCGTCGGAGGAGTCGGGGGCATCGGGCTCCTCAGGTGTGCCGGCCGCCCACAGGGCGTGCTCCCGCTCTGCCCAGCTGCGGCTGACGAAGCCCGTGCGGAGCCCGCGCCGGGCCTCGGCGTCGTTCCAGGCCATCCAGATGTGCCCGCCGGTCACGAGGACGAGCGCGGCGGCGAACAGGTCATGCACGAAGGTGGCCCCGGTGCTGATGTCGTCGGGGAACAGCGTGAAGTAGTGCAACATCAATCCGGTGACGAGCAGGACCATGACAGCGCCGAGGACGAAGGCCGAGTTGAGCTTCTGGCCGGCGTTGAACTTTCCCGAGGGGTAGTGGCCCCTGCGTCGCGCGCTCGAGCGCAGCCACTCCCAATCGCCCGGGAGGAACCGGTTCAGGCGGCGCACGTCCGCGCGGTAGGCCTGCGAGGCCACCAGCCCAGTCAACAGGGGGACGGGCAGCAGCAGCCCGCTCGAGTAGTGCACCGCCTCGACGAGTTCGCGGCGCCCGACGAGGGTGCTCAGCGGAGCCCAGTAGAGCATCGCAGCCGTAGCGACGCAGACACCCATCAGGACGCCGAAGGACAGGTGCACCCAACGCTCACCGCGGCTGAACCGCCGCAGGTCAGGCGATCGGTGCATCGTTGCGCCCGTTGGATTGCCCGACCCACGCGTCGATGTCGTACCCGCGCTGCTCCCAGTAACCGGGCACGACCTCATCGGTGACCGTCACCCGATCCAGCCACTTGATCGACTTGTAGAAGTACATCGGCGCCACGTACAGCCGCACCGGGCCACCGTGGTCGTGGGACACCGGCTCGCCCTGCATTGACGTGGCGATCAGGACGTCGGGGCGCATTGCCTGCTCCAGGTCCAGGGACTCGGTGTACACCCCGTCGAAGGAGCCGAACTGCACGGCGGAGCCGATGCGGGCCACGCCGACGTGGGCCAGGAGATCGGAGAGCAGCACACCCGACCAGGCGACGTCCTCCACGCGCCACCCGGTGACGCACTGGACGTCCCGGGTGAAGGTCGTCTGCGGCAGCGCTGCCAGGTCTGCCAACGACAGGGTCGCCGGCTGCTCGACGAGCCCGTCGACTGTCAGGGCGTACTCGGCGGCCGGGACCTGATCCACCCCGCCAACAACGGAGTAGAACCGGAATCGGCCATTGCCGGGGATCAGCCCTGTGAGCCCGGTCGGATCGCGTTGAGCGATCGTCGAGATGACCGAGCCGACACGACTGCCGAGCACGATCCCGAGCGCCCCGAGGCCGAGCAGGCCCAGGACCACGCGGCGCCCAACGGGAGTTCCGGGTTCCACCGCCCCGGGTTCGGGGGCCCCGGGTTCGGTGATTCCGCGGTCGTCGGGCACCTGCCAAGGATGGGTGCCGGTTGGGGCGCCCGCAAGCGTGCCGCGCACTCGTCGGGTGGCACCTGGCCCGCGCGCCGATCCCGCGCGCCGATCCCGCGCCCAGGAGTTGCGTCCCCCAGCAGTCACCCTCGGGCGGGTCATAGGGTTCAGACCATGAGTGATGAGGGCCTGCGGGCTGCCCAGGACAAGATGCGTGCCGCGGGGGTCGCGGACAACGCGGTCGATGTGTTCTCGCACTACTACCGGGAGCTGGAGCAGGGGGCGACGGGGCTGATCCGCGAGGACACGATCGCTCCGGCGCTCGACCAGCCGCAGCTCACCGAGGTGGCCGTTGACGAGGCCAGCGCCGGGGCGGCGCTCGCGCGGACCGTGATGATCAAGCTCAACGGCGGGCTCGGCACCTCGATGGGGATGGACCGCGCCAAGTCGCTGTTGCCGGTTCGCGATGACCAGACGTTCCTCGACGTCGTCATCGACCAGGTCCGGCACGCGCGGCGCGAGCACGGGGTTCGGCTCCCCCTGATCCTGATGGACAGTTTCCGGACCAGCGACCAGAGCCTGGCCGCCGTGCGAGCCCATCCGGACATCGAGGTCGAGGGCCTGCCGCTGGACTTCCTGCAGAACCAGGAGCCCAAGCTGCTCGCCGAGGGGTTGACCCCCGTCACGTGGCCAGCGGACCCGAGCCTCGAATGGTGCCCGCCGGGCCACGGTGACATCTACACCGCGATCCAGTCCTCAGGGGTGCTCGAGGCCCTGCTCGAGCACGGCTACCGGTATGCCAGCGTGTCGAACGCTGACAACCTGGGCGCCGCTCCCAGCGCGACCCTCGCGGGCTGGTTCGCGGCAACCGGCGCCCCCTACGCCGCTGAGGTGTGCCGGCGCACGCCGGCCGATCGGAAGGGGGGTCACCTGGCGATCCGACGATCCGATGGTCGGCTGATCCTGCGCGAGCGTGCCCAGACCGCCGATGAGGACATGGACTTCTTCACCGATGAGGCGCGGCACCCGTACTTCAACAGCAACAACCTGTGGCTCGACCTGGAACAGATCCACGGTGCGTTGGTTGACCGTGGTTCCGTGCTCGGCCTGCCCCTGATCCGCAACACCAAGACGGTGGACCCCACTGACCCGACCTCCCCAGCGGTCGTGCAGATCGAGACCGCCATGGGCGCAGCGATCGAGGTGTTCGAGGGCGCGCAGGCGATCGTCGTGGGCCGTGACCGGTTCCTGCCGGTGAAGACCACCGACGACCTGCTCGTGCTGCGCTCCGACGTGTTTGCCAGGGCCTCCGACGGGACGCTGCAGGTGGCCAGCCCCACGACCCCGCTTGTGCACCTCGACCCGCGGTACTACCGGACGATCGCCGACTTCGATGCCAGGTTCCCGGGTGGGCCGCCCTCGCTGCGTCAGGCGACGAGCCTGACCGTCCGCGGGGATTGGACATTCGAGGCTGACGTCGTGGTGGTCGGGGATGTTGAGCTCGGTGACACGGGAGCTGCGCAACGCGTCCCGGCGGGTACTCGGCTGAGCTGAACCCGCCCGGGGGCTCTGACCGGCTCTCAGAGTGGCGCTGGCTGGTCGCCGGGGCGGCGAATTCCGCGGACCTGGGTCCGCCGTGACCAGCAGCGCAGCGGTCCTAGCGGCTGAGGAGGCGCGCTGCCAGGGATGCGGCGTCCGTGGCGAAGCCCCGCCAGTGCTCCGGTGTCCGCTCAATCCGCGCGCGGGGAGCGGTGTCGACCAGGGTCTGCCGCCAGCGTTCCATCCGTCCTGCGCGGATCCGCAGGCTGACGAGCACGCCCTCGGACCAGCCGTGGATGTCGGCGTCGATCCGCTCAAGGGTCGTGACGCGCTGCACCCCGGTCGCCCACCCGATGGCATCCATCTCGCTCGTGATCTGACCGGCCAGCTCGAAGGCGAGGCCTGCGCTTGCTCGATCCCGGGCCCCGGCCAGCCCCGCTCGCCACTGATCGACCTCGGCAGCTCGGCCGGCCAAGGCATCCTGGATGGCAGTTGCGAAGCTGTCCCGATCCTGCGGGCCGACCCCACGCGCGGCCGCCATGTCGCGCTCCGAACCGGGCAACCCGGTCCCGGTGGCGGCGATCGGCCAGACCCGCAGGACCCCGGATCGGATCAGTCGAGCGCGATCTGCGCCCAGGTAGGGGCCGATGGTGATCCCCTCGGTGCTTGGGGCGTGGGTCAGTCGCAGGCTGGGTGAGCGGGGCTCGGGATCGAGCACCAGCCACACGGGCACCTCCTGACCGCCGCGGGCGCGGTTCCAGCGCAGCAGGCCCCGCTCGAGGATGTTGCGTTCCAGCCATGCTGCTTCGTGGACCGACGCGCACTCGATGGCCTCCACCGCGCCGATCTGGGGGACCATTCGGCGCAGGTGTGCCCGACCCTTCAGGCTGCCCCAGTAGGAGTTGGTCCGGCTGCGCAGGTTGGTGGCCCGGCCGACGTACATGCTGACGCCGCGCAGGTCACGGAACCGATACACGCCGGGTCGTTCCGGCAGGAGTTGGCACGTCGCACGCACGGCCAGCGGGTCACGCACGATCCCCGCGGCACGTACGGCTTGCGGGTCACCCACCGCCCGCGCCGCAGCCATGGTCACGAGTCTAGGGAGGCCTGGCCTCACGGCTGCGCCCGCCGCGCGCTGCTCATCGTGCGGCTGGGCCCCTCCGTTGAGGAGCGCTAGCGCCGATGCGCGGATGGCCAGCGCGCGGACTGGGGCCGCGTGGGTGCGGGCTCGGGCGTGGCTGCCTGGAGTTGGCAGCCGGTAGGCTCGGCCAATGCTCAGCAGGCGCGCCGATGGGTTCAGCATCGTTGATGACCCGGCTGCGGTCGACGTCGACCTGCTGCACCGGTGGTTGGACACCGACGCCTACTGGTGGCCGCAGGGCCTCCGGCGCGATGTCCTCGATCGGGCTCTCGCCAACAGCATGACGCTCACGTTGCTCGGCCCCGGGGGAGCCATGGTGGGCTTCGGCCGTGTGGTCACCGATCGAGCAACCTTCGCCCACTGGTGCGACGTCTACGTCGAGCCCGATCATCGTGGCCATGGACTGGGCCGGTGGCTCACCGAGTGCTTCGTGACGCACCCAGAGCTGACCACCTGCCGGCGGTTGTTGCTGGGCACGCGGGATGCCCACGAGCTCTACGCGGCGTCCGGGTTCGTCCCGCTGGCCCACCCGGAGGTCTTCATGGAGATCCACCGTCCCCTGGCAGGCAGCAGCCGCGCCGACGCCTGAGCAGTGTCCCCAGCACGGGGCGGCCCCCGCCACCGGTTCCTCTCAGGTGCTGGTCAAGTGGCGGGGTCTGGTTGCGAGTCGCTGTCGGCCTGCTCGGTGGACAGCCGGGCGGCGAGCCACCCGCCGCCGATCGCGGCCACCAACCCGATCCCGGCTCCAAACACGTACTCGACGAGGCGAAGGCCCAGCGCCAGGCTGCCGTTCGCGCCCAGCGCCGCGGCAGCCAGGATCACCGGGAGCGGCGTCATCAGGATCTTCGCCAGGATCATGTGTCGAAGCAGGAGCACCGTCCCGATCAGCAGCAGGAGCACCGCCACGACCATGACCGAGGTGGTGTCGAGCCCGACTGACAGCATCACCGCGGCCAGGGCGATCCCGGCGAGCGTCGAGGCCACTGTCTCCCAGCCCGACTGGCGCGCTGCCGCCGGGCTGGGGCCCAGTACCCCGACCAGGGCGAATACGGCCCAGTAGGGCCTGAACCCGCCGGTCACGGCGTCGGCGACAACCAGGACGACCGTCGCCAGCGCACCGAGGAGCAGCGGGTAGTGCCAGTCGACCCACGCCGGCGAGCGCACCATGCGGCGCAGCCGATCCGTGTCGACCTTCAGCGCCGCCGGCGGGATCGGGAGCCGGGAGTCGTGCAGGAACCGGGGTGTCACCACCAGGAGGATCGCCGCCCAGGCCGAGCCGGCCGCCGCGGCCAGCGCTGTGTCGACCACGTCGCCGGTGCCCGTGGAGAGAACCGCTGCGATGAGCCCCAGGGCTGAGACCGGGAACCAGGCCACCTGGCTGACCAGGCCGGCCTCCGTCAGGGCCCCGTGGACGAGGTACAACAGGAAGACGATGAGCAGGCCTCCCGTGGGCGACGGGCCCAGCACGGCGCCGGCCACCACCGCCATCGGGGTTGCCACCACCGTGACCGCCGTCCAGCGCGGCTGATCCACGTCCGGTCCCAGGTCTCCGAATGACACGAAGCCGGCGACAAGGGCCGCGATCACGCCCGTGCCCGTGAGGTTTCCGGTCAGCACGTACTGCACTGCCAGCGGGGCGATGACCGCCAGACCCATCCGGACCACCAGGTTCCAGCGCAGCAGTTGCCGCGTCGGGAAGGCAGAGAGGTCGACCACGGGTTGATCTTGGCCGATCCGGGCCCGCTGTTGCCGAGGACACAGCGTCGGCTGGTGTCGCCGGCGGTTCAGTGCGCCTTCGCGTCGGCCGGCGCACCGCCGAGTGAGCGGGCCGACGCACTGGTGCTCTTCGGGGCCTCTGGAGACCTCGCCCGCAAGTAGCTGTTCTCCGCGCTGTACGACCCCGCGGCGGCGGCTGCTGCTGACCTCGGTGTGGGCGGTCACGTCGCTCAGGTCATCCCTCGTGGTGACGCTCAGCCGTCCCCCGGCAGGGACTGAACGCCACCGACGACCAACTCCACCTGCAGGTCCACGTCCTCGTAGCCGGCGTCGTCCAGGGACGCGCGCAGCTCGTCGGTCGAGATCTGTGGAGGCGCTCCGAGTGCCGTCACCGAGAGCACGTTTCCGGTCACGTCGACCTTGACGACCCGCCAGTCATTGGCCTGGGCCCAGTCCTTGGAGATCGGCCCCACTGCGATCCGGAGCGTGTTCTCCTGGAACAGCCGGCTGGTCTGGTAGCTCAGTGGGAGCGCGATGAGAACCACGACTCCGACCACCGCCGCGAGAGTCTTGCCGGACAGGTTCCCGACAGGGGCGCCCATCTCCTTGGCCGTGTCCCGCACCCCGTAGTACAGCAGGACCATGGTGGCTGTGAAGATGATTGCGGTGACGTTCGTGAGGAACAGCAGCGTCGCTCCGAGGGCGTCGTCATAGAGCCCCTCCTGGAGCGTCAACCCGATCACGGACAGCGGCGGGACCAGTGAGATCGCGATCGCGACTCCGGGCAGGGTGTCAGCGACATCCGAACGGACGAGGGCAAATGCGCCCACGAGGCCGGTGGCCAGCGCCGCGACGAGGTCGATCAGCTTGGGGCTGACCCGCCCAGACACCTGCGAGTTCCCCTCCGTGGCAACGTTGAGCGTATCGAGCAGCCCGGCGACGTAGCCCATGGCGATCACGAGCAGGGCGCCCCCGAGGACGACGAGCAGTGATCGAGCCATCCGATGCCGATCTGCCAGCACCAGGGCGAAGGCGCTGCCCAGGATCGGCGTCATCAGGGGGGCGACGATCATCGCTCCGATGACGGTGGCCGTGGAGTCCGAGACCACACCTGCAGTGGCGATGATGCCGGCGAGCGCCAGCAGGATCCAGAACTGCGAGTACTTGGCACGCGTGTCGGCGCCGTAGGACAGCAGCGTCTTGTTCGCCATCCGCTCGACGTCAGAGGGTTCGACGCTGGGCCTCTTCATGGTCACCTCCACCGAAGTCGGCCGGATCGCCGACAACGTTGACTTCCATCATGCCGTTCGAGCGGTTCCGAGCATCACCCGACGGGGGTGAAGCCTCGCGTTCGCGGGATCAGGGATCTGGTTGGCGGCGGGCGACTGCGCGGGAGGCATCGTGTGGGCCCGTGGGCATACCTTTGTCGCGGCTGGTGACCGCCGCCGCCGATTGATCCGGAGGGTCCGACGATGCCCGATCTCTCAATCTCTGCTCCTGCGATGCTGCGTGACGGGCTCTTCACTGGTCCGGGCACAGTGACCGTTCGGGACGGTCGGATCGCAGAGGTGACCGACGGTCCGGGCACCAGCGGTCCAGCGACAATCGAGCTCGACTCCGGGGTGCTGACCCCGGGTCTCATGGACCTGCAGAACAACGGCTCGTTCGGTGCGGACTTCGCTGACGCCACCCCCGAGCAGTGGACCGAGGTCCTGACCGGACTCGCAGTGCGCGGCGTGACGGGCCTGGAGCCGACCATCATCACCGCCCCGCTCGATGAGTTGAACCTGGCCTTCGACCGGGCGAAGGTGGCCAGGGACGCACACGCCGACCAGGCAGTCTGCCGGATCCTCGGCGTGCACCTCGAGGGCCCGTTCATCTCCGAGGCGCGCAAGGGCGCCCACCGCGCGGAGTGCATGCTCGACCCGAGTCAGGAGGCCCTCGACGAGCTCCTGGGCAACGAGGCCACGCGAGAGGTCCTGCTCACGGTCACGCTCGCGCCGGAGCGCGACCATGCGCTGGAGGCCATCCGCCGGCTGGTCGCCGAAGGCATCATCGTGTCGGTGGGGCACTCGGACGCAACTGCCGAAGAGGTCTGGGCAGCCGCCGACGCTGGGGCGAACATGACCACGCACATCTTCAACGCCCAACGACCGTTCGGCCATCGCGAGCCCGGTGTGCCCGGGGCGGTGCTGGCCGACCCGAGGTACTTCATCGGGACGATCCTCGACGGCCAGCACGTGGACCCGGCCGTGGTGAAGATCGTCTTCGCCGCCGCACCGGGGCGGGTCGTGGGCGTCACCGACGCCATCGTCACCGCGGGGTTGCCCAATCACACTCCGCTCATGTTCGGCGGCCAGCCGGTGACCAACGACGAGCACGGGCTCGGTCGCCGCGACAACGGCACCATCGCCGGGGCCGGGATCGTGCTCGACGAGGCGGTGCGGCGCATGGTCGCAGCCGGGATGGACCCGGCCACGGTGATCGCGTCGTCGACCGAGGTCGCTGCTCGGTCGCTCGGCCGGACCGACATCGGCCACATCGCTGCTGGGGCGCTGGCAGACCTCGTGTGGTGGGACGAGGACTGGAACCCTCGGCGGGTCTGGGTCGGCGGCGCCGAGGTTGTGATGTCGTAGCCGAACGGGGCCGAACCGCGCACGGAAGGGCCGTTCTGACCCACTGCTCTCCAGCCGACCCGGCGGAGCGCGCACGGAAGGGCCGTTATGAGGCCCAGATCCGGGGTCATTCGGGCCCTTGCGTGCGCGGTTCGCGGGGCGACCCGAATTGACCCGCTGCATACGGGTCCTTTCGTGCGCGGCTCAGAGGCCGCTGAAGAACTCCACGACGATCTGCTGGAACGCGGCCCGGTGGGCCGGGTCCCGGAGCGCATGTGGAGCGTCTGGCTGCACGATGTGGACGATGCCGGGCCGAGCGAGGAGGTAGGCCTCGACGATGCCGTGGTCGATGACCTCGTCGTGCTCGGACTCGACCAGCGTGACCGGTCCGGCGAAGTGCGCGAGGTGTGCCAACGGGGTGGGAGCTGAGGTGGTGCCTGCGAACCTGCGTTGACCGAGCCCGAGGTCGAAGCAGTCGTCGGCGTACAACGCGGGGGCACGCAGCAGCAGCCGGGCGACCGGGCGGTGGGCAGACAGCAGCACCGAGAGGTAGGCACCGTAGCTGGCTGCGCACACCCCGATCCGTGCCGGGTCGACGCCAGCCGCTACCGCGAGCTGGTCGTAGCCGGCCACCACATCGGCGGCGTTCATGCGCGGGGTCATCTGCGTGAGCCGGCCGGAGCTGTCGCCGTGGCCACCCAGGTCGACCGCCAGGCAGGTCGCCGAACCTTGTTCGACGACGGCCCGT
>JAQBEX010000100.1:0-20914 GCA_032123675.1 Actinomycetes bacterium
CCAGCCCCCCAGCCCCGCAGCCCCGCGGCCCCGTGCCCCAGCGGCAGCTCCGCTGCTCCCCGCTGCGTCGCGGGGAGCCCGGGCGACATCAGTCCAGGCCGTTGGCCTGTCGGATCGCCTCGACGACTGCGGCCATGACCGCAGTCGCGTCATAGTCCTTGGGCGTGAACACGGCAGCGACGCCCTGCGCACGCAGCGCCTCGGCATCCGAATCCGGGATGATCCCGCCGACCACGACGGGGACATCGGCCATCCCCTCTGCGCGCATCCCGGCCAGGACCTCCGGAACAGCGACCATGTGCGACCCGGAGAGGATCGACAGGCCCACCACGTGGACGTCCTCGGCCACGGCCGCCGAGACGATCTGAGCAGGAGTGAGCCGGATGCCCTGGTAGACCACCTCGAAGCCCGCGTCGCGCGCCCGGACGGCGATCTGCTCAGCACCGTTGGAGTGACCATCCAGCCCTGGCTTGCCGACGAGGAACCGCAGGTGCCCACCGCCGAGCTGCTCGCCAGTGCGCCGGACCTCCTCACGCACGGATGCCAGCGCCTCGTTGCCCGCCACCACCCCGGTCACCCCGGAGACACCGGTCGGTGCCCGGAACTCGCCGAAGACATCGCGCAGCGTCTGGCTCCACTCCCCCACCGTCACGCCAGCCCGAGCGCACTCAAGCGACGCCGGCATCAGGCTCCCGGTTGCCTGCGCGGCCTCGGCGAGCGCCGCACGGGCAGCCGTGGCTCGCTCCTCGTCACGGCCGGCACGCCACCGCTGCACAGCCTCAATGGCCGCCTGCTCGACATGCGGATCGATCACCTGGATCGCGGCATCGAGGTCCGCGAGCAGGGGGTTCGGCTCGCTGGAGGTGAACTTGTTGACCCCGACCACGACGTCGTCACCGGACTCCACCCGCCCGCGGCGAGTGGCATGCGCACCCACAAGGGCGGACTTCATGTACCCGGTCTCGACCGCTGCAACCGCCCCGCCCATCGCCTGCACCCGCTCGAGCTCCTCACGAGCCCCGGCGATCAGCTCAGCGGTCTTGTCCGCGACGACCACGGAACCCTCGAACAGGTCCGGGTACTCCAGCAGGTCCGACTCGTAGGCCAGGACCTGCTGCATCCGCAGCGACCACTGCTGGTCCCACGGCCTTGGCAGGCCGAGCGCCTCGTTCCAGGCCGGCAACTGGATGGCGCGGGCGCGGGCGTCCTTGGACAGAGTCACGCCGAGCATCTCCAGGACGATCCGCTGGACGTTGTTCTCGGGCTGCGCCTCGGTCAGGCCCAGGGAGTTGACCTGGACCCCGTAGCGGAACCGGCGCTGCTTGGGGTCGGTGACTCCATAGCGCTCCTGGGTCAGTTCGTCCCACAGCTCGACGAAGGCGCGCATCTTGCACATCTCCTCGACGAACCGCACACCCGCGTTGACGAAGAATGAGATCCGGCCGACCACCTCGCCGAAGCGCTCCTCGGGGACCTGCCCGGAGTCGCGCACGGCATCGAGCACGGCGATCGCTGTGGCCATGGCATAGGCGATCTCCTGCACAGGTGTCGCGCCGGCCTCCTGCAGGTGGTAGCTGCAGATGTTGATCGGGTTGAACTTGGGGATCTCGTTGACCGTGTAGGCGATCATGTCGGTGATCAGCCGCAGGCTCGGGCCCGGGGGGAAGGCGTAGGTCCCGCGCGACAGGTACTCCTTGATGATGTCGTTCTGCGTGGTCCCGGACAGCGCACCCGGCTCGATCCCGTTCTCCTCGGCAACGGCGACGTACATCGCCAGCAGGTACATCGCGGTCGCGTTGATGGTCATCGACGTGTTCATCCGGTCCAGCGGGATGCCGTCGAGCAGCGAGCGCATGTCGCCGATATGGCTGATGGGCACGCCAACCTTGCCGACCTCACCCCTGGCGAGCTCCGCGTCCGGGTCGTAGCCCGTCTGGGTCGGCAGGTCGAACGCGACCGACAGGCCGGTCTGCCCCTTCTCCAGGTTGCGCCGGAAGAGCTCGTTGGACGCCTTTGCCGACGAGTGCCCGGCATACGTCCGCATCATCCACGGCCGGTCCTTGGTGCCCATGCTCAGCTCCCGTAGGTGTAGAAGCCACGGCCGCTCTTGCGGCCGAGGTCGCCAGCCGCCGCCATCCGCGTGATCAGCTCAGGCGGATAGAAGGCGGGGTCAGCAGTTTCCTTGTAGATGGACATCGAGGCGCGCCGCATCACGTCGATGCCGGTCAGGTCGGCAGTGGCCAGGGGGCCCATCGCATGGCCGAAGCCGAGCTTGCACGCGATGTCGACGTCCTCGGGGGTGGCAACGCCGGCCTCGACCAGGCGGATCGCCTCGTTGACCAGGGCGGTGATGATCCGGGTCGTCACGAAGCCGGCCACATCGCGGTTGACCACGATGCAGGTCTTGCCGATCCCCTCGGCCCACGCCCGGGCCGCCGCCAACGTCTCGTCGGAGGTCTTGAGCCCGCGGACGAGCTCACACAGCTTCATGAGCGGCACCGGGGAGAAGAAGTGGGTCCCGACCACGGACTCCGGTCGGGTGGTCGCGGCAGCGATCAGGGTGATCGGGATCGCCGAGGTGTTCGTCGCCAGCACGGCGCCCTCGGGTGCCAGCCGGTCCAGCTCGGCGAACAGCGCAGCCTTGAGATCCACCTCTTCGATGATGGCCTCGACGATGACGTCTGACTCGGCAGCCCCGTCGAGATCCGTCGTCCCGGTGACGCGGGCCAGGGCGGCCGCGGCGTCGTCCGCGCCGATCTGGCCCTTCTCCGCGAACCGGGTCAGCGATGCCTCGATCGCCGCTGTGCCCTTGGCCACGGCCTCCGGGCTGATGTCACGCAGGATCACGTCATGGCCAGCGACCGCACTCACCTGCGCGATGCCTGATCCCATGAGCCCGGCTCCGACGACCATGACTGTGGACATGCGACGACCTCCTCCAAGGATGTGATTCACCCGATCCTAGCGCCCGAGGTTACCGCCCGGTAACCTCAGGGTCCGGCCCGATTCGCCCACGCTGCCGACGATCGCTGCCGCGGCCAAGAGCCAGGCATGCCGACTGCTGCGGACCGAATCGGCGCAAACCGAATCGGCGCGGACCGAGTCGGCGCGGACCGAGTCGGCGCGTTGCTCGTCAGGTGTCGAACGGTGAGGGCATGTCGATCCGCTCGATCTGCGCGCCGATCCCGACCAAGCTGTCCACGAATCCCGCGTAGCCACGATCGAGGTGGTGGATCTCGTAGACCGTCGTGTATCCCTGCGCGGCCAAGCCGGCCAGAACCAGCCCGGCCCCAGCACGGATGTCCGCGGCCTCGACGGGCGCGCCGGACAGGGAGACCCGGCCCCGGACCAGCGCATGGTGGCCGTCAGTGCGCACATCGGCGCCCAGCCGGGCGATCTCGTTGACGAATCGGAACCGCGCCTCGAAGAGGTTCTCGGTGATCATCGCCGTGCCCTCAGCGATGGAGTTGAGCGCGATGAACTGGGGCTGCAGGTCGGTCGGGAAGCCCGGGTAGGGCAGCGTCACGATGTCGATCGCGCGCGGGCGCTCGTCCTGCCGGACCCGGAAGCCATCAGCCTCGATGTGCACGACCGCGCCCGCGGAGGCCAGCTTGTCCAGCGCCATCTCCAGGTGCTTGCCGTTCGCACCCCGGACGAATACGTCGCCGAGGGTGATGGATGCCGCCACCGCCCAGGTGCCGGCGACGATCCGGTCGGGGACAGTCGTGTGCTCCACCGGATGCAGCTCGGGCACGCCCTCAACCGTCAGGGTGGCAGATCCAAGGCCCGAGATCTGGGCGCCCATCTCGATCAGCATCTGGCAGATATCGACGATCTCAGGCTCGCGGGCTGCGTTGTCAATCACCGTGGTGCCCTTGGCGAGCACCGCAGCCATGAGGATGTTCTCGGTCGCGCCGACGCTCGGGAAGTCGAGCCAGATCTGCCCGCCGTGCAGGGTTGGGGCCTTCGCGACCAGGAACCCGTGCTGGTTGTCGAACGTTGCGCCGAGCTTCTGCAACCCGCCGATGTGCATGTCCAGGCCACGCGAGCCGATCGCGTCGCCGCCGGGCAGCGCAACATCGGCAGCACCGCACCGGGCGATCAGCGGGCCGAGGACGCAGATCGAGGCGCGCATCCGCCGGACGAGGTCGTAGTCGGCCTGATGGTGCGGCACCTCGGGAACATCGATCGTGACAGTGCCACCGACGGTGGGGGCGGGCCTGTCGTGGACCACGTCGCACCCGAGCCGGCGCAGGAGCTCGGCCATGATCGCCACATCGAGGATGTCCGGCACATTGGTGATCGTCGTACGGCCATGGGCGAGCAGCGCAGCCGCCATCAGCTTCAGGACGCTGTTCTTGGCGCCGACGACCCCGATCTCGCCCTCGAGACGATGGCCACCCGTGACCCGGAACACCTGCTGCATGGTGGCCATCGTAGGGCCGGTCGCTGCCCCCACGCCGGCGACGTAGGCTGCGGGCATGGTCAATCTCACGCGCATCTACACCCGGACCGGCGACGACGGCAGCACCGCGCTGGGCGACATGAGCAGGACGACGAAGAACGACTCACGTCTGATCGCCTACGCCGACGTGGATGAGGCCAACTCAACGATCGGCGTCGTGCTGGCATCCGGGGATGTGGGCAAGGACGTCAGGACGGTCCTGCTGCGCATCCAGAACGAGATGTTCGATGTGGGGGCCGACCTGTGCACCCCGGTGGTGGCCGAGCCGGAGTTCCCGCCCCTGCGGGTGGAGCCGGCCTACGTCGAGCGGCTCGAGGCAGACATCGACCACTACAACGCAGCCCTGCCACCACTGCGCTCCTTCATCCTGCCCGGTGGCACCCCCGCCTCCGCCCATCTGCACGTTGCCCGCACGGTCACGCGACGGGCAGAGCGAGCCACGTGGGCAGCCATGGCCGAGCACGCAGAGGTGATGAGCACGCTCCCGGCCACCTACCTGAACCGACTGTCGGACCTGCTGTTCGTCCTGGCTCGGCACGCCAACCTCCGAGATGGCGACACGCTGTGGACGCCGGGCGGCGATCGCGGGTAGCGCCGCCCCCGGAGCACCAAGGGCCCGGGCAGGCGCGAGTACCTGCGCAGGCGCGAGGACCCGGACAGGGGCGAGGACCCGGACAGGGGCGAGGGCCCGCACCGAGTGTGGTTCGGGCCCAGGGTCCCGTTGCGGGCGAGTCAGCCGCCCTGGTGCATGCTCGACATCTGCTGCTCATAACTCAGCGCCGCCTTGAGGCGCGTCCGGGCGCGAAGCTCGGCCTCCTTCTCGCCACGATCGACCGTCCCGTCTGCCAGGATCCGATCCAGGGCTGCCTGCGCCCGATCGACGTCGATCTCGCTGCCCAGTTCCGCGGTCTCGGCGAGGATAGCCACGTCGTTGTTGGCCACGGAGAAGAACCCGCCATGCACGGCCGCGCGGATCCGGCGCCCTTCCACCGGTTCGATCCGCACGGTGCCGTCGACCAGCAGTGCCAGGACCGGCTCATGCCCGGGCATGATGCCGATCTCGCCCTCGGGGGTCGTCGCAACCACGATCTTGGCCTTGCCGACCCAGACCTCACGGTCCATGGCGACCAGGGAGACGTTGAGCTCCGCCATCGCTCAGCCCTGCAGCTTGGCCGCGTTGCGCTCGACGTCCTCGATGCCACCCGACATGAAGAACGCCTGCTCCGGGATGTGGTCGTACTCGCCTTCGGCCAGGGCCTTGAACGAGGCGATCGTCTCCTCGACCGGGACGAATGAGCCGGGCATCCCGGTGAACTGCTCGGCGACGAACATGTTCTGGCTCAGGAAGCGCTGGATGCGGCGGGCCCGGTTGACCAGGACCTTGTCCTCCTCGGACAACTCGTCGATGCCGAGGATCGCGATGATGTCCTGCAGGTCCTTGTAGCGCTGCAGGATCTCCTTGGTCCGGGCAGCGACCGCGTAGTGCTCGTCCCCGACAATGCGCGGGTCCAGGATGCGCGAGCTCGAGTCCAGCGGGTCCACGGCGGGGTAGATACCGAGCTCGGAGATCGGACGCGAGAGCACCGTCGTGGCATCGAGGTGGGCGAAGGTCGTCGCCGGGGCCGGGTCGGTCAAGTCATCCGCGGGGACGTAGATCGCCTGCAGCGACGTGATGGAGTGACCACGGGTCGAGGTGATCCGCTCCTGCAGCATGCCCATCTCGTCGGCCAGGGTCGGCTGGTAGCCCACGGCCGAGGGCATACGACCGAGGAGCGTGGACACCTCGGAGCCGGCCTGCGTGAACCGGTAGATGTTGTCGATGAACAGCAGCACGTCCTGCTTCTGCACATCGCGGAAGTACTCAGCCATCGTCAGCGCCGACAGCGCCACGCGCAGGCGCGTGCCGGGCGGCTCGTCCATCTGGCCGAACACCAGGGCCGTGTCGTTGATGACCCCGGACTCGGTCATCTCGAGGAACAGGTCATTGCCCTCGCGGGTACGCTCCCCCACCCCCGCGAAGACCGACACGCCGCCGAAGTTCTTGGCGACACGAGTGATCATCTCCTGGATGAGCACCGTCTTGCCCACGCCAGCCCCACCGAACAGCCCGATCTTGCCGCCCTTG
Source organism: Actinomycetes bacterium (assembly GCA_032123675.1). Taxonomy (GTDB): domain Bacteria; phylum Actinomycetota; class Actinomycetes; order S36-B12; family CAIYMF01; genus Prado023. The sequence goes on from JAQBEX010000100.1 coordinate 6,591, forward strand.
ACATACGGGGTCAGCAGGTCGATGACCTTGATGCCGGTCCAGAAGACCTCGGTCTTGCTCTCGAGCTGGTCGAAGGCCGGCGGCTGGCGGTGGATGCCCCAGCGCTCGGTGATGTCCAGAGTCGAGACATCGACGTCCAGTGGCTCGCCCAGCGTGTTCCACACGTGGCCCTTGGTGACGTCGCCGACCGGCACGGTGATCGCACCGCCGGTGTCGCGAACCTCGGCGCCACGCACCAATCCGTCGGTGGGCTGCAGCGAGATGGCGCGAACGAGGTTGTCGCCGAGGTGCTGGGCCACTTCGAGGGTCAGCGTGCGCAGGCCACCGCCCTCCTCACCTTCGCCGAAGTCGACGTCCACATGCAGTGCGTTCATGAGCGCGGGCATCGCCTGGACGGGGAACTCGACGTCGACGATGGGTCCAGTCACGCGGGCGACGCGCCCGACCCCCTGTGCGGTCTCAACCGGGGCGGTCATAAGGTCCTCAACTTCCTGCATTGGCGGAGGCCAGAGCATCGGCGCCGCCGACGATCTCGGAAATCTCCTGGGTGATCTCGCCCTGGCGGGCCTGGTTGGCTTGCTGGCTCAGGGCCTTGATGAGGTCCTCAGCATTGTCGGTTGCCGACTTCATCGCCCGCCGGCGGGCCGCGTGCTCTGACGCCGCGGCGTGCAGCAAGGCCGTGTAGACGAGGTTCTCGACGTACCGCGGGAGCAGCGCATTGAGGACCGAGTCCGCGTCAGGCTCGAACTCGTACAGCGGGGGCATCGAGGACGGCCCGGCCAATTGCTCGGCAACCTGGCCCTGCACGAGTCGCTCATCCTGACCCCCGGGTCCCACGACCTCCTCGACGACCTCGATCGGCAGGATGCGCCGGATGCGCACCTCCTGACGGCCCATGTTGATGAAGTGCGTGTAGACAACGTGGATCTCGTCGGTCCCGAGCTCGCCGGAACTGCTGGACAGGAACGAGGCCAGCAGTCCGATGGCGATCTGCTTGGCGTCCTCGACCGTCGGCTGGTCGGTGAAGCCGATGTACTCCCCCTCGACGGGCCGACCACGGAACTTGTAGAAGTTCGCGACCTTGCGCCCGACCAGGAAGTGGTGCGGCTCCAGGCCACGCTCGCGCAGGAAGGCGTTGAGCCCCTCACCCTCCCGGATGATGTTCGAGGAGTACGCACCGGCGAGTCCGCGGTCAGCGGCAATGAGCAGCACCGCCGCGCGGTTGCCGTCGTCGCGCTGGGAGATCAGCGGGTGGTCGGACTCCGCGGACATCATCGACACAGCCGCGGAGATCGCCCTGACCAGTTCCCGGGTGTACGGCAGGGCAGCGTTCAGGTGGTTCTGCGCCTTGACGATGCGCGAGGACGCGATGAGCTCCATCGCCTTCGTGATCTTCTTGGTCTGCTGGACGCTGCGGATGCGGCGTCGGTAGACCCTCAGTTGGGAACCCATGGGCTACTTCCGCACAACCTTGGTGATCTGGACAGCCTCAACGTCGGATTCGTCCACGGCCTCGACCGGTACGTCTCGGATCAGCACGTGGCCCTCCGTCGTGGTGAACGTGCGCTTGAAGGCGTCCATGGCCGTGTCCAGTGACGACACCGTGTCGTCGGACAGGTCCTCGGTGCCCCGGATCGCGTCCACGATCTCCGGGTGGCTGCGTTGCACGTACTCCATGAACTCAGCGTCGAACCGGCGAACGTCCTCCACGGGGACCTCATCGAGCCGGCCAGTGGTTCCGGCCCAGACCGAGATCACCTCCACCTCCAGCGCCTGTGGCTGGTACTGCGGCTGCTTGAGGATCTCGACCAGGCGGATGCCGCGGGCCAGCTGGGCCTTGGATGCCGAGTCCAGGTCCGAACCGAATGCGGCGAATGCCTCGAGCTCACGGAACTGGGCGAGGTCCAGGCGGAGCCGTCCCGCCACCTTCTTCATCGCCTTGGCCTGGGCCGAGCCACCAACACGCGACACCGAGATGCCGACGTTGATGGCCGGGCGGACCCCGGAGTTGAACAGGTCGGACTCCAGGAAGCACTGGCCGTCGGTGATCGAGATGACGTTGGTCGGGATGTAGGCCGAGACGTCGTTGGCCTTGGTCTCGATGATCGGCAGCCCGGTCATGGAACCACCACCGAGATCGTCGGAGAGCTTCGCGCAGCGCTCCAGCAGCCGTGAGTGCAAGTAGAAGACGTCGCCGGGGTAGGCCTCACGGCCCGGCGGGCGACGCAGCAGCAGGGACACCGCGCGGTAGGCCTCGGCCTGCTTGGACAGGTCGTCGAAGATGATCAGGACGTGCTTGCCCTGGTACATCCAGTGCTGTCCGATGGCTGAGCCGGTGTAGGGCGCGAGGTACTTGAAGCCCGCGGAGTCCGAGGCGGGGGCCGCAACGATGGTGGTGTACTCCATCGCGCCGTACTCCTCGAGCGTGCCCCGGACGCCGGCGATCGTGGTGCCCTTCTGCCCGACCGCGACGTAGATGCACCGGACCTGCTTCTCCGGATCACCAGACTCCCAGTTGGCCTTCTGGTTGATGATCGTGTCGACGCACACGGCGGTCTTGCCGGTCTGGCGGTCGCCGATGATCAACTGGCGCTGCCCCCGGCCGATCGCCGTCATGGCGTCGATGGCCTTGATCCCGGTGGCCATGGACTTCTTCACCGGCTGCCGCTGGACGACCGTGGGAGCCTGCAGCTCGAGCGCGCGCCGTTCCGTGGACTCGATCGGCCCACGCCCGTCGATGGGCGTGCCCAGCGGGTCCACGACCCGGCCGAGGTAGCTGTCCCCGACCGGGACGGAGAGCACCTCGCCGGTGCGCTTGACGGGCTGGCCCTCCTCGATGGCCGAGCCATCTCCGAGCAGGACGACGCCGATCTCGCGGACATCGAGGTTGAGCGCCACACCCAGCAGGCCACCCTCGAACTCCAGGAGCTCGTTGGTCATCGCGGAGTGCAGGCCCTCGACGCGGGCGATCCCGTCCCCGGTCTCGATCACGCGCCCGACCTCCTCGCGCGCGGTCTCCGGCGTGAACTCCTCCACGTTCCGCTCGATCGCAGCGCGGATATCCTCCGGGCGAATCGCCAGGTCGGTCATCGTCTCTCCTTGTTCCATCCCGTCGGCTGACGGGCAGTCGTTGTTGTCGTTCGTCCTCAACCGACCATGGCCCGGCGGGCCTGCTCGATCCGGGTTGCCACTGTCGCGTCCACGACCTCGCTGCCGATCCGGACGGAGATCCCCCCGATGACGTCGGGGTCCACTGCCACGTTCAGCCGGACCTCGCGTCCGTTGAGCCGTGTGAGCACCGCGGCCAGCCGGGTGGCCTGGTCATCGTCGAGGGGTCGGGCAACGCGCACCTCTGCCACCGACCGGTTCCGCTGCTCACCGGCGATGTCGATGAGCTCGTCCATGACCGTGTCCACACGCCGACCGCGCAGGTGCGACATCGCGTATCGGAGGACCTCGGTGGTCGCCGCGTCTGCCTGACCGGAGAGCAGGCTGCCGATCAGGCCAGCCTTCTGTGCGGCACCGACCGAGGGGTCGGTGAGAGCCATCTGCAGGTCCGCCGAGCCGGCCACAGCCCGCTCGAAGGTGAACAGCTGCGCCTCCACGGTGTCGAGGTCTCCGGCCTGCTCGGCTGAGATGAACGCGGCTTGGGCGGCCAGTTCCTCGGTCACGTCCACGAGGTCCTCGGGGTTCGACCACCGCTGGGACACGATGTCGCCGAGCACCTCAACCGCCACTGGCGACACCTTGCCTGCGAACAGCGTCCCGACGAGCCCCACACGCGTCTGCGCGGGCTGGCCCGCGTCCGAGAGCGCCATGCGCAGCTGTGCGTCGCCTCCGATGAGGTCGGCAACGGCGAACAGCTCGCCGGACAGCTCCAGCAGCCCCGGGGCGCTCCGACGTTCGTCGAGGCGGGCTCGGAGCGCAGCTGCGTTCTCCCGGACTGTGCCACTCATCGGCCGTCTGGCTCCTTCGTCGCGGCGCTCTGCTCCAGCTCGGCGATGAAACGGTCCACGGTCGCCCGGGCCCGCGCGTCGTCGGCAAGGCTCTCCCCGACGATCTTGCTGGCCAGCTGAAGGGCGAGGTCGCCGACGTCGCGCTGCAGGGAGCCCACTGCGGCGTCGCGCTCCACGAGGATCTGGGCGTCGGCGCGTGCGGTCACCGCGGCGGCCGCCGCAACCGCATCGTCTCGGGCTGCGGCCACGATCTGCTCACCGTCGCTCTGTGCGGCGGTCCGGATCGACGAGGCCTCCTTGGCCGCCGCCTCGAGCTGTGCGGAGTAGGCCTCCTTGGAGCGCTCGGCCTCGGCCTGCATCTTCTTGGCGTTCTCCAGGCCACCCTCGATCTTCTCGGTGCGCTCCGCAGACACCTTCGTGAATGCGGGCAGCACGAACTTCCAGAAGACGACGAGCACGATGAAGAACGAGATCGTGCCCCAGAGGATGTCGTATGTCGCCGGAATCAGGGGATTCTCGGATTCGGCGAGGATCGATGCGTGAGTCATGGCCCTTCCTGGTCAGCCTCGGGATCGGCGGACGTGCAGTCGCACACTGATCAGGTGAACAGGAAGCCGGCGACGAGGCCGATCAGGGCCAGCGCCTCGGTGAAGGCGATGCCCAGGAACATGTTGGTACGCAGGACCCCGGTGGCCTCAGGCTGACGGGCCATGCCCTCGAGGGCCTTGCCGACCAGGACACCGATGCCGATGCCAGGGCCGATGGCGGCGAGGCCGTACCCGATCGAGTTGACGTTGCCGTTGAGTTCGGCGAGCAGCTCCAGCTCCACTGTAGTGGTTCCTTCCGTGTTGCCCGAGGCGGTCGCCCGGGAGTCTGTTGGGTATCGGTCAGTGCTCGTGGCTGAGCGCGCCGTCGATGTACACAGCAGTCAGCAACGTGAAGATGTAGGCCTGCAGGAGGGTGACGATGATCTCGAAGAAGACGAAGATCAGGCCCATCAGGTAGGAGGGGATCGCAACGAGCTGGATCAGGCCCGAGGACTCGAACAGGAAGTAGCTCGTCGCCCCGAAGAACAGCACGAGCAGCAGGTGCCCACTCATCATGTTGGCCAGCAGACGGATCGTGAGCGTCACCGGCCGCAGCAGGAACGTCGAGATGAACTCGATCGGCGTGACCAGCAGGTAGATCGGCTTCGGGACACCCGCGGGGAACAGGTTGAGCTTGAAGTACTGCCCGACCCCGTGCTCCTTGATGCCTGCGTAGTTGAACGCAATGTACGAGGCGATCGCGAAGACGATCGGGACCCCCACCACCGAGGTGACGGCGATGTGCATCATCGGCAGGATGCCCGTGACGTTGAAGGCCAGGATCAGCCAGAAGAGCGTCATCAGCAGCGGGGCGTACTTGCGACCCTTGACGCCCATGACCTCGTCGATCACGTTGTCGTAGACCACGTCGAGGGCCATCTCGCCGACGTTCTGCAGCTTCCCGGGGATCAGGGACGGCTTGCGGAACGCCGAGATGAAGAACAGGCAGACGGCACCGGTCATCAGCAGCGCGATCAGGTCGATCCGGGTCAGGCCCCAGAACGTCGCCTCACCGATGACCTGCGCGGGGAAGAACTCCGAGATCGTGGGGGGTGCATAGCCCCCGTCGCCCTCGCCCTCCGACATCGGCGCGAGCAACCCGACAGCCGCTGGGATGTTCAGCACAGTGGGCCTTTCTGGGCTCGAACGAGGGGCGAGGGGCGTGAGCGATGGAACCTACTCATCACGTCCGAAGCGAACATACACGATGAAGAAGCCGGTCAAGAAGCCGACCACAACTCCCAGCGCCGTCAGGGCCCGCCCGGTGCCGAGCCAGTGGTCCAGGAGGATCCCCACCCCTCCCCAGACCAGCACACCACCGACGAGGGATCCGATCGCGGAATGGGCGACGTGCTCTCCTTCTGGCTCCAGCGCCGGGTGCATCCGACCGCTCCCGGGCGGCGCGAAGGAGCCCTCGCCGGAGGGCGGGGGCTGCTCGGGCGAGAGGCCGCGCGGAACGGGTGGTGACTCCGGGCCCTCCCCCTCAGCAGGCCGTTCGACGGGCTCGTCCGGGCTCACGTGGCTGGCCCGGACTCGGTGTACGGGACCTGGGTTCGCGATACGACCAGCGCCTCGAGAACCAGCGCCCCGATCGTCCCGACCAGCAATGTGATGAACAGCACAGGTCTGGAGTAGAAGTCCGCATCCCGCAGCAGCACGAGGATCACGATCAGCAGGATCATCTTGACCAGCCAGGACCCGAGCACCGCCGCACCCAGCGTGGCCGTGTCCATGGCGGCGGTCCCGAGTGCGACCCCCACCGTGATCGCGAAGAACCCGACCGCGATGCCCATGCCGATCGCCGCTCCCCACGCGCCCGCGGCGCCGGCGACCACGTAGCCGAGGGCAACGGCGATCGGAAGTGCGACCAGCGAGGCGATCAGCCCAGCCCGCAGCACCCGACGCATCGGCTTCACCAGCGCTGTGGGCCCGCGTCGGGCGGCGGGTCTCGGGTCAGGTGCTGGGCTCATGTGACCTCCGTTCGGGGCTCCGCTGGCTGTCTGCGCACGCTCGGCCAGGCCACACCCACGCCGAGCAGGATCGCCCCCAGGGCGCTTGCCGTCAACGCGTAGCGCAGTGGGACGAAGGCCAGCAGGACCACGGAGAAGGAGATGAGGGCCGCCCACCCGGTCAGGAGCAGGACGGCGCGGCGCTGCGAATGACCCATCTCCAGCAGGCGGTGGTGCAGGTGCTGCTTGTCGGGGGCGAACGGCGACCGGCCTGCCCGGGTGCGCCGGACCACGGCCAGGGCAAGGTCGATCAGCGGGACAGCCAGGACCGCCAGAGGCACCAGGATGGGCAGCAGGGCGGGCAGCAGGGTGGTCTCCTCGAGGGCGTTCGGGTCGACCTTCCCGGCCAGCGTGATGACGCTGGCCGCCATGAGGTAGCCGATCAGCATGGACCCGGTGTCGCCCATGAACAGTCGGGCCGGGAACACGTTGTGCGGCAGGAACCCGATGCACATTCCGACCAGGAGCGCCGAGACGAGTGCCGACAGCGTGGCGCGCTCCACGCCGAACTGGACGCTGAGCAGGTAGCCGTACACGAAGAAGGCCGCCGCGGACACCATGGTGATCCCCGCCGCGAGCCCATCGAGGCCGTCGATGAAGTTGATCGCGTTCACGCTGACCAGCACGATCAGCACGGTCAGCAGCACCGAGGTGGTGGGGTCCAGCACCAGGACCCCGTCGATGGGCAACCAGAGCAGGGTGATGCCCTGCAGCGCCATCACGGCCGCTGCCAGGACCTGGCCGGCCATCTTGGTTGGGGCGTCGAGCTCCCAGCGGTCGTCGGCCAGGCCGAGCAGGACGATTATCACGGCTCCCGAGAGCAGGGCGACACCCTCGGTCGCGGCCCCCTCGAACACGGAGCGCATCATGGGCAGCTTGCTCGCCAGCAGCATTCCGGCCAGGAGGCCGAAGAACATCCCCAACCCGCCCCACCGGGGGATTGCGTGGTCGTGGATGTCCCGGTCGCGCACCCCGGCGACGGCGCCGGCCCGCAGTGCGGCCGCGCGCACCACCGGCATGACCAGGTACGTCAGTGCAGCGGCGACGAGCAGGCTCAGCCCGTATTCGCGCACTAGCCGCGTGGGTAGGCAGGGAAGGAGGTCACCAACTCATCGACCCGGGTGCGGATCTCCCCGGCGCGAGCACCGTCCTCATCCTTGATCGCGGTGCCGATCAGCTCGGCGATCGTGGCCATCTGCTCCACGCCCATCCCCTGCGTCGTGACCGAGGGTGTGCCGACCCGGATGCCGGAGGCGACACTCGCGGGGCGCGGGTCGTTCGGGATGGCGTTCTTGTTCAACACGATTCCCACCGCATCGCAGCGCGCCTCCGCCTCGGTGCCGGTCACGCCGGTCTCCTGCAGGTCCAGCAGCGCGAGGTGCGTGTCGGTGCCCCCGGTGACCGCCCGCATGCCGTGGGCGACCAGCCCTTCGGTCAGCGCCTTGGAGTTGGCGATCACGTCACGGGCGTACCGGGCGTACTCGGGTGTGGCGGCCTCCCTGAGGGCGACTGCCTTGGCCGCGACCGAGTGCATCAGCGGGCCGCCCTGCATCATCGGGAACACTGCCTTGTCGATGGCCCTGGCGTGCTCCTCCTTGGACAGGATCATCCCGCCGCGGGGGCCGCGAAGGACCTTGTGGGTCGTGAAGGTGACGACATCGGCATACGGGACCGGGCTCGGGATCGCGCCGCCGGCGACCAATCCGATGAAGTGCGCGGCGTCGACCATCAGGATGGCGCCCACGTCGTCGCTGATCTCGCGGAAGGCCGCGAAGTCGATCAGGCGCGGGATGGCCGACCCACCGCAGATGATCATCCGCGGCCGGTGCTCGCGGGCCAGGTCGCGCACCTCGTCGTAGTCGATGTCCTCGGTCGTCGGGTCCACGCCGTAGTGCACCGCGTTGAACCACTTGCCGGAGAAGGACACCTTCGTACCGTGAGTCAGGTGCCCGCCGTGGGGCAGGCTCATCGCCAGCACCGTCTCCCCAGGCTTCATGAAGGCCCCGTACGCGGCGATGTTGGCGCTGGCCCCGGAGTGCGGCTGGAGGTTGGCGTGCTCGGCGCGGAACAGCACCTTGGCACGCTCGATGCCGATGCTCTCGGCGTCGTCGACCACCGAGCAGCCTCCGTAGTAGCGACGCCCCGGGTATCCCTCGGCGTACTTGTTGCTCAGCGTCGAGCCGAGCGCGGCCAGCACGGCGGGCGAGGTGAAGTTCTCGCTGGCGATCAGCTGGAGTCCGGCACGCAGCCGGTCGAGCTCACCGAGCACCACGCCGGCGATCTCAGGATCCTCGGCGGCGAGGGCGTCGAAGTCGGGTCCCCAGAAGGGGGTGTCACTGCTCATTGGGGCTCCAGGGCGGATGGGGGTTCGCCGGACGCGGCAGAGTCTACGGGTCCGACGGGACCGGCTCGGGTGGCGGCACGGATCGATCCGGCACCACCAGCGCCGGGCAGCTGACCAGGAGGTCGGTCACATCCAGCGGGCCCGACCGGATCAGGACCGGCGTCGCCCCGCACAGGTCCACCACGGCCGAGGCCATCCCCTCGGGCAGGGCCCCGGAGTCGAGCAGCACCGTGAGGTGATCGGCGAGTTCCGGGGGGAAGGCCTGGTCGGCGGTCGCTGGCACGCCCGGGACCGGCGCCGGCGCAGCGGCCACCACCCCCAGCGGTCCGGTCCGGTCGAGCAGCTCGAGTGCAACCGGATGCAGGGGCATCCGAACACCGATCCGACCGGACGCATCGGTCAGGGTCCAGGCAAGGCTGGGCTGGGCGGGCAGGACGAGGGTGAGCGGGCCGGGCCAGAAGTCCTTCATCAGCGCACGGGCGTCGGGGCCGACCTCAGCGACGCCCGAGACCGTCGCGATCCGCGGAACCATCACCGGGATCGACAGGTCGGCACGACCCTTGGCCGCGCGCAACGCGCGCGTCCCCCGCTCGTTGAACGCATCGGCGGCCACCCCGTAGGCCGTGTCGAGGGGTAGGCCCACCAACTGGCCGCGGCGAAGAGCAGCGGTTGCCGCGCTCAGCCCGCGCTCACGCTCGGCGGGCAGCCCGACGTTGATCCGCATCACGGGACCATCCTCCCCGGCCCGCGCACCGCAGAGGTGATGCGGGGCTTCCCCGCCAGGTCGAGGTGGTCAGTGACCTCGTGCCAGACGGGCACCTCGCCCGCACCGTCCTCGGCACGGTGAGCGCCGGATCCCGCCGACGGCTGCTCCTCGACCTGGCCGCGCAGGACACCGGGGACCCCGGCCGGACCGGCATCCTCGCCCTGGACGTCAGCGTGCTCGATCAGGAGCAGGCCGCCCGGGCGGAGCAGCGCCGCAGCCTGTTCGGCCAGCGGCCGGACCACCTCCAGGCCATCGGGCCCGCCGTAGAGCGCCCGCCCCGGATCGTGATCACGCACCTCGGGCTCCCTCGGCAGCGCTGAGTCGGGCACGTAGGGCGGGTTCGAGACCACGACGTCGGCACGCCCACGCATCGATTCCAGCGGGGCACCCGGCGCGGCGACGGTAGTGGCGTCGGCGGAGATCAGGTCAACCACACTGCCCGCCCGGTCCAGGAGCGCTGAGTGGTCGGCGACATTGGCCCTGGCCCACTCGACGGCGCTGGGCGACACCTCCACGGCCACGACTCGGCTCCCCGGGCGTTCGGTCGCGATCGAGATCGCCAGCGCGCCAGACCCCGTGCAGAGGTCGACCACCACGGGCCCCAGGTCGTCGGCCGGGCTGGGGTGGTCGGCCAGGAACCGCAGGACATGGTCCACGACGAGCTCGGTCTCCGGACGCGGGATGAAGACCCCCGGCCCCACCCGCAGCTCCAGGTGCCGGAAGGGCGCGCGCCCGGTCAGGTGCTGCAGGGGAACCCGCGCAGCGCGCTGCCCGAGGAGCTCATCGAACCGCGCCTGCTCGTCGGCGGACACGTCGGTCCCCGACATGCGCAGCAGCCCTCGATCGCGGCCCGTCACGTGCGCCAGCAGCAGTTCGGCATCCACCATCGGTGACGGCACTGCGCTGGCGGCCAGGCGCTCGGCAGCCGCAGCCAGCAGTGCCCGGGTTGACTCCACCCGGGAACCCTACGTCGCGCCGGGCCCCGCGTGTCAGGAACTCGTCGTCAGCAGGCCCTTGGTGACCAGGTACTCCTCGGCCACCTCGCCCGCATCCCGACGCTCGATGTCCACCAGTCGGTTCAACTCGATCAGGTCCTCGGTGGTGAGCGTGACCGCAAGTGCATCCAGGGCCGCAATGACTCCTGGTGTGGCCGCGCGGTCCGACAGTGCCGGGACCAGGTTGTCGACGGTCTGCAGGCTCTGGTCGTCGTCGAGGACGACCAGGTCCAGCGCCGAGACCCCACCGTCGGACGAGAAGACCAGGCCGACATCGATCGCACCCTGGGACAGGGCCTGCTTCGTCAGCGGGCCGCCAGCGTCCAGGGAGACGAACTCCGTGATCTGGGCGCCGTAGACCCCCTCGAGACCCGGCAGGCAGAAGGGCCGCGTCGGGCACTCGGGCGGTCCCCCGAGCACAAGGGGCTGCGTCTGGGACAGCGCCGCGAGATCTGACACCGTGACCAGCCCGTGCTCATCGGCGAACTCCCGGGTGACCGCGAAAGCGTTCTGGTCCGCGGCGAGGGCCGGCTCGGCCAGGGTGATCCCCAGCGGGTCGGCGATCCGGCGTCCTGCCGCCAGGGTCTCGGCGACGTCGGAGTTGGCCACGGCCGGGGCGTCGGGGCCGTTGACCTGCTTGTTCAGGAACTCGGTGTAGGTCCCCAGGTACTCAGCAACCACGTCGACTGCCCCGTCCTCGAGTGCCGGGGAGATGACCTCGCGACTGCTCAGCTCGGAGACCTCGACCGCCACGCCCGCATCGGTGAGCAGGTCCTCGTACATGGCGGCCATGATCTTGGACTCGCCGAAGTTGAACGCGGCGATCCGCAGGTCCTCGGCATTGCCGCGTCCCCCGGCCATCAGCAGTCCTCCAACGACGAGCGCACCCAGCGCGACGTAGGCGCCGGCCCACCCTGCAGCCGCCCCACCGGACCACGCGCGCTGCTCCCCGGTCACCCGGGCGATCTGAAGTTGCTCGGATCCGGACCCCGCAGCGGGCCGGACCCCGCGCGCCACCATCCGGCGGGTCGACCGGCCGGCGACCCAGTCCGTACCGAGCGCCAGGGCGGAGACGAGCAGGGCGCCGACCAGCACCAGGGTCTCGTCCTGGCGGGCGAACCCGTCGACCACGTACCGCCCGAGTCCGCCGGACCCGACCAGGGCGGCCAGGGACACGGTGGCCACGACCTGGACCAGCGAGGTGCGCACCCCGGACAGGATCGACGGCGCCGCCAGCGGAAGTTCGACGCGCCACAGGAGCTGCCCGCCGGTCATGCCCATGCCAGTGGCGGCGTCACGTGCACCGGGGTCCACGTCGCGGACCCCGACGTAGCTCGACGTGAGCATCGGTGGGATCGAGAAGAGCGCCAGGGCCAGGACCGCGGCCAGGTCGCCGACACCGATCTGCGGGATCGAGGCCAGGATCACCAGCAGGGCCAGGGTCGGGATCGCCCGGCCGAGATTGCCGATCGACGTGGTCAGGAAGGAAGCCCGGCGGGTGTGGCCGAGCCAGACCCCGACCGGCACCGCCACGAGCAGCCCGAGGGCCATGGCCAGCGCCGCGATCACCAGGTGCTCGAGCGTGCGGGCCGGCACGCCGTCGGGGCCGGTCCAGTTCGCCGGATCGGTCAACCACGCCAGGACGCCCATGTCAGCGCCCCCGAACCCACGGCGTGACCTGGCGCTCGAGCAGGAGCAGCAGGGCGTCGAGCACCAGCGCGAGCAGCACGACGCAGATCGTCGCCGTGGCGATCTTCGCGTGGTAGGCGTTCTCGTAGAGACCCGCCAGGATCATCGATCCGTAGCCGCCGTAGCCCACCAGCGCCCCGACCGTGACCATCCCGACCGTCGACACCGTCACGATCCGCAGACCGGCCAAGGCCGTGGGCAGCGCCAGCGGGGCCTGCACGCGCCAGAGCAGCTCGCGGTCGGACATGCCCATCCCGACGGCCGCATCCACCGTCCCAGCCGGGACCTCGGACAGCCCCACGAGGATGGCTCGGACCATCACGAGCAGGGCGTAGACGGCCAGCGCCACCACGACCGTGAGCGGCGACAGGCCGAACACCGGCCACAGCACGGAGATCAGAGCCAGCGACGGAATCGTGTAGAGGATCCCGGAGATGCCGATGATCGACCCCGCCAGGGACGGATGCCGGCGGGCGAGCAGGGCCAGCGGGACAGCAACGGCGCACGCGAGCGCGATCGCCGCCACGGTGATGCCCAGGTGCTCGAAGCCGACTGCGATCAGTTCACGCCAGTGGTCCTGCAGGTAGCTCCAGCTCAACCACGGGTTGTCCGAGTTCACGCGGCCGGCTCCTGGGCTGCCATGGCCCGGTGGACCGCATCCATCGTCAACGTGCCCAACGGCGTCCCGTCACGGGTGACCAGGACGGTCCCGGTGGGTGAGTCGAACAGGGCCACGAGTGCCTCCCGCATCCGGGTGTCGGCGGGCACGCTCGGCTGGCCGGGGATGTCCCGCGGCCCAGCCAGCAGCGACACGTCGATGGGTGTCAGGGCCAGCCTCTTGATCGTCCGATCGGCTCCGACGAAGTCAGCGACGAAGGGCGTCGCCGGGGAGCCGAGGATGGTCCCGGGTTCGGCGTACTGGTCGAGGAACCCGCCCTCGCGCATGACGGCCAGCCGATCACCGAGCAGCACTGCCTCGTCGATGTCGTGGGTCACCAGCACGACAGTGGTCCCCAGCTGCCGCTGCAGGGCGAAGAACTGCTCCTGGAGGCGGGCGCGGGCGACCGGGTCGACGGCGCCGAATGGCTCGTCCATGAGCAGGACCGGCGGATCCGCCGCCAGTGCACGGGCTACGCCGACCCGCTGCCGCTGGCCTCCGGAGAGCTGGTGTGGGTACCGCTCACCGTAGGTCGACGGATCGAGTCCGACCAGCTCGAGCATCTCACCGACGCGGGTGCTCGTCCGGGTGGCGTCCCACCCGTTGAGGTCGCACACCGTCGCGACGTTCTCGGAGATGGTCCGGTGCGGGAACAGCCCGACCTGCTGGATCACGTACCCGATGTGCCGGCGCAGTTCCACCGGATCGGCTGCCATGATGTCCGACCCGTCGACGCGGATCTCCCCGGACGTGGGCTCGGTGAGCCGGTTGATCATGCGCATCGTGGTGGTCTTGCCGCAGCCGGAGGGCCCCACCAGGGCGGCGATCCGCCCACGCGGGACCTCGAAGGACAGTTCATGAACCGCAACAGTGCCGTCGGGATAGGTCTTGGCCACGTCATGCAGGCTGATGGCGGGTGCGTCGGTCACGGGTCCTCTTCTCCGCGCACTCGGGCGAGGCACGATGCCTTCGAGCGTAGAACACCCACCCCCGCTGGGCGCGGGGGCGCGCGCCAGACTGTGCCGTATGGACAGCTCCTTCTACCGTCTCCTCGACGAGTCCGAGTCGGGGTCCAGCAGTCTCACTGCCCGGGTCCACTCGTCTGCGCACACCACCGGCCCGTGGGCGCCGGGCCAACAGCACGCCGGCCCGCCCTCGGCGCTTCTCACCCGGGCGGTCCGCAGGCTCGGCGGCCTTCCGGACCGAGCGCTACCGGCTCGCCTGACCTTCGACATCCTCGGGCCCGTCCCCGTGGCGGAACTCGTGCTCACCGCACGGGTGCTGCGACCCGGACGCCGGATCGCCCTGGCAGAGGCGACG
>JAQBEX010000101.1:0-6781 GCA_032123675.1 Actinomycetes bacterium
GGGGGGCCCCCCCCCCCCCCCCCCCCCCCCCCCCCGCCGGGGGGGGGGGGGTTCCGCCCCCCTCACTCGCGCCCCCCCCCCCCCCCCCCCCCCGGAGGGGGGCAACGGTCAGACGGCAACCGGGTGCCCGTGCGTCGGTCAGTCGGGGGCCGCTTCGAGGAGCTGGGCAAGAACGGGGGCCAGCGCGCGGAAGGCCTGGCCGCGGTGGCTGATCGCGTCCTTCTCGGCCGCGTCCATCTCGGCGGTGGTCCGGGCCGACCCGTAGGGCACGAAGATCGGGTCGTACCCGAACCCCCCGGTCCCGCGTCGCTCTCGGAGCAACGAGCCGTCGATCGTGCCCTCCACAACGCGGACCTCGCCGGACTGCGCGGGCCCCGTCGCAGGCATCGCCACCGCTGCGGCACAGAAGAAGTGCGCCCCGCGGCGCTCTGGCGGCGTGTCAGACAGTTGCGCGAGCACCAGGTCGAGGTTGGCGTCGTCACCTCCGTGGGCCCCCGCCCAACGAGCCGACAGGATCCCGGGCATCCCGTTGAGCGCGTCCACGCACAACCCGGAATCGTCAGCGATCGAGGGCAGCCCGGTGTAGGCAGCCACAGCGCGCGCCTTGAGCAGGGCGTTGGCCGCGAATGAGGTCCCGGTCTCGGCGACGTCAGGCAGTGCGGCGAACGCCTCGGCGCCGACAAGCTCGACATCAAGGCCGGCGGAGGCCAGGATCCGACGCAGCTCCGCGACCTTCCCCGCGTTGCGGGTGGCCAGGACCACCCGGGCGGTCATGCGCGACCGCCCGACACTGCCGAGCCCACCGGGCCAGCCAGCGCGTCAGCCTGCAGCATCGTCAGCTCGGCGCAGCCGTCAGCGGCCAGGTCGAGCAGGCTGTTGAGCATGGCGCGGTCGAACGGCTCGCGCTCCGCGGTGCCCTGAACCTCCACGAAGGTCCCCGCCCCGGTCATCACGACGTTCATGTCGGTGTCGGCGCGGACATCGTCGTCGTAGTGCAGGTCGAGGCACGGCTGACCGTCGACGACCCCGACACTCACTGCCGCCACCGAGTCGGTCAGGGGCGAGGCACCGGCTGCGATGAGCCGCTCCCCCTGCGCCCAGGTGAGCGCGTCGGCCAGCGCCACGTAGGCACCTGTGATCGCCGCCGTGCGCGTCCCACCATCGGCCTGGAGCACGTCGCAGTCGATGACGATCGTGTTCTCGCCCAGCGCCTTGACGTCGATCACGGCGCGCATCGACCGGCCGATCAGGCGGGAGATCTCATGGGTGCGCCCGCCGATGCGGCCCTTGACCGACTCGCGGTCCGAGCGCGTGTTCGTGGACCGGGGCAGCATCGCGTACTCCGAGGTCACCCACCCCGAGCCGGAGCCCTTCTTCCATCGGGGCACACCCGCGGTGAACGAGGCCGTGCACAGCACCCTCGTCGCCCCGAAGGACACCAGGCAGGACCCCTCGGCGTGATCCGACCAGCCACGCTGAAAGGTCACCTCGCGCAGGGCGTCGGCCGCCCGGCCATCGGATCTGGTCACAGCTCCACCACCATTCCGGGGGTGGCCAGGGCCACCTCCCCGTCGAACGCGCTGCGCCCTTCGGCCAGCGTCGCCATCGGATCGTTCCACGAGACCAGGTGTGTCAGGACCAGCCGCCCAACTCCGGCGGCCTGCGCGTGCTCGCCGGCTTCCACACCAGTCATGTGCAGGTCGGGGGTGGCGCGCTCCCCGACGGCGAAGGACGCCTCGAACAGCGCCACGTCGGCACCGCGCGCCAACTCGACCAGGGCCGGGGTGGGCCCGGTGTCGCCGCTGTACACGAGGCTGGCGCCGGCGGCCTCAACACGGATCCCGTAGGCCGGCACCGGATGCGCGACCCTGGACACCGTGATTGTGAACGGCCCGATCCGCACCGGACCAGGAGTGTGGTCGACGAACCGGTAGATGCCGTCGAGCCCATCAACACGCTCCCCCGGACTCGTCCGGTATGCGTCAGCGATCCTCCGTGCGGTGCCCGCGGGTCCATGGACCGGCAGCCGCTGGCGCGGCGGGCCGTCCGGGTGGTACTTGCGGGCGACGTAGAGCCCGGTGAGGTCCATGCAGTGGTCGGCGTGCAGGTGCGAGAGCAGGACGGCGTCGAGTGCGCGCAGGTCAGCGACGGCGGCCAGCGGTCCGAGGGCTCCGTTGCCCAGATCCAGGATGATCCGGGTCCCGTCGTGCTCGACGAGGTAGCAGGATGCGGCCGAGGAGGGGTTGGCGAATGACCCCGCACTGCCGATGATCGTCAGGCGCACGCATCCTCCTGGGCCGTGGGGCGGGACTGCCCCGACACGCGGGTCACCCTAGCGACCGACAACCATCCCGTGCGGCTCGTGGTGGGGACAATGGGCGTCATGTCCATCGCACCGTCCGTTGCCGGCCCGGGCGTGGGCGACCCGAATGCCCCGCTCGGGATCTTCGACAGCGGGGTTGGTGGCCTCACCGTGGCCCGTGCCGTGATCGACCAACTGCCCGACGAGGCGGTCCTGTACGTGGGCGACACCGCTCGGGGACCGTACGGCCCGCGGCCCATCGCCGAAGTGCGCGCGTTCGCTCTCGATGTCATGGATCACCTCGTCGACTCGGGCGTCAAGGCGCTCGTGATCGCCTGCAACTCAGCCTCGGCAGCCGTCCTGCGCGACGCCCGTGAGCGCTACCCCGTGCCGGTGGTGGAAGTGATCAAGCCGGCTGTGCGGCGTGCGGTCCGAGCGACCCGGGACGGCCGGATCGGCGTAATCGGCACCGTCGCCACCGTGACCAGCGGTGCCTACGAGGACGCATTCGCAGCGGCACCGCAGCTGAGCATCAGCTCCGCGGCCTGCCCCCGGTTCGTGGACTTCGTCGAGTCCGGGGTCGTGACCGGCGACGAGGTCATCGACGTGGCCCACGCCTATCTGGACCCGATGCTCAACGACGGCATCGACACCCTGGTCCTGGGCTGCACGCACTACCCGCTGCTCACCGGCGCCATCTCCTACGTCTGCGGCGACGACGTGACGTTGGTGTCCTCGGCCGAAGAGACCGCCAAGGAGGTCTACCGGACGCTCGCAGCCCACCACCTGGGGCGGCCGGCCGGGACCCCGCCACCGCTGCACCGATTCCTCTCCACCGGCGACCCGGAACCCTTCGCACGGCTCGGTCGACGGTTCCTCGGCCCGGAGGTCACCCTCGTGGAACGCACCCCGGATTGGGTCACCGCCAGCTGATCGACTTCCGCGGCCGGCCTCGGGGATGCGACCATGGGGACCGTGAGCATCGCACCGATGGAGGACGTCGAGGTCTCCCAGGATGCCGAGGTCGACACCCCGTGGGTGACGATCGTGTGGAACGACCCCGTGAACCTCATGTCCTACGTGACCTTCGTGTTCATGCAGTACTTCGGCTATCCACGAGCGAAGGCCGAATCGCTGATGATGGACGTGCACACCGAGGGCAAGGCGCTGGTCAGTTCCGGTAGCCGCGATCAGATGGAGCGTGACGTGACCGCCATGCACAGCTACGGCCTCTGGGCCACGATGTCGCGGGATCACTAGCACCATGGGCCTTCTCGATCCACCGGGCTTCCGACGCAACCGCCACGGCCAGGTGTGGCTGCATCTGCGCGACACCGACCGCGGGCTGCTGGTGGACCTGCTGGCCCAGATGGGCGCCATGCTCACCGAGCCGGAGCCCGATCACCCCGTGGATCCACTGGTCGAGCTGGTCGGGATCGACGACACGGCAGTGCGCCCCGACGACCCCGCGCTGGCCCGCCTGTTCCCGGATGCCTACGCCGATCCCGACGACGCGGCCGAGTTCCGTCGCTTCACGCAGCGGGACCTGCGCGCGACCAAGATGGGGAACATCGAAGCAGCGGCCGAGACCCTCAAGAGACCGGACCCGACGCAGTTGGACGAGCGGGAGTGCATGGCGTGGCTCGGGGCGCTCAACGACCTGAGGCTGACCCTGGGGGCGCGCCTGGAGCTCGACGAGGAGAGCGCCCGTGACTTCATGGCGCTGCCGGAGGACGATCCGCGGCGTTCGACGTACCTCGTCTACGATTGGCTGACCTACCATCAGGACCGGCTCGTCCGGGCGCTGCAGAAGGGCATCCGGACATGATTGCCATCCCCCCGCGGGCGCCGGGGCTACCGGAACCGGCCCTGTTGTCGCGGATCCGCGAGGGGGTCATCGGCGACGACCAGGTGATGGACGGCCCCTATGGTCGCCGCCGCGTCACGTACGCCGACTACACCGCCAGCGGCCGGGCCCTGGACTTCATCGAGGACTTCATCCGCGACGAGGTCCTGCCCCGGTACGCCAACACGCACACCGAGTCCAGCGGCACCGGCCTGCAGACCACCCGCCTTCGCGAGGACGCCCGACGGATCATCCGCGAGAGCGTCAACGGCGACGAATCCACCGCGGTGATCTTCGCCGGGTCCGGCACGACCGGGGCCATCAATCGGCTGATCGGCATCCTCAACCTGCGGATCCCCGCCGACCTCGACGCCCAGTACGGCTTCACCGACCAGATCCCCGTCTCCGAGCGCCCGGTGGTCTTCATCGGGCCGTTCGAGCACCACAGCAACGAGCTGCCGTGGCGGGAGTCGATTGCCGACGTGGTGCTGATCCCGGAGAGCCCGGACGGCCACATCGACGCCGACCGGCTGGCCCTGGAGCTCGTGCGGTACGCCGACCGGCCGCTGAAGATCGGCAGCTTCAGTGCTGCGTCGAACGTCACGGGGATCCTGACCGACACGGACGCCATCACCAGGCTGCTGCACAAGCACGGGGCGCTGGCGTTCTGGGACTTCGCGGCCGGTGGGCCGTACATCGACATCGACATGAACCCCCGGGATCCGGGCGCGGCCAAGGACGCGATCTTCCTCTCACCGCACAAGTTCATCGGCGGTCCGGGCACTCCGGGCCTGCTGATCGTGCGCCGAGAGCTGCTGCGCAACTCGGTGCCCGACGTGGTCGGCGGCGGCACCGTGGCCTACGTCAGCCCGGCGGAGCACAAGTACCTGACCGACGCAGAGCACCGCGAGGAGGGCGGCACGCCGGCGATCATCGAGTCGATCCGTGCCGGCATGGTCTTCGACCTCAAGCGGGCGGTCGGCACCGAGGTGATCCACGCGCATGAGGAGGACCTCGTCCATCGCGCTGTGGCTGCGTGGTCGGACAACGCTGCGATCACCGTCCTGGGCAACCCCGCAGCCGAGCGGCTGTCCATCGTCTCCTTCACGGTGCGCTCACCGAGCGGCAAGTACCTGCACCACAACGCGATCGTGGCCATGCTCAACGACGTCTTCGGCATCCAGTCGCGCGGCGGCTGCTCGTGCGCCGGGCCCTACGGCCACCGACTGCTCGGTATCTCCCTGGACCGCTCGGCGGAGTTCGAGGAGCAGATCACCGCCGGGTGCGAGGGGATCAAGCCCGGTTGGGTGAGGGTGAACTTCAACTACTTCATCTCCGAGGCGGTGTTCAACTACATCGTCGAGGCGGTCGACCTGCTCGCGCGGCACGGTTGGGCGCTGCTTGAGGACTACCGCTTCGAGCTCACCTCGGGCCTCTGGAAGCACCGCTCCGGCCCGATCGAGCCCCCCCTGCGGCTGGCCGACGTCAGCTACGACGAGTCCGGACGGCTCGTCCACCCGCGCCACGACGATCGAGCGGGCGAGGACGCCCTGGCGGGCCATCTGGTCGAGGCACGCGCGCTGCTCGCGGCCGCGGTCGCGCGCGCCCATGGGCCCGGCGTGGAGCTGGCCGATGAATTGGGCCACCTGCAGTGGTTCGACCTGCCCGCGGCCAGCGTCGCCGAGCCAGCAGCGCTCCCCGGCTGAGCCGGCTACAGGCGGGTCGTGATGATGAACCTCGGCGACTTCCCCGGACCCAGCGTGCCCCGCTACCAGCGCCTGCCGTGTAGGTGCCGTTGTGCCTCGGCGGGACTGCCAGCGCCAGCTTCTTGCCGTTCTCGTGCAGCGCGGCCCCCAGCTCGGTGACGAAGGCTAACCATGCCGGCCTGGTCTGCGCCCACGTGGAGGTGCCGTCCGTGAACGCGAACTTCTCGTAGTCCAGCTCGATGCCGTCGTAGCCGTTGCTCACGACGAGGCCACGAGCTGGTCCACGTGAGCCCTGCGATCGGACTCGTCCTTCAGCACGGTGGCCATCGCCAGACGGCCGGATCCGTCAGCGATTGAGGGATGACGGCGATGCCGCATTCCCGGAGACTCGCGAGCACCGAGTTCATCGTCTCGGAGCCCACCGCGCTGGAGATCGACACCGAGCCGCCCGATGCCTTCGCCCTGTACCAGAACGGAGAGGCTTCACCAACGAGGTCGGAGTTCGCCTCGACGCCAGCAAGCGCCGAGGATGTGGCCCAGCTGGGCATCCACCGGGTCACGACCGGGGTGCGTGCTGGGTCATCGGTCGCAGTTGGTGGTGCGGCAGCCAGCGGGCCCACCACAAGCGCCCCGATCACCGCGCAAGCACCGCGGATCGCAGGGCCGCCACCCGCGACGCCCGGGCCTGAAACAGCCCCACTCGACCTCCCCCATCCCGTGGCTCATCCACCCAGCGTGACGATGCTATGCCCGCGCGTGATCAGGTCTACACGTGCGGACATCCCACCGTGCCTTGTCGAATGGATGACTCCGGCTTAGCCCCGGACGTCACCCACGATCACGGGTTGTCGCCATCTCCGCCGGCGGGCATGCCGTTGTAGATCTTCAGGCAGTCCGGGCAGACCGGGAACTTCGATGGGTCCCTGC
>JAQBEX010000102.1:0-10287 GCA_032123675.1 Actinomycetes bacterium
GGGCACTGGTCGGCTCATCGAGGAGCAGGACGTCCGGCGCCACCGCCACCGTCCGGGCCAGGGCCACCCGCTGCTGCTCGCCGCCGGAAAGGGTTGCGGTTGCCCGTTCCAGGGATACGTCCGGCAGGGCTACCCGCGCCAGCAGCTCGCGCACGGCGGAATCGTCGAGGTCCGGGTTGGCCACACGGACCTCCGCCCCGATCGTGGGGGTCAGCATCGTGGGTCGTTGGGCCACCAGGCCGACCCGGCGCCGCAGCGCGTGCACGTCATAGGCGTCCAGCGGCTGGCCGTCGAGCTCGATTCGCCCCCGGGTGGGCTCCTCGAAGCGGTTGAGCATCCGCAGGAACGTCGACTTGCCTGAACCGCTGGCACCCACCACAGCGGTGGCCGAGCCCCAATGGATGTGGTCGGAGACGCCGTCGAGGATGCGCTGACCATCGCGCTCCAGGACCACGTCATCGAAGGTGAACGCCTCGGGCTGGGCCATGGCGCCCAGTGTGGCAGGTGGTCGCATTCGGCCCGCCGCAGCACGACGGGGAGCCGGCACCCAGTCGACACGGCCCCCCGCCGAGGCCGGCCGGTGATCAGATCTGCGGCAACCAGTGCCCCATGAACGGCTCGAAGGCGGCTGCCCACCGCGCAATCTCACCCTCCGGGAGGGGCCCCAGGGCCACCGCCTCCACAGCGGCGTCCAGATGGTCGACCGAGGACGTCCCCACGATCGCCGTGGAGACGCCTGGGGTGAATGCCGAGAAGCGCAGGGCTGTGGCAGTCCAGTCGCCGTCCTCAGGCGTGATGGCCATGGCCCGCAGCCGCTCCCAGTAGGGCTCCGCGTAGTCGCCGACGGGACGCTCGGCGAACCGCCAGGCGGCGTTGGCCAACGGTCGCTTCGCGATGACCCCCAGCCCGGCCTCGGTGGCACGAGCCAGGAGCGTGGACAGCGTCCACTGGTCTGCGAGGTTGACCGAGGTCTGGATGGCACCGAAGGCCCCGGACTCGATCGCCCAGGCCAGCGCATCTGCCTCCCCGGAGTACCCGCAGACGCGGACCTTGCCCGCCTGCTGAGCAGCGTGCAGGGCATTGACCGCCTCCCCCGTCGCGAGCACGTCCAGCGCGCAGGAGTGCAGGAAGCACACGTCCAGGACATCGGTGCGCAACTGGGCCAGCGCCCGATCGATCCCCTGCGTGACAGCAGCACCGGACCAGTCCGGCACCCCCGGGATCTCGTACCCGACCTTGGTCGACAGGACGAACTCGTCGCGGCGATGGCCGACCAGCCGACCGATCCGGTCCTCGCTGCACAAGTATCCGCGGGCTGTGTCGACCAGGTTCAGTCCCGAGTCCAGCGCGGTGCCCAGCAGACGGGCCACCTCGCCCTCGCTGGCGGTCGGATCGCCGATATGACCCGCACCCAGGCCGAGCATCGAGACCTGCAGGCCGGTGGACCCGAAGGCTCTGTGCTCCATGGGAGGACATCGTAGGCGGCGGGACAGTCACTCGGGCCGGGGCTGGTCTTCCGGATCAAGGACGGAGCGAGAACTCCGGCGGCGCTGGGTCCGTGGCCTACGGTGTGGTCGTGACGTCGATGACGGTGGGCCGGCGGTACGGCCCGGCCATGGCCGGTCTGCTGGCCGTCGGCCTGCTCGTCACCTCCTCGACCCGCCTGATCGACGAGGATTGAACCGATGGACTGGTTGGTGAGCAACGGGCTGGGCTGGCTGCCCTGGCGCTATGCACTGGGCATCGCCGCGGTGATGGTCGTGCTCATGCTGGCTGCGCGCGCCTGGCCCCGGTACCGGTTCCTGTCCAGCAGCGCCGGGGAGGTGGCCCTGCTGATGATTGCCTACGCGGCCTGGCAGTACGCCGGATCGCTGACCTTCGGCGGCTTTGAGAACGCAGAGGAGGCCGGCCTGCAGCTGGCCCGAATCGAGGAGCTGCTCGGCTGGCCCAGCGCAGCTTCCATGCAGGCCCAGGTACTCGGCCACGAGTGGCTCATGCGCGCGGCCGACACGTACTACGCCACGGCACACATCACCACGTTCGTGATCACCCTGGCCTGGGTGTTCGTGCGGCACCGCGAGGACTGGCCGTTCACGCGCACGACCGTCTTCATCGTCACCGGCGCGTGCCTGCTCATCCAGTACAAGCCGGTGGCCCCGCCACGACTGATCCCCGAGCTCGGCGTCGTGGACACCGCGGCGCGCACCGGGCTGTCGGTGTACGACGCCATCCCCGGTGCCAACCAGTACTCCGCCATGCCCTCGGTGCACATCGCGTGGGCTGCCGCGGTGGCGCTGCTGATCATCGTCATCGCCCGCTCGCCGTGGCGCTGGCTGGCGATCACCCATCCGATCATCACCACGTGGGTCGTCGTGGTCACCGGCAACCACTTCCTCATGGACGCCGCGGTCGCGGTGGTGCTGCTGGCCGGCGCCTGTGCCGTCGCCCTGGCGATCCCGTCACAGCGACCCCGGCGGTTCCGGGAGTACCTCGTGCGGCGTGTGGCCGCCCAGGAGCAGCGCGAACTCGACCAGGTGAGCGGCTGACCGAGCCGCGGCTACTCGGGCTGGAAGGTACGCGGTGTCACCCCGGCGGCAGAGCCACGATCGAGAAGCCCGCTCCCTGGGGGTCGGCAAGGACGGCCATCCGGCCGAAGGGCGAGTCGAACGGAGCCGCCACGACCGTTCCGCCCGCAGCCTGCGCACGGGCCGCCGCGTCGTCGGCGTCGCTGACCGCGAAGTAGGAGTTCCAGTGCGAGGGGACCTCAGCAGGCATCGACTCGGGCACCGCCATGACTCCCAGGACCGGGGTGCCGTCGAGCGTTGCCGTGTAGTACGCCATGGACTCGACCCCCGGCATGGGCTCCCACTCGTACCCGAAGACCGCGCCGAAGAACTCCCGGGATGCCTGCGGGTCGCGGCTGAGCATCTCGTTCCACGCGAATGATCCCGGCTCGTTCGCGAGCCCGGACCCGCGATGGTCGTGCGGCTCCCAGATGCCGAACACCCCTCCGGAGGGCTCGGCGAGGATGGCCATCCGGCCGGGTCGCTGCCCCTCCCCTGCGACGTCCATGACCGGGGAGATGACCTGCCCGCCGGCCTCGAGTGCCGCCGCTGTGACCACGTCGGCGTCATCGACGCTGATGTAGACCGTCCAGCTGGGCGGGAACGCCGGGCCCTCTGTCGGCATCGAGCCGATGCCGGAGACCGGCTGGTCCCCCATCATGCACATGGCGTAGTTGCCCATGTCCGGGCCGGACATCTGGGCCTGCCACCCGAAGAGGTCGCCGTAGAACGCGATCGACGCCTCCTGGTCGGTGGTCATGAGGTCTATCCACGACGGCGTGCCTGCGACGTAGGACTCGACGATCATTGGGATCCCCTTCATTAGGTGACCCTGAGCACACTAGCGCCGGGCAACGGCGCCGAACAAGGTGTGCAACCCACCCGTACCCGGCACCGGGGGACGAACTGCAGCCTCAGATGGCGGCCGGGGTGCTGACCTCGATCCGTGCGACGTCCCCATCGCGCTGGAAGATGCTGGCGCTGAGCTCGACGGGGATCCTGCCATCCGGGCAGTCCACGACCGAGCCATCGGCGCGGACGACCTGAATCGCCAGCGTGTCCGCCCGCCGGTAGCGCACCGGCACCTGGCAGAAGGTGAACGCCAACGAGCCGGCCGGCAGGTCGATCGAGCCGGGGAGGTTGCGCACGTCGAGGTACTCGAAGGTTGCTGGCTCCTGGCGCCACTCGGTGGCGCGCAGCTCGATTGGCCGCACCACGATCTGACCCTCCTCGACGCGCAGTCCGAGCTCGCCCATCCGGGTGAGCACCTCCTCCTTCACCTGACCGGTCATGCCGGGCTGGCGCGCGCCGTGACCGGCGGGTGTGTGCGAGTAGGGGTCCGTCGGGAAGGCCCCGTAGACCGCGGCGGGCTTGGCGTACCCGATCCCGGCACGGACATCCTCGTAGGCGGCGATGAGTTGCGCGACGGTCTCGTCCGACTCCCCCTCGGCTGCTGCCCGCTCGGCGGCCTCCTGGACCGCCAGCAGCAGCTTGGAGACCATGTGCCAGTAGATGCTGCCCAAGCCCTCGTAGGCGAAGAAGGACCCGGAGCGGCCCGTGAACTCGGCGTGGCTGAAGACCTCCTCGAAGATGTCGAGCAGCTCCTGGCGGCTGGCCGCAGCGGTCGCGGAGAAGCGTGGATCGGCGGCCAGGCGGTCCAGCTGCGCCTCGATGTCGCGGGCATTGCGGATCTCTGCAGCGAAGTGCAGGTCGCCGTGCACGTCGCGGACCACCAGGCTGCGGTCACCGGCCTCGACCAGCTCGGCGACCAGAGGGCAGTTCTGGGCCCGCGCGGCTGTGAACCGGTTGCGGTCGAGGAAGCCAGCGAGATCCTTGTCCGGGTAGAGCATGTAGCTGTGCTGGTCCGCGCGGTACAGCCTGCTGCGCCGCAGCCCGCCCAGCAGGGCCAGCGACTGCTGGGCGTCCAGGGCCCCGCTGGCCAGCACATTGACCTGACCCTCGAGCATCTCGGGGAGCCGCGCGATCGCTGCCGACCCCTCGGACAGCTCGAGCAGGTTGTACGAGTGGTACAGCCCATCCTCGCGCTCATTGCTGTGCAGGCTCGAGTCCACGTAGGACCTGGCCAGCGTCAGCAGTTCCTGGACCCGCTCACCGGGGACGTCGTCGTAGCTGCCGCTGAAGCCGCCGTAGACCCGCGAGCGGTAGGTGCTGCCCACGCTGCCCAGGTCGTTGAGGAACGCACGCCGGGCCTGGTCGCTGAAGCCCCGCTCGAGGTCCGAAGCATGCGCCTCGAGCGCCCCCAGCACACCTTCGAGCAGGTCCGCGAGTTCGGCTGTGACCGTCACGTCCTCGGTCAACAGCTCCTGCACGAACTCCAGGTAGCGCCGCAGCTGTGCCAGCGTCACCACGGACAGTCCACGGCCGACCAGGGCGTTGTTCGCGTCGTTCCACTCCGGACGCTGGGTGTTCATCCAGATGCCGCCGTCGGGCACGAGGTTGACCATCTTGGCCAACAGGAGCAGCAGGAGCTTCTCGGCAAGCGTGACCCGGACGAGCTCGCCGTCGATGCCGTGGACCAGCCGTCCGTCAGCACCGGACACGCCGACCCGATCGGCGATCAGGGCCGCCTGCTCCTCGTCGAAGGTGATCGTCTCGTAGGGGTCGGCCAGGATCTGGTCGTACGACGCGATCCGGTAGGGGACATCTGCGTGCGAGAAGACCGGGGCGCCGCCCAGTTCGTTCAACCGGCCCGGGTGGAATCGGGTCGAGGTCTCGAGCAGCTTGAGCAGGTAGATGATCTGGTGGTCGCTCCAGTAGCCGATGTTGGACCAGGGATCGTCCGGCTCGGGGACCTCCCAGTCGATCCCGGATCGGGAGATCCGGTACGGGTTGTAGCCGTCAGCGGTTGTGGCGTCGAGGAAGACCGCGACCATCGACTCGAGGTACTCGGGGAACGACCAGGCCAGTGCCTCCCAGTTCTGGAAGATGTCGCGCCAGTTGCCCTCGAAGTTCAGCCGCGGGTCACCGTTGGCATCGCGCAGCACGATCTCGAACTTGTTCCAGGGCCTCGATGGATCACCGTGGCGCCGGCTGAACGTGAGTGGCAGGTACTCCAGGCCCAGCCGCAGGACGTCGGGATCCCCGCTGTCCCGGGCGATGCCCAGCAACTCGTCGATCGTCAGCCCCGCCGGCCTGCCGGCCAGCAGCGAATCCCACCGTCCGAGGGTTCCCGGGCTGCGCTGCGCGACGAAGTCGCGGAAGTCGCGGACCTCGAACCGGTACCCGTCGACAGGCACTCCGCCGCGCATCACGTTGAACAGGACGTTCGCGGCGTGATGGGCGGTCGCGAGCTCCTCGCCTGTGGACTGCAGCCCGTCGGCGGAGGCAACGATCCGCTCGAGTTCGACGCGGGTGGCCGTGATGTCGTCCTCCAGCAGCGCTGCCAGCTCATCCGGACGGCTGAGCAGCTCGCGCAGCGCGACCACCTCGGCCGCATCCTGCTCCACGTCTCCGACGATCCGCCAGGACCGTTCCTGACCCGGAGCCAGCGGCATGGCGGCGTGCAGCAGGTAGGCACCGCGCAGGCCCCGGATGTCCCGCTCGGGGACCACCGGTTCGCCACGCCGGAACCCGGGCAGCTGCCCCATCGACAGCAGGTGATCGGCCTCGCCCAGGCCGACCTGCCAGGCGACGTTGGCGTGCAGCGACTCGCTCGGCTCGGCCAGGTCGGTCAGCCGCGAGCTCAGCGAGTAGATCCCCAGCCCGCTGCGCTCGTCGACCTCGGTGCGCTTGTAGGCGTCGAGCAGGTTGCTCAACCGGTTCTGCACCGGTGCGTCCAGTCCTGCGGGGAGCACATTGACGAACCCGTCGACCAGTTCCAGCTCGCACGGCTGGTTGCCCACGTTGGCCAGCTCGCACGTCCGGATGATCCCGAAGCGGCTGCCCGTCTGCCAGGTGACCCGTACCCGAAGCCCGAGGTCTGCCCGAACCTCCTGGAACACCAGCGTGGTGCCCAACACGTCCTTGAACAGCGTCCTTCGGGCTCCGTCACCCGCGTACGAGGCGGCGGAGAACGGCTCCCACAGCACGGGTTCGTGCCCATCCCGGCGGACCCACATGATGCTGAGGCCACCTGTGCGGCCGGCGCTCTCGCTGACCTTGTCGTCGGTGTAGTAAGGGAACAGCGCCGAGTCGGGTCGCACCCGTCCCGCCGTCAGCCCGCCGGTGCTCGAGACGAAGCACCACGGATCCCCGGATCCGACCACCGTCATGAAGAACGGGGCCAACCGGTCGTAGTCGGTGATCTGGAAGAAGCGCCGACCGTACAGATCGACGTACCCCTCCTCCGATTGGGAATCCCGGACCGTCTCGTGGGCGGCGCGGCCGGCAGTGGGCATACGGACCTCCTGAGGGTGGAAGCACTCCACCGAGTCACTGTGGAGAGCGCTCTCCGACCACAATGTCACAAGTTGATAACGGATACAACGCAGCCTTGACAAACCTACGGCAGAGGAGAAGGGTGAAAGCGCTCTCCGGATTCTGACCCCGAGAGTTTGGCGCTCACCGCGGAGTCTCCGTGGGGAATACCACCGATCGGCGACCCCGCCGTGATGACGAGAAGGAGAAGGCCAGTCATGGTCCGTAGGACAAGGAAGTCGTGGGTCACGCTCACGACAGGCATGGCAGCGGTTGCGCTGGTTGCGACCGGATGCTCAAGTGGCAGCGACAGCACATCGGACGCCGCGACAGAGGAAACGGGCACCGAGCCCGTGACCCTCTCAGTCGCCACGTTCAACGAGTTCGGCTACGAGGACCTGTTCCCGGAGTACGAGGAGCTCAACCCGAACGTCACCATCGAGGCCGTGAAGGCAGCGGAGGCGGGCGACGCACGCACGGCACTGAGCACGAGCCTGGCTGCCGGCGCCGGGGCCTCAGACATCGAAGCAGTCGAGGTCGACTGGATGGCCGAGTTCCTCCAGTACTCGGACAACTTCCTCGACCTGAGCGACCCCTCGGTCGACGGCCGCTGGCTGGACTGGAAGGTCGCCCAGGCGACGACGCCGGACGGCAAGCTCATCGGCTACGGCACGGACATCGGCCCTGAGGGCATCTGCTACCGCGCTGACCTCTTCGAGAAGGCGGGCCTGCCCACCGATCGTGACGACGTCAAGGAGTTGCTCGGCGGGGACGCTGCCACATGGGACAAGTACTTCGAGGTCGGCGCCGATTTCGCGGCTGCTGACACCGGATCGGCGTGGTTCGACAGCGCCGGTGCCACCTACCAGGGGATGATCAACCAGGTTGCGAACGCCTACGAGGACAACGACAACAACATCATCGCCCTGGAGAACCCTGAGGTGAAGGACATCTACGAGTCCGTCGTCGCCGCTGCGGACACGCAGTCCGGGAAGCTCCAGCAGTGGGGTGAGGACTGGGTGGTGAGCTTCCAGAAGGACGGTTTCGCCACGATGCTGTGCCCAGGTTGGATGCTGGGTGTCGTCGAGGGCAACGCGGCCGGTGTTGACGGATGGGACTTCGCTGATGTGTTCCCCGGCGGCGGCGGTAACTGGGGCGGGTCGTTCCTGACCGTTCCCACGATGGGTGCGAACCAGGCCGAGGCCAAGAAGTTGGCCAACTGGCTCACCGCTCCGGAACAGCAGGTCAAGGCGTTCAAGGCGAAGGGCACGTTCCCGAGCCAGGTTGCCGCGTTGACCGATCCTGAACTGCAGTCCCAGACCAGCGAGTTCTTCAATGACGCCCCGACCGGCGCGATCCTGGCCAACCGGGCCGAGGCTGTCACCGTGGCCCCCTACAAGGGACCGAACTACTTCGCCATCAACGATGCGATGCAGCAGGCCCTGACCCGCGTGGAGACCGGTGTCGATGACGCCGCATCCTCGTGGGCGAAGTTCGAGACTGACGTCAACAACCTCGGCTGAGCGCTGGCCCGGTCGTCCGGTCCACACCCCACGCCGCTGCTGCGACGGGTGTGCGGGGCGGACGACCGGGAACCCGCGCTCTCCGGTAGTCCCGTCAACGCGACGGCCGGAGAGCGCTTCCACTAGGCTCGCAACGCACGACCCATCCCGGATCCACCTCCCCGAGAGCGCGGTCCCCGGCAGGCCCAGACTCCGCCGGAGTCGCAGACGAGGATGCTCATGTCGATGAACGCAGCTCCTACGGTCCCCGTGAAGTCGGATGCGGCGGCCGACCGCGAGTTGGCCCGCCGAACGCGCCGGAACGCGTGGGACCGCAAGTACTCCCCGTACCTGTACATCTCCCCCTTCTTCATCCTCTTCGCCATCGTGGGCCTGTTCCCGCTCGTCTACACCGCCTTCGTGTCCTTGCACGACTGGAACCTGATCGGCGGCAAGGGCGACTTCGTCGGGATTGAGAACTACCAGCAGGTCGTGGGCCAGCCACTGTTCTGGAAGGGCCTGCGCAACACCTTCAGCATCTTCCTGCTGTCCTCAGTGCCCCAGGTCCTGATCGGGCTGTGGCTGGCCGCCATGCTCGACGCCAACCTGCGGGCAAAGACCTTCTGGCGGATGGGCGTCCTGCTGCCCTACGTGGTCATGCCTGTTGCGGTGGGCATGATCTTCGCCAAGATCTTCGCCGACCAGTCGGGCATGGCCAATGCGCTCCTCGGCAAGATCGGCATCGACCCGATCGCGTGGCACGCAGACGTGCTGGCCAGCCACGTGGCCATCGCGACGATGGTTGACTTCCGCTGGACCGGCTACACCACCCTCATCCTGCTGGCCGGGATGCAGGCCATCCCCAATGATCTCTACGAAGCTGCGGTGGTGGACGGAGCCGGTCGTTGGCGGTCGTTCAAGTCGATCACGATCCCCTCGTTGCGACCGACGATCATCTTCGTCGTGATCACCTCCACCATCGGCGGCCTGCAGATCTTCGACGAGCCGCGCATGTTCGACTCGGCCGGCCAGGGCGGCGCCGACCGGCAGTGGATGACAGTGACCATGTACCTCTACGAGCTCGGGTGGGGGGCCCAGAAGAGCTTCGGGCGAGCCTCGGCCGTGGCCTGGATCCTGTTCCTGATCATCCTGGTCATCGGAGGCATCAACTTCTGGTTCACCCAGCGAATCTCCGGGACTGACTCGAAAGGCGGCAAGTGATGAGCTCCATCGGCGTGGTCGAGCAGACCGCAGGCAAGGGAGCCGCCAAGTACGCCACGCGGCGCAAGAACCGGCGCGCCGGCGTGGGCTCCAACCGCAGGGGCGGCTGGGTCACCTACACCCTCCTGGGCGTCGTGCTGCTCATCTCCTTCTACCCGCTGTACTACACGTTCCTGCTGGCGTCCTCCGACGCCCAGACGATCGCGCAGAACCCCATCCCGTCGCTGATCCCCGAGAGCAACTTCATCGACAATGCCCAACGGGTTCTCAACGCGGACATCAAGTTCTGGCAGGCCATGTGGAACTCCGTCATCGTTGCGGTCATCACCTCGGTCAGCGTGGTCCTGTTCGCAACCCTGGCGGGCTTCTCGTTCGCGAAGCTGCAGTTCCGTGGCCGCCGCGCCCTGCTGGTGTTCGTCATCGCCACCATGGCCGTGCCGACCCAGTTGGGTGTCGTGCCCCTGTTCATCCTGATGTCCGAACTCGGCTGGACGGGCAAGCTGGTGGCGGTCATCGTCCCGGGCATGGTCACGGCCTTCGGAGTCTTCTGGATGACCCAGTATTTCGAGGAAACCCTGCCCTTCGAGCTGATCGAGGCGGCCCGGGTCGACGGGTGCTCCATG
>JAQBEX010000103.1:0-8829 GCA_032123675.1 Actinomycetes bacterium
CACCGAATCGGTGATCAGCTGGCTGGCCCAGCGCCCCCAGACCTGGTTGGACGCGATCACCGTGGGCACCCTGGACATGGCCGCCACCTACCGCAGCGTCTACCGCCAGATCCTGCCCCACGCTGTCTTGGTCGTCGACCCGTTTCACCTGATCCAGCTAGCCAACAGCAGCCTGGACAAGGTCCGCCGGTTCGTGCAGAACACCGTCCTCGGGCACCGTGGGCACAAACACGACCCGCTCTACCGGGCCCGCCGGCTACTGACCAAAGCACGGGAAACCATCGACGCAGACGGCCAAACCAAGATCCAGGGCCTGCTCGCCGCAGGCGACCCCGACGGGCACGTGACTACCGCCTGGCAGGCCAAGGAAGCCATCCGCGCCAGCTACACCATGCCCGACCCCCACACCGCCGCGGCCTACCTCGGCGCCCTGTCCGCAGACCTGCGTCACCCCACCCGGCACCCCGAGACCCGCAAGCTGGGACGCACCCTACGCACCTGGCACCACGAGATCCTCGCCTGGCACACCACCCACGCCACCAGCGGTCCCACCGAAGGCCAGAACAACCTGATCAAAGCGACCAAGAGGGTCGGGTTCGGATTCCGGAGCTTCCGCAACTACCGCATCCGTGTCCTCCTCAACGCCGGCAAACCCGACTGGACCCTGCTCCCAACCCTCACCCCCCGCTGAAATCCGAAGCGCCGGATTACTGGCAGACCGGAGAGGTCGAGTGCGTTGTGATGCCTGCCCCAGGGTGCGCGATTCGCGGCGAAGTGGGGCAGGTCAGCTGGGCACCGAGGTCGTGCAGCAAGCCGACGACAGATCCCCCGGCAGCCCACACGGTTGTCGTCCGCAACGGCGAATCGATTCTGCTCAGCTCAGCGTCCCAGAGGCAAGTTGGCTAGGGGCCGGTGTACCTCCAGAACTCGACGATCTCGTCGTGCAATCTGAGGTCGCCGGACCCCAGGCCATCCAGGACCTCCTGGAGCGTCACGGCCGATTGCCGGATCTCCCTGAACCTTGCCCTCGTAAGGAAGAGGTGCGAGTAGTCCACGGCCTCGAGGTCTACGGTGCGTCGCCAATTGGGGTCTTGCTCGTTGGCGAACCATGCCGAGGGCCCGAACTTCAGTTGCAGCTTGCCCTCGCCGAATTCGTTCCCTTCATCAGCAACCTCCAGATTCACGGTCCATTGGTAGATGCCCGCGTATGTTGCGCTGACCTTCGTGACAAAGCCTGCCCCCAGGGTCGCGTTCAGTTGGGGTTGCAGTACCCGCGCACCGTAGGTCTTCAACCTGCCCTTCACACGCTGCAGCAGCTCTCGGCCTTCACCGAAACGCTCGGCGGCCTGCTTGGCCACGTCGTCCGCGAACTTGAGTGCCGCCGCGTCCTGAGACTGCGCGCGATAACGCCCGGCTTCACCGGTGGCACACATCACGGTGAGAAAATCGAGTACCTCGTGATCCTCCACGCGCCCTGCCCCTCTCACGAACTTGGGGTGCATCTGGTCGATGAGCCAGGAGGGCTCCGGATTCTTCTGGTGGTAGTCGCTGGCGACCTTCTCGCGAAGCTCTGTGACGAGCTTGTCGTAGGTGACCACTGCGGCGTGCTCCCAACCTCCGGTCTGCCGAGAGCTGTCCGCATCGCGGCACAACAGAACTACTGCACCACGTCGACCGCCGCGCCGCGCGAACTCCAAGTAGCGGTCGTAGCCGTGGCCGTGCCCATCGGAGGTGTAGTAGTTCTCGATGACAAGCCTCTCTTGGTCGCTCTCAAGGACCAGATCGGCGATGTCCTGATCATCCTCCGCGTGCGAGGTGTTCACTTCCTGGCGCACCACGTACGGTCCGTGGGCGCCCAAGGTCTGGCCTGCGCGGCCCCGATTGAGTTCATTGACGAAGATTCGCTGGAACAAGTCCCCGAGATTGTGGGTGCCCTCGGCATCCAGCAGCCACCCGAAGACGTTGGAGATCTGTTTCTCGTGGGTCCCGTGTCTCATGACGTCGAAGACGTTGAAGCCCGCCTTCGAGGATTCCCCGAGGCCCGGCAGAAGACCCGTGACCAGGTCGTCGGTCATCACTGCTCCCCAAACGGCTCGGCTTCGACGTGAATGAGGCTAACGCACCAGACTTCGGGGTCGCTTCGAATCGTCGGGCTTCCGTCGGCGCCGTTCCCGGGAATTGGCAAGTCCTCGTGCCCGCAGCTGCGCGAGCCACCGCCGCGTCCACACGCGGCGGAAAGCAGCGCCGCTGACCGGGACGGCACGCGGCACCCTGTGACGCGGCACCCTGCATCTGGTGGCTTTCTAAAATAGGCTGCTAGCGTTAACCTATATCTGAGTGGTTTGGAGGGGGTGGTATGGCCCGGTACGTGGAGTCGCTGTGGAACCCGGACCACGAGTTCGGGTTGAGCCGGAGGGACCGCGCCCCGGGCCGGTACCTGGCGTATGTACCCGACGAGTTGCGGGAACGCCTCCCGCAACTCGGGGCGGAGGCACGTCAGGCCGCAGAGGATGCTTTGGCGGTGCTGGCCCGCGCGGATGAACGGATCGGTTCGCACGGGGGGTATCTGAACCATCTACTGATCCGGTCGGAGAGCATCTCCTCTTCGTGGATCGAGGGTAACCGGGTAGCCCCGAAGCGGCTCGCGATCGCCGAACTGCTGCACAGCGGCCCGGCCGTGGCGCTGGAGGTGGTCGCGAACGTCCGGGCCACCGAGGACGCGGTCGCGGCGATGAGCGATCCGGCCTACCCGCTCACGACCGCCGACATCGTGGACCTGCAGCATGTGGTCGCACCCCACCTGCCCGAAGGCCTGCGGACCGAGCAGAACTGGGTCGGGGGGCCGGGATGGAGCCCGCTGCGGGCCGATTTCGTCCCACCGCCGCCAGGCGAGATGCTGCGGCTGGTCGACGACCTGGCGCGCTTCCTGACCGCCACCGACGGCAACCCGGTCGTGCGCGCGGCGATCGCCCACGCGCAGTTCGAGACCATCCACCCGTTCATCGATGGCAACGGCCGCACCGGCCGGGCGCTGATCCACACCGTGCTGCGCCGCGGCGACGCCCTGCGCAACATCCTGATCCCGATCAGCACCGTGTTCGCCGGCGAGACCAACGCGTATATCGGCGGGCTGTCCGCGTTCCGGGATCAGCCGCAGCGGCTGGACGAGTGGATCATCGGCTTCTGCCAGGCGGCGCAGATCGCGGCGGGCAATGCTGTTCGGCTGGCGGGGGACGTCGAGGCACTTGACGCAGTGGTGCACCAAGATCTGGTGGCCCACCGTACGGACCTGGGCCTGACTCCGGCGCAGCCGCGCAGTGGGGCGGTAGTGCTGCGCATCCTGCACAACCTGGCCGCCGAACCGGTGCTGACCGTGGAATCGGCCGCGGCCAGGCACGGGGTCACGCCCCCGGCCGCGCACGCTGCCCTGGTCGAGCTTGCCGCCGCTGGCATCCTGAACCGCAACAGCATCCCGGGCACCAGGACGCTGTGCTGGACCGCCGACCGCCACCTCGGCCTCGTGGCGCTCACCGAACGGAGCAACCGGGTCGGCGGGGCCGACACCCGAAACCGAAAGCCGAGCCTCGCCCCGCCAGCGCCGGACCCCAACCACCATGGACTGCTGCGCACGCATCACGCCCGGGACGAACAGCAGCTCGACCCGTTAGCAGACTGCGACGTACCCAGCCAGTCCGGCGACGACCCCAACGCCCACCGCCGTTAGCGGCAACCCGCGCGGAAGGGACAAGCCAGGGCGACCCATCGCAAGACGGTCCAGTGAGGGCCTCACCCACGTGCACAGCCTGAGCAGGAGCAGCCCGAGCCTCCACCAGACTGGGCGCCTGGCGGGACATCCGCCCGCAACGCGTTCGTGTTTCGAGTGCGTCAATCGAGGAAGCTGCAACGCCTGCCCCAAGGCGCCCGACTCGCGGCGGAAGGACGCAACTCAGCCACCCGGCAGCTGGTTGGCGCGGGCGGCGGGCGAGGCCAAGTCCGAGCGATCACGGATGGTGGTCGTGCCACATCTGACTACTCGTGACCGCTGATGCCTGTTGCCTGCGCCGAGAGCTGTCCGGCGCCGGCAACGCCCTATCGCCGCGGCGCGACTCCCCATGGAGCCTGTGCGTATCGTGATCGGACGCCCGCGGGGGTGACACGTCCCCCCCCCCGCGTCGCGGCCGCGGGAACAGGGAGTCCGCGCGGCTCGATGACCATGCCGGGCTGCCTGCCCGGCGAGGTAGTAGCGAGATGAGAGGGCAGCATGCGGCAGAACATCAAGATCGTCACCCTCGGGGGTGGGTCCAGCTACACCCCCGAGCTCGTCGAGGGGTTCATCCTGCGCTATGACTCCGTGCCGATAGCCGAGCACTGGCTCGTGGACGTCGAGGAAGGCCGTGAGAAGGTCGAGATCGTTGCCGCGATGGCCCAGCGGATGTGGGACGCGTCCGGCCACAAGGTGAAGGTGCACGTCAGCTTCGACCGTCGGGAGGCCCTCCCCGGAGCCGACTTCGTGACCACCCAGTTCCGCGTGGGGCTGTTGTACGCCCGAATCAAGGACGAGCGGATCCCACTGTCCTACGGCGTGCTGGGCCAGGAGACCAACGGGGCTGGGGGTATCTTCAAGGCGCTGCGGACGATCCCGGTGTTCAAGGACATCATCGACGACATGCGCGAGCTGTGCCCGGACGCGTGGCTGCTCAGCTTCACCAACCCGTCCGGGATGGTCACCGAGGCGGCCATCCGCAACTTCGGGTGGAAGAAGACCGTGGGGCTGTGCAACGTGCCGATCATCGCCGAGATGAAGGAAGGCCCCAGCATCGGCCTGGAGCAGAAGAACCTGACCTACCAGTGCGCCGGGCTGAACCACTTCCATTGGCACCGCGTGTACGACAGCGACGGCAAGGACCGCACCGCGGAGATCATCGAGATGATCAACGGCCCAGACAGCGGCACGCCGATCAACATCCAGAGCGGCGCGGACCTGCCCCTGGACATGCTGCACACGGCCGACCTGCTGCCCTGCGGCTACCACCGGTACTACTTCGGCGCCGAGCAGATGCTGGCCCACGCGATCGAGGACTACGCCACGAACAACACGCGCGCAGAGATGGTCAAGGCGATCGAGGACGAACTGTTCGCCATGTACGCCGACCCCAACTTGGACCACAAGCCCGAACAGCTGGCATTGCGCGGCGGCGCGCACTACAGCGACGCCGCCTGCGGGGCGATCGCGGCGATCAACACCGACGCCCACGTCCGGATGACCGTGAGCACCCAGAACCGGGGAGCGATTAGGGACCTGCCCTACGACTGCATCGTGGAGGTGTCCAGCATCATCTCCGCGATCGGCGCCGAGCCGCTGGTCTGGGGCGAGATGCGCCCGCACGAGCGGGGCTGGCTCCAGGTGATGAAGGCCATGGAGGAATGCACCATCAAGGCCGCGATCGACGGCGACTACGGCGCCCTGCTGGAGGCCTTCGACCTCAACCCGCTGATCCCTAACGGGGAGACCTCCCGGCGGATCTTGAACGAGCTGCTGATCGCCCACGAGCAGTACTTGCCCCAGTTCGCCGACGTCATCGCCAAGCTCAAGGCCGAAGGCGTGACCATCAAGGACCAGACCGTCCGGCAGCTCATGGCCGAGGGCCGCTGAAGCCCTCGTGGGCGGCCACCGTCGCGGGTCGGCGGCCCCCACGTGCCCTTCCCCCACACCTGCGAACCACCCACCAGCCAAGCCGTACAACGCAGCCAGATAGTGGCAGCCTCGAGTTCACGTCGCCTGCCAACGCGCATCACTCTGGGCGTAGTGCTGCCTGCCCCAGGGTGCGCGATAGGCGGCGGAATGCCGCACGATCCAGCGCAGTCGGCTGTTCGATGGGGAGACCCAGGGACGGGCCTGTTGCCGGCAACCCTGGACTGCTCGCTCTAGCGCTCCGTCCGATTCGGGACAGTCACGCGCATGACCCAGCGCCACTTCGCGATGCGACGATCCCGAACGAAACCGAACTCTTCGAACAGGTCTTCCGGGCCGGTGTGCAGGTAGGCGCCGCG
This sequence comes from Actinomycetes bacterium, assembly GCA_032123675.1. Taxonomy (GTDB): domain Bacteria; phylum Actinomycetota; class Actinomycetes; order S36-B12; family CAIYMF01; genus Prado023. Next base: position 6,052 of record JAQBEX010000103.1, read on the forward strand.
CTGCGGTCCGCGCCCGTCCAGTTGCTCGGGGTAGGCCTCGACGGTGCCTCCGCCAGCCTGGCTGATCGCGCTCAGCGCAGCGGTAAGTCCTGCCCGCGCCACACCGTGGCGCCGGTGCCCGTTGCCGGTGAACACACAACCAATGCGCCAGTCAGGCAAGTCCACGAGATCCTTCCCGTATGCCTTGGAGTTCTTGATCGTGGCCACTTCGGCCGGCGGCCCGTACTGACACCAGCCCACGCACTTGCCGTCGAGGTAGACGAGTACCTGATGGACGGTCCCGCGATTGACGTGAGCAAACTTGGCGTCGCGATTGCCCGCCACTGTGCTGTCCTTGCCAATGCCCTCAGGGTGAAATCCGATGCACCAGCAACCACCCCAGACGCCGTTGTTCGCCTCCACGAGCGCAGCGAAGTCAGGCCACGTCTCGTCCGTGAGCGGCTTGGAGACGTAACGGCCCGGCGGTGTCGTCGTCACAAGCCCACCCTGCCTCAACCCGCAGCGGCGCTCAAGAGCCTCAGGGTCGCACCCAGCCCGGCCCGGCGCCAGGCAGTGCCGGAACGCAGCGATGTGGGGCACCCGAGCCAGAGGATCTCACCTGCGCTCCGTCCTCCGATTTCACGGTCTCGGCTCCTCGAAGTTGTCGGTTGCAGGTGCTCCGACACTGGGGGACGAGTCCAGGAAGTCCCGGGCCGTGAGGATGCGGGGGCGGTCCAGGACCAGGGATAGGAAGGCCTTGTCGCCGGTCACGATGACGTCGACGGCGCCGGCCACGGCAGCGTCGAGGATCGGCTGGTCATCAGGGTCGGAGATCGGAACACTCGGATCACCGGGGCTGGCGAGTTCGTAGTCGATGTCGTCGAGAAAGGCATCCAGAGCCGCTAACAGATCGGGGCGCTTGCGCCCGACTACCTCGTGCAGTTCGTCGATGATCCAGTCGGTGAGGACGAGCCGGTGCTCGTCGAGGACCCGGGCCAGGGCGCGCGCTGGTGTCGAGTTCGGGAACAGCAGCGCCGAGATGACGACGTTGGTGTCGACCAGGACACGGATCACGACACCCGACCACGAACGTCGTCGACAAGCGATTGGACTTCGGTGTCGTCCCCGACACCGAAGTCAGCCGCCGCGTCGGAGAACGCGGCCTGCGCTTGGGCCAGTGCTGCGAGCCCGGCCTTGGCAACGACGACCTCACCGTTCGCCTTCTCCACGAACAGCACCTTGTCGCCGGGCACCAGATGAAGCCGACGGCGCACCTCAACTGGAACCGTGATCTGGCCATTGGCCGAGAGCTTGGCAAGGTTCATGACCACTCGATTCTTGAGATCCACAGAATCCTTGAGACAAGCATACCCGCTCCTGACGCCAGCGCTCAGCGGAGCGTCAGAGTGACCACGGTGAGCTGTGATGCCCGCCAAGGTGCGCGATTCGCGGCGCAAAGACGTGCCCTCACGACTGCATCGGCGGGCTTCAGCGCGGACGAGGCAAGCCCGCTGGGCACGTGCGAATCAGGGCCCGGTTTGAAGTGGCAGGCTGCGGTCAGCGCACCATTCCAACAGGCCACCGTCATACACGGCGACGTTCGGGTGGCCCAAGCGGACCAGCACGTTGGCCACGCTTGCTGCGGCCGCCCCGGCGCCGCAGTAGGTGATCACCCGGTCGGCGTCCAGCACTGGGCCGACCTTGGCCTGCAACTCGGGCAGCGGCCGGTAGCAGCCGGTGTCCCGGTCCAGGACCTCCCAAGCGGTCACGTTGGCCGCGCCGGGGATGTGCCCGCGGCGGCCGTACTCGTTGACCTCCCCGCGATGCACCCGCCGACCCAGCGCGTCGACCAGCTGCACGTGCGGGTCATCGATCGCAGCCAGCACCTCGTCCTTGTCGACCAGCAGGCCCGTCCGGGTGCGGGCCTCGAACTGGGCGGGTGGGTAGCCGCACGGCTGGTCGCAGGGCGGCCGCCCGGCGGCCTGCCACGCGGCCCAGCCACCGTCGAGGATGGCCGCCTCGTCGTGTCCGAACGCGCGCAGCAACCACCACATCCGAGCCGCCCACATGCTCTCCCGACGGTCGTAGAGCACCACCCGATGCTGGTTGCCGATCCCCAGCCCGCCGACCACCTCTTCGAAGTGCCCGGCGCTGGGCGCGGTCATCGACACGCGGGACCGGTCCGGGTCGTGCACCGTGAACAGGTCCAGGAACCCGCTGCCGGGGATGTGCACCCGGCGATACTCCCGCTGCCCGGTACGGATCCTTGGCAGGAACAGCACCCTGCGGATCTGCACGGTCGCGTCGAACACCCGCAGATCCGGATCATCGAGGTGCTCGGCCAACCAATCGACCGACACCAGTGGTTCCATGACGGCACCCCCATCCCGGGTCGCGCGAAGCCACGTCTCCCACGACCCACGCTACGCACCGCGGGCGGCGGGCAGAAGGGCCACTCGACCCCCGCCGATCCCTCATCCAGTGACCGGCCCGGCTCCCACCCGCTCGCCACCTGCGTCGGCCGGCCCGGGACCCATCGCCAATCTCCGCGTGCCACCACACAGCGCTGAAGCGCTTCAGGCGTTGACGGGCGCATGGCCCCTAGTCTTCGTGGATGACTGCAGACGGGCCGATGGCCGACCTCGACGGACCGATCGCGGCCCCTGACCATCACTGCGTCGTCTTCGAGAACGAGCATGTGCGCGTCCTGGAGACCATCATTCCTGCGGGTGACGTGACCCCGCTGCACACGCACCTGCCCCGGCACGTCATGGTCGTGGTCTCTGGGTCGCACTTCAT
>JAQBEX010000104.1:0-3364 GCA_032123675.1 Actinomycetes bacterium
GCAGGTCCCTGGCGATCCGCTCCCGCTCGGCGATCGTCGCCAGCCGTTCGATCTCCTCATTGGCGCGCACGAGGCGCGCGTTCGCGCGGTCCCGCTCGGCCTCGAAGATGCTGGTTGCCCCGATGACCGGAGTGAAGAACAACGCGGGGGCCAGCGCCGCCAGCCGCCACGGCATCGGGACCGGCGAGATCACGACAAGCAGCGCGACAATCCCGAAGAGTGCGGCGACCACCTGCACAGCCCGGCGGGTGGGATACAGGCGACCAGCCACGGCGGCCGCATAGATCGCGAACACGCTGGCCCCGCCGTTGACCAGGGAGCCGACAACGGCCAGCGCCGCGAGCACGATGACGAGGGTCAGAATCTGCCGGTTGTCGCGAGCCCGGAACGTCGCTGCGTAGATCGGCAGGAACGCGGCGATCAGGACCGCAACGGCCAGCCAGTCCAGGGCGTCGGTCGTGGGGTCGAACGCGGGCTGATAGAACAGCGCGAGGAGGTAGACCAGCCAGACGTAACGCATGAAGCGGGTGGGGTGCGGCCGGCTCTGGCTCATCAGGTGCGCCTCATCCGTAGGTCCGGCCCTCGTCGCGCCGGAAGCCCCACGCGGCCACGGTCAGGAAGAACGCCGTGAACGCTAGCAGCACCACGGCGTGCAGTGCCTGAGATCCGCCCTCAGCGGCGCCAACGGTACCGAGGGCGAGCTGAGCGAAATGGTAGGGCGGAAGTGCGGGAGCGATCCCCTGGACGAACGCGGGCAGCTGGTGGATCGGGATCCACAGGCCCGACGCGAACGCCATCGGCAGGTAGATCAGGTTCAGCATGGCCGGCGCGGAGTTCGGCCCCACGAGGTAGCCGAACGCCAGGCCCATCGCCGAGAACGGCAGCGCCCCGAGGATCAGCACCAACCCGAGGCTGATCCACTGCGCGGCGGGCATCCGCACACCTCCCAGGGTGGCGCCGAGGATGAACAGCGCCCCGATGATCAGGGCGGAGACGGTGGTGCTCATCACGACCTTCGCCACGAAGTACGCCTGGGGAGGCATCGGCGAGACCCGCTTGAGGCGCATCCATCCCTGGCCGCGTTCCATGGCGACCGAGACGCCGAAGCCGAACAGCGCGGCACCGATGACACCGAAGGTGCCGTAGGTCGCCAGCATGTAGGTGGTGACGCCGACCCCGCCGGCCGCACCGCCCGCGAACGCGATCCCGAAGAGCACGTAGAACATCACCGGCAGGGCGATGGTGCTCACGGCGAAGATCGGGATGCGAATGAGCTTGAGGAACTCATGCCGGGCTTCCGTGACGTAGATCCTGGCTGGATGTGATCGAGGCGCCGTTCGGGTCGCTGGCGCCGAAGTCGCGGTGAGGGTGGTCATGCTGCTGCCTCCGTGTCGCTGGTCAGGGTGAGGAAGGCCTCCTCGAGGCTTGGTTCGGTCACGGTCACCTCACTGGCCGAGGGGTCCTGATCGAGCAGCGCGCGCAGCGCAGGCTCAGCGGATCCGACGAGCAGCTCAAGCCACGGACCCTCGCGCGATGCCTGGACCACGCCGGGCCACAGCTGCGCCTGCGCGACGCTCACCGAGGCCTGTGCGCGGATCCGTCGCCCGGGCACTCGGGCCTTGATCTCCGTGGGCGTCCCCAGGGCGATCACCACACCGCGGTCGATCACCACGATCCGGTCAGCCAGGGCGTCAGCCTCCTCCAGGTAGTGCGTAGTGAGCACAACGCCGCGTCCGGACCGGGCCAGCTCCCGCAACGTGGCCCACAGCGCTCGCCGGGCGTCCACGTCCAGGCCGGTGGTCGGCTCATCGAACATCAGCAGATCGGGGTCGCCCACCAGGGCGATGCCGAACAGCACACGTCGCTGCTGGCCGCCGGAGAGCTCGCCGAACATGCGGTCCTGCAGGCCGTCCAGGCCCGCCGCGGCAATGACCTGCGCCATGGGCAGGGGAGTGGGGTAGTAGCCGCGGAACCCGGTGAGCAACTCGCGCACACGCAGCGTGTCCGGTACTCCCGAGGCCTGCAGCATCGCGCCGAGGTGCCGCCGCGCCCGCACGTCTCGGGGGTCGCGCCCGAAGAGTCGTGCGGTGCCGGACGTCGGTGCCGTCAGGCCCGTGAGCATCCCGATCGCCGTGGACTTGCCGGCCCCGTTGGGTCCCAGGAGGGCCAGGAGCTCGCCGGAACGCACCTCCAGATCCAGTCCACGGACCGCCTGGACCGTCGCCGAGCCCTTCCCGAACTGCTTGGAGACGCCGTGCAGCGAGGCGAGGACGGCGGCGTCGTGGCTGGTGGGCTGGTCATGGTGTGTCTTCCGCGTTGTCGTCATGCCCCAAGGCTCGCGCCCAAGGCCCTGGGGCAGTAGTGCCCGGAATCACGACCTCGGCATGACAGATGTCATGCGTGGGCGGGGCCACGGCAGGGGCCGCGCGACTGAGCTCGGCTGGTACGTTCCCCGGCATGCCGACGACTGACCTGAATCCCGCCGAACTGCTCACCCGGTATGCCGACGTCGTTGCCCGGGTGGGGGTGAACATCCAGCCCGGCCAGCTCGTGTCGATCCGCGGCCTGGTCGAGCACGCCGAGTTCGCCCGCGCGATCGCGCAGGCCTGCTACGCCGCAGGCGCCGGGCGGGTGGACGTCGACTACTCCGACGACGTGGCGCGCCACGCCGGGATCGCGCACGGGGCCAGTGCGGCCCTCGCAGCGGCCACCGCCGTGGACCACGCAGCACTGGACCGGCTCGAGGCCGAGGGCGCAGCGATCGTCCGGCTCAGCGGCAACCCGGACCCGCACCTGATGGACGACCTCGACCCGGCCGCGGTCGTCGCCGCCGAGAATCGTGAACTGGCGGTGCGCACCCGTGAGGTCCTGATGGGCGGGAAGGTGTCCTGGAGCATCGTGGCCGCGCCGAACCCCGGATGGGCCGAGGCCGTCCTCGGGGAGCCCGACGTCGACCGGCTGTGGCAACTGGTCGCCACCGCGGTCCGGCTCGACGATCCTGATCCGGTGCAGTCCTGGCGGGATCACCTGGCCACGCTGGGCAGTCGCAGTGCCGCGGTCCAGGCGCTTGAGCTCGACGAGCTGCACTACGAGGGTCCGGGCACCGACCTGACGATCGGGCTGCTGCCGGGCGGACGCTGGGTGGGCGGCGGGATCAAGACGGAGACCGGTGTCGAGTTCGCGCCGAACCTCCCGACTGAGGAGGTCTTCAGCTCCCCGGACCCGCGGCGTGCCGAGGGGGTCGTGGCGCTGACCCGGCCGCTCATGATGCCGAGCACCGGGATCATGGTCGAGGGGCTCGTGCTGACCTTCGCCGACGGCAAGATCGTCGACGCACGGGCTGATCGTGGCGGGGACGCCGTGC
>JAQBEX010000105.1:0-13935 GCA_032123675.1 Actinomycetes bacterium
CGCCGGCTGGGTGACCGTGCTGACCCCGCATGCCGGTGAGTTCGCCCGTCTGGGGTTCGACCCCGCGGGCGGCCGCCTCGCTGCGGCCCGCCGGGCGGCGCGGGAGACCGGCGCCATCATCGTGTCCAAGGGCCCCGGGACGGTGATCGCCGGCCCTGACTCGACCTTCGTCGACCTGTTCGGCGATTCCACGCTGGCCACTGCGGGAACTGGGGACGTTCTGGCCGGCCTCATGGCGGGGATGCTCGCCGAACCGGCGCGAGCTCATGGGCTGGACGGCTCCCGGGCCACGCTGGTGGCTGCCCGGGCGGTTGGCCTGCACGGTCTCGCGGGTCGGCTGGCCGCGGCAGGAGGCCACCCCGTGACCGCCACCGACGTGGCGAGTCACTTGCGTGCGGCGCACGCCGCGGCCGCGGCCGAGCGCACCTGACACGCACCCGCTGGCCGTGTGCGGCAGGATGTGCATGTGGTTGCGCGTGCTGTGTGTGAGGTAGATCTGGATGCCATCTCGGCCAATGTCGAGGTGCTGCGTGCGCACGCGCCCTCCGCAGCGCTGCTCGCAGTCGTGAAGGCGGACGCCTACGGTCACGGGTTGGTGCCGGCGGCGCGAGCTGCCCTGGCCGGGGGCGCCGACTGGCTGGGCACAGCACTGCTCGCCGAGGCTGTCCAGCTGCGCCAGGAGGGAGTGACCGCTCCGTTGCTGGCCTGGTTGTGGTCCCCGGGGGACGACGATCTTGTGGCCTGCGTGCGCACCGAGATCGACGTGACCGCCAGCTCGACCTGGCAGCTCGAGGCCGTCACAGCAGCATCACACGCGACCGGCGTGCGCGCCCGAGTGCAGCTCAAGGTGGACACCGGCTTGGGCCGCAACGGTGCCACGACCGACGACTGGCCCGCTCTTGTTGCCCAGTCCGCCGCACTGCAGGCCCAGGGGACGCTGCTGGTGACTGGTGTCTGGTCGCACTTCGCCCTGGCCGATGCGCCACGCAGCGACATGAACGCCCGGCAGCTGGCGACGTTCGACGCGGCCCTGGACGTCGTGGCGGCCGCCGAGCTGGAGCCACAGGTGCGGCACATCGCCAACTCGGCGGCGACCCTCGTGGCTCCTCAGGCGCACTACGACCTCGTCCGGCCGGGGATTGCCGTGTACGGGGTCTCGCCCGGCGGTGAGCTGGGTCCACCCGAGGAGTACGGCCTGACCCCCGCGATGAGGCTGACCGCCCGGCTCACCGGGGTCAAGCGGGTCCCGGCTGGGCAGGGGGTCTCCTACGGCCACGAGTACGTCACATCTGCCGAGACGACGCTGGGCCTCGTGCCGCTCGGCTATGCCGATGGGATCCCGCGGGCGGCCGGCGGCCGGGGGCCCGTACTGGCCGCGGGCCGGGAGCGACCGGTCGCTGGGCGCGTGTGCATGGACCAGTTCGTGATCGACCTGGGCAACGATGACGTGCAGGCCGGAGACGAGGTCGTGATCTTCGGCAGCGCGGTGCGCGGCGAGCCGACCGCCGAGGACTGGGCGTCTGCGGCCGGGACGATCGGGTACGAGATCATCACCCGGCTCGGTACGCGCATTGAGCGACGTTGGCGGGGGGGCCAGGCGTGAGCCAGCCGAACCTCGGGAGGGTGGCCAATGCCCTGGGCGCAGCCGCCGGACTGATCGCGGTCGGCGCGGCTGCGGGCGTCGTCGCGGAGCGGGCGGTGGTCGCCCGGGCGGGCCGGGCCGATCGGGAGGGTGACGAGCCGTTCGGACACCTTCGTGGGCGCACCTCGGTGGTCACCGAGTCCGACGGCGTCTCGCTGCATGTCGAGCTCGAGCCCTGCACGCGGGCCGATCCGGAGCCGATCACCGTTGTCTTCTGCCACGGGTATGCCCTGAACCAGGACTGCTGGCACTACCAGCGTCGGGACCTCAGGGCCCTCGGGGACCTGGTGTTCTGGGACCAGCGCAGCCATGGGCGGTCGAGCCGGTCGGTCGCGCAGTCGAACACCATCGAACAACTCGGGCGGGACCTCAAGGCAGTCCTCGACGAGGTCGTTCCGTCCGGGCCGATCGTGCTCGTGGGCCACTCCATGGGCGGCATGACGATCATGCAGCTCGCCCTGGACCATCCGGAGCTGTTCGGCACCCGGATCCGCGGGGTCGCCCTGCTGTCGACCTCCCCCGGGGGGCTTCGGGCCGTCTCCCTCGGACTGCCGCCGATGGCCGCGAAGCCGCTGCACCGGATGCTCCCGGTGACCGCCGCCCTGCTGGTCCGCAACGCCGACCTGGTTGAGATGGGGCGCTCACGGGTCAACGACCTCAGCCTGCTGTTCACGAGGCTCTACTCGTTCGGGTCCTCGGCCTCCCCCGCGGTGGCTGACTTCACCCACAGGATGCTCGGCGAGACACCGATCGATGTCGTCGCGGAGTTCCTTCCGACCCTGCAGCGCCACCAGCGACAGGCGGCCCTGCACACGCTGGCCAGGGTCCCCTCGCTGGTGATGGTGGGTCAGGACGACCGGATGACACCAGCCGAGCACTCGTTGGACATGGCCCGTCGGATGCCGCACTCCGAGCTGGAGATCATGCCCGACTCGGGGCACATGATGATCCTCGAGCACTACCCGCAGGTGAACCACCAGCTGCGCCACCTGGTCGCGCGCGTGCGCGACGAACTCGATGCCGAGGCAGCGGAGGCAGCCGAGGCCGCCGGAGGGTCCGGGATCGGACCCGAACACGCCCCACCTGCGGGGACCCGTCGGTGACCCGCTGGACCCGCGACGGCGAGGCGTGGTCGGCACCCGCGGGGGACGCCGACCAGATGCGTGCCCTCGGGGTCGACCTGGCCGCGATCCTCGCCGCCGGGGACGTCCTGGTCCTCGACGGTCCGCTGGGCGCTGGGAAGACCACCTTCACCCAGGGCATCGGTGCGGCCCTGGGGGTGCGCGGGGCGGTCACGAGCCCCACGTTCGTGATCGCCCGCAGCCACCCCGGCCCGGGCCCGGGACTGGTCCATGTCGATGCCTATCGCCTGCACGGGACCATCGAGGTCGAGGACCTCGACCTCGATGCCGATCTCGAGCGAGCCGTCACTGTCGTCGAGTGGGGCGCGGGCAAGGTGGAGGGCCTGGCGCCCGACCGCCTGGAGGTCCTGATCCGCCGTGAGGTGGGCGCAGCCGTGGACTCCGAGGACCCGTCCGGCGGGCAGCGGACCGTGCTCGTGCGCGGGGTCGGGCCACGCTGGGCCGGACTTCGGCTCGGGTCGCAGTAGGTTTGCGGCGTGCTCATCCTCGGCCTCGACACCGCCACCGAGGCGGTCGGCGCTGCGGTGGTCGATGCCGGCTCCCACACGGTGCTCGGCCGGGCGACGTTCCGTGGGCCGGCCGCGCACGGCGAGCAACTGGCCCCGCTGGTGGCCTGCGCGCTGGAGCAGGCCGGCGTCCGGCCCGCAGAGCTGTCGCTGATCGGAGTCGGTCGGGGACCCGGACCGTTCACGGGGCTGCGCGTCGGCCTGGTGCATGCGCAGGTGATGGGCTGGGCACTGGGGATCGCCGTCCACGGGGTGTGCACGCTGGATGTGCTGGCTGCACAGGCCCGGGCCGAGGGGGTCAGGGGACCCTTCCTGGTGGCCACCGACGCCAGGCGGGCAGAGGTGTACTGGGCCCGCTACGACGCCCTCGGGATCCGCGCGGACGGCCCGCACGTCAGCGCAGCCGCCCAGATCCCGGATCGCGGTCTCCCGGCGTTCGGTGCTGGGGCGGCGAAGTACGGCGACGAGCTGGTGGGCCATCGTGAGCCGCTGGATCCCGATCCGGCCACGCTCGCCCGGATCGCCGGCGAGCTGGCCCGCGCCGGGGTGCCCGCGGAGCTGGCGCCGCTGTACCTGCGCCGGCCGGACGCGACGGTGAACGCGGGCCGCAAGCGGGTGACCCCGGCATGACCGGGCCCCCGATGGATCGGCGCGCGGGCCCCGTGGCCGACGGGCTCGCCCTGGATCGGATGCGCTGGTGGGACCTCGAGGAGGTGCACGACCTCGAACGGGTGCTGTTCGTCGAGGATCCGTGGAGCCCGGGCCAGCTCTGGTCCGAACTGGCCAGGGTGCCCGAATCGCGCTTCTACGTGGTCGCCCGGCGCGCCGGACGTATCGTCGGGTACGCGGGGCTGTTCGTCGTCGCGCCCGAAGCCGACGTCCAGACCGTGGCGGTCGCACCCGACGAGCAGGGCCGGGGGACCGGGCGGGTGCTCCTGGCGGAGTTGGTCGACCGCGCATATCGGCAGGGCGCGCGGGTCCTGCGCCTTGAGGTGCGCGCCGACAACACCTCAGCCCGTGGCCTCTACGGCTCCGGCGGGTTCACGGTCGACGGCCGCCGACGTGATTACTACGGTCGCGGCATGGATGCCGTCCTGATGTCGCTGCAGCTCCGGGGGCCGCAGGCCGCCGATCTGCAGGCCACCGGCAGCGGGGGAGGAGCCTGATGCCGGACGAGCCGCTGATCCTCGGGATCGAGACCTCATGCGACGAGACCGGCGTCGGGGTCGTGCGCGGGATGACGCTGCTCGCCGATGTCGTGGCCTCCAGCGTGGCGGAGCACGCCCGCTTCGGCGGGGTTGTCCCGGAGGTGGCCAGCCGCGCGCACCTCGAGGCGATGGTGCCCACCTTGGAGCGGGCGTGCCAGCAGGCCGGGGTGCGCCCGGCTGACCTGGACGGGGTGGCGGTCACCGCCGGTCCTGGGCTGGCCGGGGCCCTGCTTGTGGGGGTCGCTGCGGCGAAGTCCCTCGCACTGTCGTTGGGGGTGCCGCTGTACGGGGTCAACCACCTCGCCGCGCACGTGGCTGTTGACGCCCTCGAGCACGGCCCGCTGGCCGAACCGACGATGGCCCTGCTGGTGTCCGGTGGGCACTCGTCGCTGCTGCTGGTCCCCGATGTGGCCACGGACATCCGGCCGTTGGGGTCGACGATTGACGACGCTGCGGGCGAGGCCTTCGACAAGGTGGCCCGGGTCCTCGGCCTGCCGTTCCCGGGAGGGCCGCACATCGACCGGATCGCCAACGCCGGCGACCGCGCGTTCGTGACGTTCCCACGCGGACTCACGGCGGGCAAGGACATGGTCCGCCATCGCTTCGACTTCTCGTTCTCGGGGCTCAAGACCGCGGTGGCCCGGTGGGTGGAGGCCAAGGAGGCCGAGGGCGAGGCCGTGCCGGTCGCCGATGTCGCAGCCGCCTTCCAGGAGGCGGTCGTCGACGTCCTGACCCGCAAGGCCGTCGACGCATGCCGCGAGCACGGCGTCACCGACCTGCAGATCGGTGGTGGCGTGGCGGCGAACTCGCGGCTGCGTGCCCTGGCCGCCGCGCGATGCGAGTCCGCAGGGGTCCGGCTGCGGATCCCCCGACCGGGGCTGTGCACGGACAACGGTGCGATGGTGGCTGCCCTGGGAGCGCAGGTGGTGGCCCGGGGGCTGCCCGCCTCCCAGCTGGACCTGCCAGCCGACTCCTCGCTGCCCGTGGAGGTGGTGCGGGTGTGACGGGGATCCAAGCGCCGCCCGCACCCGAGCGAACCGTCGCCACCGTCGCGTCGCACGGCGTGGCTTACCTCGTCCACTGGCTGGTCGTCCTGCTCCTGCTCAGCCAGGCGGTCATCTCGGTGCTCAGGCCGCCGGAAGGCGTGCTCGCGGTCGGGGTGGTCACCGGCCTGATCTGCCTGGTCTGGGCGACGTTCTGCCTCGGCATGGGGATTCTCAGGGGCCATGACGAGGCCGGCGCCGACCTGCCTCCGCCGACCTGGCTCGGGGTCATCACCACCGCAGGGTGCTTGATCTCGCTGGAGGTGGTCCGCGGCACGTTCGACCTGATGGGAGCCCAGCCTGCCGAACTGATGGTTGCTGGCCTGTTTGTGGCCACGGTGACTGTGTGGAGCGGCCCCGTGGGCGGCGGCGTCACCGGGATCGTCGTGGCGGTCATCGCGCTGCTGACCGCAGTCGGCGGCGACGCCGAGGATCCGCTGCTGCGCACGTCGTTGGCGAAGGCCGTGCCGGCGATCTCGCTGGTCGCCGTGGGCTTCTCTGCGGCGTTGGCCCTCGGTGCGCTGGTCCGAGCCGCTAGGAGGCTGGAGGGCAACCTCGATGCCCGCGATGCGGTGCTCGTGCAGGAGCGGACGGTCCTGGCGGCGTCGCAGGCTGCCGCGGAGGTGGAGCGCTCGCTGCATGACACGGCGCTGAACACCCTGGAGACCATCGGTGCCCACGGTGATCACCTCCCGCGGGCTGACGTCGCGGCACGGTGCCGGTCGGACCACCAGCAATTGTCCGCGTGGCGGCGTGAGGCTGACCTGACCGACATCGAAGGAGTCGCGGAGCACCTCGAGGCGCATGCCCGGAGGATGGCGGTGAGCCTGGAGGTATCACTGGTGAGCGGGTCGGAGGGCTCGGCCGACCCGCTGCCGTCCATCCCGGGCCCGGTCCTGGCGGCCCTGGCCGGTGCGGGCACAGAGGCCTTGACGAACGTGGCCAAGCACTCCGGTGTCCGCGCTGCCACGCTGCTCGTGCGCACTGACAAGGACGGGGTGCAGGCCTTCGTGGCCGATGCGGGGGTGGGGCTTGCCCGCGCCGATGAGGGCTTCGGGATCACCCAGTCGATCCGGGAGCGGATGCTGTCGGTCGGTGGTCAGGCGCTGACCGGCCAGGGTCCGGCCGGCCAGGGGACCGTCGTGCTCCTGGAATGGCAGCAGCGTCGCCCGGCAATCCCCGAGATCGGGTCAGACCTGCTGGTCGGGACCGCCCGGATCGTGCTGATCGTGGCCGTGTTCCTGTCCGGGACCGCAGTGGCACTGACCGTCCTGGGGTGGTCGGCCTACACGCACCCGTGGCTGGCTCTCGGTGCGGCTGTGGCCCCGGTGCTCGTGGCGGCCCCGGCCGTCGAGCGGGCGCGCACCGGCTATCAGGTGGGTGGTCCTGAGATTGTGGCCACCTGCGCCACCTACGTATTGGTGGGGGCCGTCGCCCTGCTCGCCGACCCGTTCTGCGCCACATTGCTCGGGGAGGGGGTGATGCTCGACGCCCGAGTCCCGATGATGGCGATCCTGCTCCTGCTCGCGCCCCGCACGGGTGTCCTGGCGGCGATTGCGGCAACGGTCGGGGTCACCCATGTCGCAGTCGCCCTGGCCTGGCGCGACCGGTTTGCCGTGTGCGGCCCGGACACCGCGGAGTTCGGGATCTACGAGCTGGCCATCCTGGGTGCTGCCTGGCTGTTCGTCAGGCGGATCGCCCTGCTGTCCGCAGAGCTGGACGATGCCCGGGCACAGGCCGTGGAAGCTCAGGTCCGGCTGCGCGCGCAGTTGTCCGTCCGGGCCGAGGAGGAGCTCTGGGTGGCCGACACACTCGGCTACGCCCAGCAGTTGCTCGACGACATCGCCGAGGGCCGCTGCGACCCCAGTGCCCCAGCCACGCGCGCGGCATGCGCGGCCGAGGCCGGGTTCCTTCGAGCGCTGCTGGCGGTCGGTCGCGCACCCATGTCCCTGCGCCGGCCAGCCCGCATCTGGCTGCGCCTCCTACGGGCCCATCACTGTCGGATCCTTGTGCGTGGTTCGTTCGAGCGCATTGAGGCGCCCGCGGAGACGATCGGCGAGATGGGTGGCGTGATCGATGCGATCTGCGTGCTCGCGCCCGGGGCGTCGGTGACGTTGTCCGGGTGGGCTGATCCGACCCCGACCGTGATGCTCACTGCCGAGGGGCCGGCGCTGGTCCGTGCCGAGCCTCAGCTTGTGTCCCGCTTCGAACGGTTCGCCGTGGGCGCGGCCTGTGAGGTCGGCCCGGACGGGGTCACCCTGGAGTGGGCCTGGGAGCCGGACCGCATGCCCACCGGTGCTGCGTCGAGTTAGATTGTGGTCATGGGCGCGACCATCCGCGTGATCATCCTTGATGATCACGCCCTGTTCCATCAGGCCCTGATGTCGTGGTTGCAGGCACAGGGGCCGAGCATCGATGTGGCCTACGCGGGCGCGGATGTGGACCGCGCGCTCGCGGAGGCCGCCACGAGCGACGTCGTGCTGCTCGACCTGGACCTCGGGCGGGAAGCACCGCCGCTGGCTCAGCTCGTGCGGGGCTTCCAGGAGGGTGAGTGCCGGGTGCTGATCGTCAGTGCCCTGGGTAGCCCACGGGTCGTGCGCGAGGGTCTTGCGGTCGGCGCATTGGGCTACATGTCCAAGCGGGAGTCGCCTGAGGACCTACTCGAGGCGATCCGGGCCGTCGCCTCTGGCGAGGGCTTCCTGACCCCGGAGATGGCGGCCATCCTGGCTGAGTCGCCCCAGGACGTCCCCAACCTGAGTGTCCAGGAACTCTCCGCGCTGCGCCTGTATGCCTCCGGGCTGAAGCTCGAGTCCGTGGCCCGACGCATGAACGTGAGCCCTGCCACGGCCAAGGAGTACCTGGATCGGGTGCGCATGAAGTACGCCCACGCGCATCGTGAGGTCCGCACCAAGTCCGACATGCGCCGGGCCGCGGTCGAGGACGGCTTCCTGGCCGATGAGTCGACCACGCAGCCCCCCGGCGGGTGAACCGGTCCGTGGTGGCTGCGGGGCTGTTGACGGCAGCCGCGACGGCGGCCGTGGTGATGGTCGCCCAGGAGTCTGTCAGCCCCCCAGCTCCGGTCACCGCCGAGCAGGTGTGCGCTGGCGTGGCCGACATGCAAGCGGCGATGGACCTGTCCTCGGTGGGCGACCAGGCGACGGTGCGCGCCCGCGCAGCCGAGCTTGTCGGCATGCTCGACAGATCGGCTGCCACGGGATCGGCGGACCAGGTGGTCGCCCGCCGGATCCTCGCCGTCCTCGATGACTCGGGGGCGACGCTGGCTGATCTCCAGCGGGCCGTCGAACCCGTCGCCGGGGCGTGCCCGGACCGTGCGCCGGCGTCGTGATCCTGCGATCGGTTGCCGCCTGCCGCCACAGGGCGCAGGATTGGCTGCACCAACCGTGAGGGGTGCCGATGCGATCCTTGCGCCAGCTGGCGGCGCGCTCCCGCGTCGTGCTGGTTGCCCTCCTGGTCGTGTCCGGCGTCCTCGCGGTGCCGTCCACTGCATCCGCGGAGCTGGTGGGATCAGTGTCGGGCACCGTCCTGGGCGCCGGCCAGCCCATCCCCAACGCATGGGTCACCGTGATGCCAGTCACGCCCACGGGGGACTGGGCCGGGCAACCGGCAACCACCACGACCGATGCCGATGGGCGCTATGAGTTCGGCGAGCTCTACGCCTTCCACGTCAAGATCAAGGTGCGGGCGCCGGCGCTCAGTGACCTGGCCAGCGCCTACTGGCCGCAGGCCTACTCGTTCGCGGAAGCTGGGACGTTGCGGGTGGCCAACTCCGGCTCGACGGCTGACGTGGACCTGCCCGGCGCAGGCACCATCAGCGGCCAGGTGGTGGATGCGCAGTCCGGGCAGCCGATCAGCGGAGCCCGCGTCCTGGCCCACGTCGACTCCCCGCCGGGATGGGAGGCGGTCGGCAGTCAGAGCCTCACGTCGGTCGGCCCGGGCGGCTTCCTGATCGAGGGGTTGCCGCCGGTTCCGGTCGGCCTGCAGGTCCTGTCCCCAGCAGGGAGCAACTACCTGGACCAGTGGTACGACGGGGTGGGCTTCCACGGGGAGGCCAAGAAGCTCGAGCCCGGGGCCACCGGCGTCGAGGTGATGCTGCGCCAGGGCGGGCAGATCAGTGGGACCGTCCGCGATACTGCGGGAGCCTCGGTGCCGGGCGTGACCGTGACGATCATCGGCTGTCCCGGGCTCTGCCCGCTGACCAAGGTCACCGACGAGTCAGGTGGGTACCGGATCAATGCGGTCCCTCCCGGTCAGGGGTTGCGTGCGTACGCCGACGGGTCACAGGTCGGCCTGCTCAATGGGTGGTACTCCGCGCCGGGCGCCGACTCCGACACGATGGTGGGTCTTGCACCTGGCGAGGTGCTCGACGGCCTGGACTTCAGGCTCACGCCGGGAGCCGTCCTCGTGGGCCAGATCGTCGATTCCCAGACCGGCGAGCCGGTTCTCGGGGCCTCGGGCGACCTGCGTGATCTCAGCAACCCACTGAGCGCTTTCGGCTCGACGCCGGTCCGTCCGCCCGACCAGTCGTCGACCGCGGGGCTGCGCGCCGGCGGCGCCGTTCCCAGCCCGGATGGGTCCGGGACTGCCCCAGCACCGCAACGATCGGCGCTGCCGCCTGCATCGGAGTTCCGGATCGGGCCGGTCCCACCGGGTCAGTACACCCTGGTGGTGTTCCCCGGCCGAGAGAACGCTGAGTACCGGCCCGTCACGTGGGTCGACAGCACCGGGTTCGACGGTCCGGCGACGGTGGAGCTCTCCCCCGGTGAGCAGGCCCGGATCACGGTCAGCCTGGCTGCGCAACGCCCGCCCGAATCGGAGCCAGGGGGATCCGGGGCCGCCGACTGTGCTGACGGGCCAGCCGCACCGGCGCCATCAGCCGGCTGGCCCGGCCTCTCCCGGGGATTCCTGACCGGAGTCGGTGGTGGATTCCTGGCCGGAGCGGCCCCGGCCTGATCCTGGGTCGATCCGCTGCACGAGCAGGGCCAGGGGTCCTGAGTCGGTTCGGGTGAGCACCAGCGTCGCCGTCGGCCCGTCGCCATCGAGTCGCAGCCGGGCGCGCAGCTGCTCGGGGACGATGTTGACCCCGCGCTTCTTGACCACCACGTCGCCGTAGCCGTGCGAACGCAGCCAGGCGCGCATCGGCTTGCGCCCGAAGGGCACTTCGTCGCGTACCTCGAAGGTCGCACCCAGCCCGTGGGGATCCGGCCGGGAGTCCGACGTGATGTAGGCAATCCGGGGGTCCAGCAGGTGGCCGTCGACGCGGGCCGCCAGGACCGATACGAGTCCAGCCCGGATCACTGCGGGATCCGGTTCGACCAACCATGCTGCGACCGGCCCGATCGATGGCACCGGGATGCCGGCACGGTCGTCGAGTGACGCTGCGGCGGAGGGCTCGTCGGTGGCCAGGACCGTGGCCGTGCGGGTCGCGTGCCCGCAGCGCAGCGGACCCCACCACACGCCGGCCTCCACGAGGTCGCCACAGACGCTGATCCACTCGGTCTGGGTCCCTCCGGGCACGGCTGCGTGGTCGATCCCGGGCGCGACCTTGGCGCCGGTGGCGGGGACCCGTTCGGCCAGCGAGCGCACCCAGGACCAGGGTGGGGACCAGGACTCCGGAGCCAGGGTGCGCACCCCGCCCCTGCGGCGCGCTGGGTCGACGAAGCACCCCAGCGCGCCCTCCGTCGGGGCTGCCCTGTCGGTCCACGGGCCCGGCAGCGTGCGCACGTCCCCCGCCGAGGTGGTGATCGCAAGCCCCTGGTCGGCCGCGGTCGCTGCGAGCGCCCACAGGGCCTCGGGGTCCTGATCCACGGCGAGCACGCGCAGCCCGGCCGCGGCCATCGCCAGCGCATCGCTGCCCGCCCCGCAGCCGAGGTCAGCCACCACTGCGATGCCCGCATCGCGGAAGCGCCGGGCGTGCCTGGCGGCCACGACTGGGCGGGTGGCCTGCTCGAGGCCGTCCGGGGTCCACCAGCGCGGCGGGCCAGGGAACCGGGCGGCGGCCCGAGTCCGCAGTCGCGCCTGCGTGGCGGCAGCCGCCACGACCTCAGGCTGTTCCGCCCAGCGGGGATCGCCGCGGATCGCCGTGATCCGGGCGATCGCGCCAGCAGGGTCGTAGGGCGTCAGTGACGCCACGAGGGCCCGACCGTCAGGGGTGAGCAGCGCGCCGCGGGCCAGCGCGGACTGGGCGCCGGTCGGGTCGCCGGTCGGGGGTGCCATCCGGCCATTCTCCGGGGCCGTGCGGGTTGGCACTCATGTGCGCCGAGTGCCAAGGAGTGATACTGTTCGCCTTGGCACTCGAGTAGAGTGAGTGCCAGCAGCGAAGCAGGTCGTCCCGGCACCGCGACGACGGGACACACCGGCCCGCCGCACACTTCCGTTACCGCCGAATCCCCTCTAGGGAGGTCAGATCGTGGCGCAAATCAAGCCACTCGAGGATCGGATCCTCGTCCAGCCCCTCGACGCCGAGCAGACAACAGCGTCGGGACTTGTCATTCCGGACACCGCCAAGGAGAAGCCCCAGGAGGGCAAGGTCCTGGCTGTGGGCCCGGGTCGCTTCGACGATGCCGGCACCAGCCGCATCCCGCTCGACGTGCGGGTCGATGACGTTGTCATCTACTCGAAGTACGGCGGCACCGAGATCAAGTACAACGGCGAGGAGTACCTGCTCCTGTCGGCCCGCGACGTGCTCGCGGTCGTCGAGAAGTAGCCAATTCCAGCGCATCGAGCCCCGGTTCTCCGACATTCGGGGCCGGGGCTCGATGCATCGCAGCGACGAGAAGAGCAGAGAAGCACATATGGCCAAGATCCTGGAGTTCGACGAGAGCGCCCGGCGCAGCCTCGAGCGCGGCGTCAACACCCTGGCGGACACTGTCAAGGTGACCCTGGGGCCCAAGGGGCGCAACGTCGTCATTGACAAGAAGTGGGGCGCGCCGACCATCACCAACGATGGCGTGACGATTGCCCGAGAGATCGAGCTGGAGGATCCCTACGAGGACCTCGGCGCGCAGTTGGCCAAGGAGGTCGCCACCAAGACCAACGACATCGCCGGCGATGGAACCACCACCGCCACGGTGCTGGCGCAGGCCCTCGTGAAGGAGGGCCTCAAGGTCGTCACAGCGGGCGCAGCACCGGTCCTGGTCAAGCGCGGGATGGACGCCGCCCAGAAGGCCGTGACCGACGCGCTGGCGTCGATGGCGCGCGACGTCGAGGGCCGCGAGGAGATCGCGCAGGTCGCGACCATCTCCTCACAGGACGCCATCATCGGCGGGCTCATCGCCGAGGCGTTCGACAAGGTCGGCAAGGACGGCGTGATCTCGGTCGAGGAGTCCTCCACCACGTCGCTCGAGCTGGAGTTCACCGAGGGGATGCAGTTCGACAAGGGCTTCCTGTCGCCGTACTTCGTCACCGATCCCGAGCGCATGGAAGCCGTGCTCGACGACGCCCTGATCCTGCTCGTCCAGAGCAAGATCGCCGCGATCGGCGAGCTCCTGCCCGTGCTCGAGAAGGTCATGCAGACCGGCAAGCCGCTGCTGATCATCTCCGAGGACGTCGAGGGTGAGGCGCTGAGCACCCTGGTCGTGAACAAGATCCGCGGGACGTTCAACGCTGCGGCAGTGAAGGCTCCCGCCTTCGGCGATCGCCGCAAGGCGATCCTCGCTGACATCGCGGTCCTGACCGGGGGCGAGGTCGTCTCCGCGGAGGTCGGTCTCAAGCTCGACCAGGTCGGGCTTGAGGTGCTGGGTTCGGCGCGTCGTGTGGTGATCAGCAAGGACGACACGACGATCGTCGACGGCGGCGGGGATGCCGTGGCTGTCGCCGAGCGTGTGGCCCGGATCCGTCGCGAGATCGAGGAGTCCGATTCCGACTGGGACCGCGAGAAGCTCCAGGAGCGGCTGGCCAAGCTGGCCGGTGGGGTGTCGGTGATCAAGGTCGGAGCGCACACCGAAGTCGAGCTCAAGGAGAAGAAGCACCGCATCGAGGACGCCGTGTCCGCGACGCGTGCGGCCATCGAGGAGGGGATCGTCGCCGGTGGCGGCGCTGCCCTCGTGCACGCCTCATCCGTGCTGTCCGACGGGCTCGGGCTCTCCGGCGACGAGCGCATCGGCGTCAACGTGGTGCGCAACTCCCTGGACCAGCCGCTGCGCTGGATCGCCGAGAACGCCGGCGACCAGGGGTACGTCGTGGTCTCCAAGGTGCGCGAGAATGGCCCGACCAAGGGCTACAACGCTGCAACCGGCGAGTTCGTCGACCTGGTCGCGGCGGGCATCATCGACCCGGTGAAGGTCACGCGCTCCGCACTGGAGAATGCCGTGTCCATCGCCGGGATGCTGCTCACCACCGACGTCCTGGTCGTCGAGAAGCCGGCCGAGGACGAGG
>JAQBEX010000106.1:0-33048 GCA_032123675.1 Actinomycetes bacterium
TCCAACTCGTCGTCGGCGACCACGCGGTTGACCATCCCGGCGGCACGCATCCGGGCGGCGGGCACGCGCTCCCCGGTCAGAAGCAGCTCCTGGGCATCGGCACGGTGCATCCGAGCCAGGCAGACGACGCTGATCACGGCCGGGGCGAGCCCGAGGCGCACCTCCGAGAAGGCGAACTTCGAGGACTCGACCGCAACCGAGAGATCAGCCGCGGCGACCAGTCCGTTGCCCCCGCCGGCGACATGGCCCTGGACTCGGGCGATCACCGGCTTCGGATTGTCCTGGATCGCCTCGAGCACCTCGACCAGCGCACCCGGGCCGGACCCCGTGAACGACGACGCATCCGCCGCGGACGCCCCACGCAGGTCTGCCCCGGAGCAGAACGTGTTGCCCGAGCCGGTGAGCACGATGACCCGGACGGACGGATCCGAACCTGCTGTGCGCAGGTGCGCTGCCAGAAGTGCCATGCCCGACGCCGTGAGCATGTTGCGCGCATCGGGGCGGTTCATCGTGACGGTGGCCACCGGGGCGGCCACCTCGAGCAGCACCTCCGGCGCCGGCGCACCGGCCTCATCAGCGCTGGCGTTCACAGCCGCTCCCAACCCTCGAGCATTGCGATCACCCGGAGCATGACCTCGTCGGCCCCACCGCCGATCGAGATGAGTCGCGCGTCGCGCATGTAGCGCGAGGGCCACATCTCCTCGGCGTAGCCCATGCCGCCGTGGTACTGCACGGCGATGTCGGCGACCTGACGGGCGAGCTTGCCGGTCTTGAACTTCGCGATGGTGGCCATCTGCGTGACGTCCTGGCCGGCGGCGTAGCGCTCGGCAGCGGAGTAGTTGTAGTGCTTGAGCATGTCGAGCTCGGCGGCCAGCTCGGCCAACGTGAACCGCAGGTACTGGTTGTTCATCAGCGGCTCGCCGAATGCCTCGCGGACCTTCAGGTACGCGGCCGTGCGCTCCAGGGCCCGCCGGGCGCCGGCCGTGGCCATGTAGGCGCCCATCAGGCGCTCGTCCTGGAACTGCGACATCTGCTGCTGGAAGCCCTTGCCGACCCGACCGATGGTGTTGGCCACCGGCACGCGCACCTCGTCGAGGATCAGCTCGGCGGTGTCCGAGGAGTGGTTGCCCAGCTTCTCGATCTTGCGGCCCACGGAGAACCCGGCGCTGTCGGTCGGCACGATGATCTGGCTCATGCCGCGGTAGCCGGTGGAGGGCTCATCCCCTGGCTCGACCGTGCGCGCCAGCAGGCACAGCCAGTCAGCCTGGGTGCCGTTGGTGATCCACATCTTGCGCCCGGAGATGACCCAGTCATCACCGTCGCGGACGGCCTTGGTCCGGATGCCGGCCACGTCGCTGCCGGCGTCCGGCTCGCTGACGGCCACGGACGTGACCATCTCCCCGCGCAGGGCCGGGGCCAGGTACTTCGCCTTGAGCTCATCTGAGCCGTACTTGGCCAGTGACGGCGTTGACATCGTGGCCTGGACGGCGATCGCCAGCGGGACGCCCGCGCAATCAGCCTTGCCGAGCTCCTCGCCGAGCACGACCGTGAACGTGTGGTCGGCCCCCTGGCCGCCGAACTCCGGGTCCATCTCGAGGCCGAACAGGCCCAGCTCGCCGACCTTGGGGAACAGCTCGTGGGCCGGGAAGATCCCGTCGGCCTCCCACTTGTCGGCGTGCGGGTTGATCTCGGTCTCGACGAAGCGCCGGACGCTGGCCCGAAACTCCTGGTGCTCCTTGGTGAACGTGATCATCGTGGCTCCTTGCTGGCGGCGGGGCGTGCCGACTGCCTCGGCACCGGGCGTTGGGACGGTGATGTGGCGCGCGCAACGGGGGAGGTGGACCGACTCGTGCCTGCGAGGTGGCCGCTGGCGGCTGCGATCCGGGCTGGCATCCCCAGGCCCCGGACCCACAGCTGCGTCAGCGTGCGGGTGGCGACCGCCTCGTCGTGGACCTCGCCGCGGCCCAGCCAGTGCGCCGCGAACCCCTCGACCATGCCGCACAGCGCAGCCGCTGCGGTGTGCGGGTCGAGATCGGGGGCGGCCAACCCCTCGTCCTGGAGCTTGCCGATGGCACCGGCCACGCGGGCCACGTGCGTACGACGCAGGTCCAGCAGGACGTCGGCGAAGCGGGAGTCGCTGGCCGATGCTGCTTGGGCGACCTGCAGCAGCTGGGCGTGGGTCCGGTACCCGTCGAGGTAGGCGCGGTTGGCGGCGTCCACGCGGGCGATCGGGTCGCGCAGGCGGGGCGGCGTCATTGCCTCGTGGAGGTCGCTGCGGACGGCGGCGAGCACCGCCAGCAGCACGTCCTCCTTGGTGTCGAAGTACGTGTAGACGGTGCCGTGCGAGACGCCGGCCGCATCGGCGAGGTCGCCCATCCGAGTCCCGGCGAAGCCCCGCTCCGCGAAGACGTCGCGGGCCGCGGCCACGAGCTTGTCCCGGGTCGCCTGGCCCCGGGCCGTGATCGGACTCATGAAACCTGACGCTAGCGTCAAGTTGACACGAGCGTCAAGTTCCCCGAGCCGCCCGGAGTCAGCGGAGGCGGCGGGCGCGCAGGTGTTCGCCGAGGCCCTTGGCCTGCGGGTCGAGTGAGGTGGAGTCGGCCACGCCGCGGTCCAGGAGGCCACGGATCACGACGTTCACCGCGTGCAGGTTCGGCAGCGGGTACACGTCGACGGCCAGGGCCGCGGCCTCCGGGAGCAGCTGCCGGACCCGATCCGGGGTCAGCCACGACTCCAACCAGGCGTACCGCGCCGCCACCTGCTCGTCATCCAGGCCTGCACTGGGGCCCTCGCCGGGACCGGGGATCCACACCCCGACGTTGGCGTTGCCCCCCTTGTCACCGGACCGGGCACCAACGAGGTCGCCGAGCACCGCGCCGGCAGCCGGGGCCCACGCATCAGGCGCCGGTACCCGGGCGCTGGGATCGCTGCCGCCAGCCCGGGCACCCGTGCTCGGGGCGGGGGCGCTCCACGCGGTGGGCACGTACCCCACGTCGGCACCGGCGACCGTCACCGTCACGGGCACGTCGGCGCGGTCGATCAACGTCGGCCAGTAGACGCCGTACGCGGTCCCCTCGCCGGGAGGGGCCGTGGGGAACATGCCTGGGTAGGCCCCGAGCGCCGACTCCACGACCGCGGTCGTGAACGGCTTGCCCACCTTCTTCTGGTCGAGGTCCTTGACCGTGATGCGCAGATGTCCCTGGGCAGCAGCGGTCGAGGCAGGGTCATCGCTGGCCACGTCGTCGAGGGTGACGGCCAGCTCCTGGACATCCAGCGAACTCGCCTCGGCCAGCTCTCGTGGACGGGGCGCGGCCCGGCCCGTGCCCGGGTCGCCCAGCGCGTCGACAAGCCCGATGCCGGCCACCATGCCCAGCACGAGATCTGCCTTGGCCCGAGCCTCGCGGCCGGTCAGGACCAGCGACATCGTGTTGCGGAACCCCGCGAACAGGTTGACCGCGACCTTGAGCTTCTCCGGCGCCGGCGCCCCTCGCACCCCGGTGATCGCGACCCGGTCCGGGCCGACCGATGTGAGCTCGACAGTGTCGAACAGGGCGGTGACATCCGGGTTGGCGTACTCGGGGCCGGCAATCTCATAGACCAGCTGCGAGGTCACGGTTCCCACCGACACCAGCCCACCGGAACCGGTCGGCTTGGTGATCACGCTCGACCCGTCGTCGGCCACCTCGGCGATCGGGAACCCTGCTGGCCACGAGGGCACCTCGGAGAAGAACGAGTAGTTGCCGCCCGTGGCCTGGGCACCGCACTCGATGACGTGGCCCGCAGCGACCGCGCCGGCCAACCGATCGAGCGCCACCGAGTCACCGGCGGCGGCCTGCGGGTAGGACCACCCGTGCCACCATGCGGCCGGCCCGACCACCAGGGCGGCGTCGGTGATCCGCCCAGTGATCACCACGTCGGCACCCGCGGCCAGCGCGGCGGTGACCGGCTCGCCGCCGACGTAGGCGTTGGCCGTCATCGGAGCACGGCCGGCCAGCGCCTCGCCGGTGTCCAGGTTCGGGAACCGATCGGGGTCGGCGCGCACCGCTGCGAGGACGTCATCGCCGCTGACCACGGCGATCCGGGGCTCCAGCCCGAGCCTGGCTGCGAGCTCGCCCAGGGCGTCGGCGCACCCCTGCGGGTCCAGGCCCCCGGCATTCGTCACCACCCGGATTCCGCGCTCGAGGCAGGTGCCGAGCACCTGCTCCATCTGGGTCAGGAAGGTGCGCGCATAGCCGGAACCGGCCCCGTGCTTCATCCGCTGGCGGGCCAGGATGAGCATCGTCAGCTCAGCCAGCCAGTCACCGGTGAGGACGTCGATCTCACCGGACTCGACAAGCTCCGCAGCGGCCGAGAGCCGATCGCCGAGGAATCCCGAGCAGTTGCCGATCCGGACAGGTGCGCGGGTCGCAGACTCTTGAACCATCATCGCAGTATGTCCCAGCCGGTGGACGATCCCAGTCGCCGGGGCACCGGGGTTCAGGCCTCCGCGAACTCCTCCGAGTCGTAGACCTCAACTCGTGTACCCCTGGGCCATTCCCCGGGCGCCAGGCCAGCCTTGCGCCACAGCGCCGCCAGGAAGCTGCGCGGATCGGGGAGCTGCTCCCAGACCGCGGGGAGGAAGGTCGCGCGGTGGCGCCCGGCCGTGACCACCAGGCCACTGCCCACCGGGATCCGGGACACCAGGTCCTCGTACCCGGCACTCGGGAACGGCCGTGTCGGGCTCAGCACCGAGATGTCGATGACCATCCCCGCCGCCCGGTCCCGCGTCATGGGCGGGAAGCGTGGGTCGCGGAACGCCGCGTCGAAGGCGTGCTCGGCCACGTCGGCGATCAGGGGCTGACGCGGCTCCAGGGAGCCGATGCAGCCGAGCAGGTCCCCAGCCTCCGAACGCAGGGTGACGAACGCCGCGCCCGGGGCGGTCAGCACCGGGTCGACCGTGGCCCACCGCGAGTCGTCGAACGCGGGCCGCCGGCCATCGTCCAGCGCGTCGGAGATGGTGGACCGCGCCAGCGCCAGCAGCAACGCCCGCGAATCCGGCGAGATCCGACCGGCCTCGGGTCCAGGTCCAGACCCAGGTCCAGGCTCGGGTCCGACCGCCTGCTCGGGTCCGACCGCCGGTCCGGGTCCGACGGGTTCGGTCTCCGCGCCGGGTTCGCCCCCCGGGCGGTCCGCGCTCCGTCCCTGATCCGATCCCCCCGAGTTGGGCGGATCTGGCTCGGACGCGGCGAGCACCGCGAACGCTGCGTAGCCGACGACGCGGTCCCGGTCGCCTGCGGTGTCACCGGAGTTGCTCGCGTCCAGGAGTCGGACCGACCACTCCTTCTGCGCCGCCGCAGTCAGAAGCCCGCGCAGGGGATAGCGCCCACAGGCGTCCTCGGTGCCGATCGAGTCAGGTCGGCGGTGCACGATCGCATGGATGGTGCGGGCGTCGCGGGCGATGGCGGACTCGTAGTCGAAGTAGTGCGACAGGTCGGTGGACACGACCACGAGGGTCCCGGGCAGGCCGACGCAGAAGCTGATCGCTGCAGCGATCTCGCCTGGTTCGTCGGCGCCGACGATCAGGGGGACCAGCTGCCAACCATCAGTCAGGACCCGTTGCAGGAACGGAACCTGGACCTCCAGGCTGTGCTCCGGGGCATGTGCGTCGTCGGCGGGCAGCACGGTGGGCAGTTGCGCTGCGAGCCCTGCGGCAACCTCATGGTCGAGCTCGACGTCACCCAGGGGGGTCCGCCAGGCCTCGGCGCTGCTCAGTCCGATCCCGTTGACCGGCACGTAGTGCGCGGGACCCAGCAGGACGACCCTGCGGACGACCGACGGGTCGAGCGACGCGTACGCGAAGCCCGCCGTCGGACCTGAGTAGACGATCCCGGCGTGTGGTGCGACGACGCCAACCACGTGCCGCTCGGAACCGGTCCCGTCGGATGCTTGCGAGGCGCGCCGCGGCGGGGTGGTCGAGGCACCCCGCTCGGCCAGCGCCACGCGGGCATCGTCGACGTATCGGTCGATGTCACCAGCCAGCCGCTCAGCGCGGCCGGGGTAGAACCTCCCGGCCACCGCCGGCTCCCGGATCCCACCCCGCAACGGCCCAGGCGGCCCCCAGAACCTCACATCGACCGCCTCCCCGACCTCCTGTCGGGCGCCGCCCGCTGCGTGCGCCCCCTGCCCCCAGATTGCCGGCACCGCGCAGGGACCACCGAGCGCCCACCTCGAGGCCCCCAGCTCAGCGCCGTCATCGGGTCACCTCAGCGATCCGCACCGGCAGCCGCGTGCGTCCCCAACTGCCGACCGGGCCCGCGAACACACCGGGGACCTGGGTGCCGCACCGCATGCAGCGGCCGTCGTCGGAGAGCCGGTAGGCGTCGATCTCGTACCAGTTGCGCTCGATGACCGGACGGGCGCAGCCGGGGCAGCGGGTGGTGTCACCAACCCGGTCCTGGACATTGCCCGTGTACGCGTAGCGCGCCCCGTTGGCCAGCGCGATGCCCCGAGCGCGGCTCAACGTCGACGGCGGGGTCGGCGGGACATCTCGCATCTTCCAGTCCGGATGGAAGGCGCTGAAGTGCATCGGGACATCGGGCCCACACGTCTCGACGACCCACCGGGTCAGGGCGTCGAGCTCGGAGTCGGAGTCGTTGTGCCCGGGGATCACGAGGGTCGTGAGCTCCAGCCACGTGTCCGTCTGGGTCGCGACGTACTCGATCGTCTCGAGGACCGATTTCAGCTCGGCGCCGCAGATCCGGTGGTAGAACTCCGCGGTGAAGCCCTTGAGATCGATGTTCACCGCATCCATGTGCCGGTAGAACTCCCGGCGCGGTTCCGGGTTGATGTATCCGGCGGTCACGGCCACCGTGCGAACGCCTCGTTCCCGACAGGCGACGGCGGTGTCGATCGAGTACTCGGCGAAGATGACCGGGTCGTTGTACGTGAATGCCACGCTCGCGCACCCGAGCCGCTCGGCCGCTGCGGCGATGTCCTCGGGCATCGCCGAGTCGGCCAACGTGTCGATGTCCCGCGACTTGGAGATGTCCCAGTTCTGGCAGAACCTGCACGTCAGGTTGCAACCCGCGGTTCCGAAGGACAGCACGGCCGAGCCGGGCAGGAAGTGGTTCAGCGGCTTCTTCTCGATGGGGTCGACGCAGTATCCCGACGACCGCCCGTAGGTCGTGGACACGATCTGGCCGTCCGAGCACGCCCGCACGAAGCACAGTCCCCGCTGCCCCTCGTGCAGCCGGCACTCACGGGGACACAAGTCGCACTGGACCCTGCCGTCGTCGAGGACGTGCCACCACGTTGTCGGGTGCGTGGCACCCAGATCCGTGCTCCCAGCACCCTGAGACCTGACCCTCGTACCTCCCATACCTCCAGCATGCTCCCCCCCACCCGCGTTCGCCAGAGCCACGAGCCACGGATCGGCCCAGCCTCGGGAACGAGACCGACTGCCTCATCGCTGCCGTCGCCCTGTGGTACGGCGACCGCGGGGCGCATCGGGATGCCCACTTCGAGCGGATCTGGGAGGTCACCCCGCTCAGGACGCTCGACCTGCGCTGAGGACCCGCACCGGCACGCGCTCGGGCTACTCCTCGAGGACCGCGACCACGTGATGGGCATCGACCGAGTCGCCCACCGCGACCCGGACCTCCGCCACGACCCCGTCGCCGTCGGCCTTGATCCGGTGCTCCATCTTCATCGCCTCGAGGATCACCAGGGTGTCGCCGTCGGCGACCGCATCCCCTGGGCTCACCAGCACCTCCGTGACGGTTCCCGGGACCGGCGTGACCAGGCCATGGTCGTGCCCGTGCTCGGAGGCGTCCGGGTGCCGGGGCAGGACCCGGAACGAGGTGGCCATCCCCAGCCCGGAGACCAGCACCCACTCCCCGGCCCGGCGGACGGTGAACCAGCCACCGACCCCGTCGACCTCCACCATCACCAGGTCGCCCTCGAACTGGGTGCGGTCGACCCGCAGGTGCGCCGGCAGTGCTGGCGCGCCGACCCCGGGGAAGGCCGCCTCGTCGTCGCCCGGAGCAGCCTGGTCATCGGATCCCTCACCGTCGCTGACGAGGACGACATCCACACCCCCGGTTCGGTCGCGTGCGTAGCGCACCTCGACGGTCACGTCCGCGCCCAGCTCTGAGTGGCCGAACCGGCGCACCTCGGGCACCGCCATGATGTTGCGCCAGCCTGGCGGGGCCAGCATCGCCCAGGGCTGCCCGTCGCGCTCCTGCTGGGCCAGGCCGAGGGCCGCGGCCGTCAGGTGCAGCGCCAGCTCGTGCCGCCCGATCACCGGCGCGGCCACCTCAGGATGCTCCGCCAGGAAGGCCGTGGTCGTGTCGCCGGACAGGAACCCCGGCGAGCGCAGGATTGCTGCCAGCGACTCACGGTTCGTCGGCACACCTGCGACCCGAAGCCCCTCGAGGCTGGCTGCCAGCGTGGCCGCAGCCACCTCCCGGCTGGCACCGTGCGCGATGATCTTGGCGAGCATCGGGTCGTAGAAGGCGCTGACCTCCGACCCGGTCTCCACGCCGGACTCCACGCGGATCCCTTGCGCCTGGTCGACCTCGAAGCACTGGATCATGCCCATCCCCGGCAGGTAGCCACGGGCCGGGTCCTCCGCGTACAACCGCACCTCGATCGCGTGGCCAGCACGGGTGATCCCCTCCTGGGTCAGGGGCAACGGCTCCCCCGCGGCCACCCGGATCTGCCACTCGACGAGGTCCAGACCGGTGACCTCCTCCGTCACGGGGTGCTCGACCTGGAGTCGGGTGTTCATCTCGAGGAAGTAGTACTCCTGGTCAGCGCCCTCGCCCGCCACCATGAACTCGACGGTCCCGGCCCCGACGTAGGCGATCGCCTTCGCGGCCGCGACCGCAGCTGCGTACATCCGCTCCAGGGTCACCTCGGTGGCCCCGGGCGACGGGGACTCCTCGACGACCTTCTGGTGGCGGCGCTGGATCGAGCACTCACGCTCGAAGGCGTGGACGACCTCTCCAGAGGTGTCGCCGAACACCTGGACCTCGACATGTCGTCCGCGTTCCAGGTAGCGCTCGAGGAAGACCGTCGGGTCGCCGAATGCGGACGCCGCCTCATTGCGGGCGCCGGACACCGCCTCGAGCAGCTCGGCACCGTCGCGGACCAGGCGCATCCCCTTGCCGCCACCGCCTGCGGATGCCTTCACCAGCAGCGGGAGCCCGACCTGCGCACCGGCCGCGACGATCTGGGCGTCGGTGGCATCGGCCGCCAGCTCGGCGCCGGGCACCAGCGGCACCCCGGCAGCTTCGACCAGGCGCTTGGCCTCGACCTTGAGCGCCATGGCGTTCATCGACTCGGGGGTCGGTCCGATCCAGACCAGGCCGGCGTCGCTGACGGCGCGGGCGAAGTCCGGGTTCTCGGAGAGGAAGCCGTAGCCGGGGTGGATGGCATCCGCGCCGGACCGGCGGGCAGCATCCAGGACCTTCTCGGCCACCAGGTAGGACTCCGCTGAGGTCCGCCCCCCGATCGCCACAGCCAGGTCGGCATCGCGGACGAAGGGCGCCCCGGCATCGGGGTCGGAGTGGATGGCCACGGCCTGCAGGCCCATGCGATGAGCCGTGCGGATGACGCGCCGGGCGATCTCACCCCGGTTGGCGACAAGGACCCGCCGGATCGGCCTGACGGCCCCGGCGCGGTCGTCGACTCGACCCACCCGATCGCCCGTGGTGACCCCCGCACCAGCAGTGGTGGTGCCTTCGGTTGCCATGACCGCCCTCACATCCGGAAGACGCCGAAGCTCGACGTCCCCGCAACCTCGTTGGAATGGATCGTCGACAGCGCGAACGCGAGCACCGTGCGCGAGTCGCGCGGATCGATGATCCCGTCGTCCCACACCCGGCCGGTGGCGAACAGGGCTGTCGACTCCCGCTCCACCTGACCCTCGAGCCCCTCGCGCATCGGGGCGAAGGCCTCGTCGCTCCACGGGATCCCCAGCTTGGCTGCCTTCTGCTTGGCCACGATCTCCATCACCCCGCCGAGCTGCTTGGGCCCCATGACGGCGATCCGGTGGTTCGGCCACGTGAACACGAACCGGGGGTCGAACGCTCGCCCGGCCATGCCGTAGTTGCCGGCCCCGTAGCTGGCGCCGACCATCAGCGTGATGTGCGGGACCGTGGAGTTGGACACCGCATTGATCAGTTTCGCGCCGTCCTTGATGATCCCGCGCTGCTCGTAGCGGGTGCCGACCATGAAGCCCGTGGTGTTCTGCAGGAACAGGATCGGGGTGTCGTGCCGGTTGCACAGCTGGATGAACTGCGCCGACTTCTGCGACTCCTCGCTGAACAGGATCCCGTTGTTGGCGATGATCCCGACCGGGTACCCGGCCAGCTCGGCCCAGCCGGTGACAAGCTGCGAGCCGAACAGTGGCTTGAACTCCTCGAACTCGGAGCCATCGACGATCCGCGCGATGATCTCGCGGGTGTCGAACGGGACCCGGACGTCGGCACTGGCGATACCCAGCAGCTCCTCGGGGTCGAGCACGGGAGGGACCGGATCGGGGTTGCGTGGACCCGGACCCAGCTTGCGCCAGTTCAGGTGCCCGACGATGCCGCGGCCGATCCGCAGGGCGTCGAGCTCGTCCTCGGCCAGGTAGTCCGACAGGCCCGAGACCCGGGCATGCATCTCCGCGCCGCCGAGCTCCTCCTCAACCGCGTCCTCGTTGATCGCCATCTTGACCAGCGGCGGCCCCGCGAGGAACACCTTGGCCGACTGCTTCTGCATGACGATGTAGTCGCTCATCCCCGGCACGTACGCCCCACCGGCGGTCGACGAGCCGAACACCAGCGTGATGGTCGGGATGCCTGCGGCGGACAGCTGGGTCAGGTTGCGGAAGCTCGCTCCGCCGGGCACGAAGACATCGGCCTGCTTGGGCAGGTCCGCGCCACCGGACTCGGTGAGGTTGACCAGCGGCAGCCGGTTGACCCTGGCAATCTCCATGGCGCGCAGCGCCTTGTGCATGGTCATCGGACTCTGCGAACCCCCCTTCACGGTGGGGTCGTTCGCGCTGATCATGCACTCGATGCCGCTGACCCAGCCGATCCCGGTCACCAGGCCGACTCCGAGCTCATCGTCGGAGCCCCAGCCGGCCAGCGGGGAGAGCTCAAGGAAGGGGCTGTCCGGGTCGAGCAGGCCGGCGATCCGCTCCCGCGGCAGCAGCTTGCCCCGGTCCCGGTGCCGGGCGACTGCCCTGGCTGCCTTCTCGGGGTTCGACGACCCACCTCCGCCGACCACCGTGGCGTTCAACGTCTCGATCTCGTCCAGGGCCACCGCCATGGCATCCCGGTTGGCCCGGAACGTCTCGGATCGGGGGTCCACCGACGTGCGCATCAGCGGTTTCACGAAAGTTGACGTTAGCGTCAAGTTGACACCAGCGTCAAGTTCGCCGGCGTGCCGAGAAGTGGGCGGCACACCCCCATCCGCCGACCACTTGGGCGATTCCGGAAATCGGCACCGACGACGCCGCCAACAGCCCCGCGGGCTACCCGTCAGTAGAACTGTCCAGTAACTGGATTGTTGGCTCCCAGCATGGCAATGCTTGCCTTACATGAATGATCCCTCACATGAAAAGAGTCCTCATGTTCACCTCAGATGAGTCCCCCAGCCACATCGATGCATCGCCGGCCGCCCAGGCCCATCTGGCCGCGCTGGCCACCTCGTCCGGCGGTGTCACGGTGCACCTCACCGACCGCGGTGCGGCCATCCTGAAGGCCGGCCAGCAGCCGCCCGCCGGAACCGTCTACCTCGGCTACCTGGATGAGGCCGGCTCCATCACCTGCGTGGCCGACGACACGCCGGCCCACGGCTGGTGGCGCACTCGCGCCCACCTCGACCTCACAGCTGACTCGGACATGAGCTACGCACTGACCAGCCTGAGCGAGCCGGAGCTCTTCGCAGCCCTTGCCGCCGGCCCGATGCGGCGCTACTGATCCCGCACCGGGCCAGCAGGCCCAGTCGCGCCTGCCGCGCTCCTACCTGCGCGCCCGACCGCCCCGTTTGGAGGCGTCCGGAGTCGGCTCGACGACATCCTCGGCCGCCTTGCGGATCACCACGATCCGGTCCCCGGGCTGGAACACCCGGACCCCGCCCTGATCGAACCGGATCACCTCGCCGGCGCGGACCACGGCCAGCACGAGGTCACCCCCAGCCTGGACGTCGGCCGGGGACAGGCCGAGCTCTGCACGCGTGATCGACCGCTCGACCACCTCGAGTCCCTTGCCGGTGTCCATGAGGTCCTCGAGCATGGCGCCGACGTTCTCCGAGAGCATGGACAGGCCCATGAGGTTTCCGGCGGACTCCGCGTGGGTGATCACCCGGTCCGCGCCGCTCTGGCGCAGCAGGTCAGCGGCCGACTCCTCGCGTGCGGCGGCGACGATCGTTGCGTGCGGGGCCATCGCCCGGACCCGCAGAGTCACCATGATCGCCGTGTCGTCCTGGTCGGCGGCCACGATGATCCGCTCGGCCTCGGGGACACCTGCGTCGCGCAGCACCTGCTCGTTGCGGGCGTCGCCGACCACACCGGTCACGCCCTGGCGGGTCGCCTCGGCGACGGCGTAGCGGTCCGAGGCGACCACCACGATCGTGCGCGGGTCCATCCCATGGGCGATCAGGGAGCGCAGCGATGCCTTCCCCTTGACCCCGAAGCCGACGATGACCGTCTGGTCCTTCATGCGCTTCCTCCAGCGGTTGACCCGCGACCGTTCCCGGGCCGCCTGCGTGAGCACCTCGACCGTCGTGCTCACCAGGACGATCAGGAAGATGAACCGCAACGGGGTGATCACGAAGACGTTCGTCAGCCGGGTGGCCGAGGTGATCGGCGCGATGTCGCCATACCCGGTCGTCGACAGGGTGACGGTCGAGTAGTACAGCGCGTCCGTGAGGGACACGCCGTTGTCCTGGCCGAAGTCTGCGTACCCATCACGCTCCCAGTACACGAGCAACGTGGTGAACACGACGATCCCGAGGGCGATCGAGATCCGCAGCAGCAGGGAGCGCCGGGCGCTCAGCCGACGGGTCGGGAACACGACACGTGATACCTCGTTCGAGTCCTCGTCGAACAGGTCACCGAACTCAGCCACGTGGGAAATGTACTGCCGTCGGCGCTCCCCGTGGCGCAGGTGGACCCCGGCTGGCCGGGCCGGCTACAGAGGGGCCGCTCCGGGGCGTCCGTGCTGGGCGGCGATCCGGCGGGCGATGTAGGGCGAGAACCACCCGTTGTTGCGCATCTGGAAGTCGGTGTCGCGCCAGTCGTCGCCGGTCACCCGTCCCCGGCACCTGGCCGCCCCGCACGCACAGTCGAACTCGTCGTAGGGGCTTGCGTCGCAGGTGCCGTAGTCGAAGGTGAGCTCGTCGCCAGCGACGAGGTCGTACTTGGCCACCACGACCGCCTCCCCGAGCAGCCCGCAGGTCGGATCGCATGAGTGGTTGACCAGGTCACCGTCCTCGATCACCGGCGAGGCCAGCAGGAACAGGTCATCAGCGATCTGGATCGAGCGCGAGACCCGGACCTCGTCATGCCCCGCCAACTCCCCGACCGTGACCACATACCCGCCGAAGGCCGCCACGACCTCCCCGGCCGCGATCGGCTCCCGCACGAAGGACCCGTGACCATGGTCACCGACATCGCGGACCACGGCCTTGGGCGTGAGCCAACTGTGCAGCATCGGGTCTCCTTCGGGACGTGGACCGCGCGGCGGGTGACAATGGTTCCATGACTGAGCAGCCCGAGGAAGCCACAATGGACGAGACCACCGACCCAGCCAGAATCGTGATCATCGGCGCGGACGGCCAGCCGGTGGCAACCGCCGACGAGGCCAACGAGTCCGCGGTCGCCGACCTCGTCGAGCAACCTGCCAAGGTCATGCGGGTCGGGAGCATGATCAAGCAACTGCTCGAGGAGGTCCGGTCCGCACCCCTGGACGAGGCCTCCCGCGCGCGCCTGCGCGACATCCACCAGCGCTCAATCGCGGAACTGGAATCCGGCCTGGCCCCAGAGCTGGTCGAGGAGCTCGACCGGCTGTCGCTGCCGTTCAGCTCCGAGACCGTGCCCACCGACTCCGAGCTGCGGATTGCCCAGGCCCAGTTGGTGGGGTGGCTCGAGGGGCTGTTCCACGGAATCCAGACCGCACTGTTCGCCCAGCAGATGGCTGCGCGTGCCCAGCTGGAGCAGATGCGCCGGGCGGCGATCACCGCCGAGCCGGAGCAGGTGCCCGGGCTCGGTGCTGACGGACACCGGCGCGGCACGGGTGGGCCCTACCTGTAGGCGCGCAGTGGGCCTGGCGCCGCCCGCCGGGCCCCGCGGATGGCGCCGGCGCCCGGCGTGCTGCGCGTAGGCTTGCGCCCCATGATCGACCTGCGCCTGCTTCGTGACGACCCCGAGCTGTTCCGAACCTCCCAAGCCGCCCGCGGCGAGGACCCAGGCCTGGTTGACGCCCTGCTCGAGGCTGACGAACTCCGCCGCACGGCTGGCGCGCGATTCGACACACTGCGCAACGAGCAGAAGCTGCTCGGCAAGCAGGTGGCGAAGGCCTCGGCCGAGGACCGGCCCGCCCTGCTGGCGCGCGCCAAGGAGCTCGCGGACGAGGTCAAGGCAGCCGACGCCCAGCGGGCTGAGGCGACGCAGAGCGCTGACCGGGTGACCCTGGCGATCTCGAACCTCGTGAGCCCGGACTCACCGCGCGGAGGCGAGGACGACTTCACCCTGCTCGAGGAGCGTGGCACCGTCCGCGACTTCGCCGCCGAGGGCCTCACGGTGCGCGACCACCTCGAGATCGGCGAGCTGCTCGGTGCCATCGACGTCGAGCGCGGAGCGAAGGTCTCCGGCTCCCGGTTCTACTACCTGACCGGTGTGGGTGCGCTCCTGGAGCTGGCGCTGATCAACCTGGCGATGAGCCAGGCCACCGCCAACGGGCTTACCCCGATCATCCCCCCGGCCCTGGTCAAGCCTTTCGCGATGGAGGGCACCGGGTTCCTCGGCCAGGCCGCGGAGAACGTCTACCGGCTCGACGCCGACGACATGTACCTGGTCGGCACTGCGGAGGTCCCACTCGCGGCCTACCACGCAGAGGAGATCCTGCCGGCCGACACCCTGCCGCGCCGGTTCGCCGGGTACTCGCCCTCCTACCGGCGCGAGGCCGGAAGCCACGGCAAGGACACCCGCGGGATCTTCCGGGTCCACTGGTTCGACAAGGTGGAGATGTTCACGTTCGCATCCCCCGAGGACGCCGAGGCCGAGCACGCCCTGCTCCTGGCCTACGAGAAGCAGTTCCTGGACAGCCTCGAGCTTCCCTACCGCGTGATCGACGTCGCGAGCGGTGACCTCGGCGCCAGCGCGGTGCGCAAGTTCGACTGCGAGGCGTGGATCCCCTCGCAGGGTCGCTACCGGGAACTGACCTCCACCTCGAACTGCACCACGTTCCAGTCACGGCGCCTGCGCGTGCGCGAGCGGGCTGCGGACGGCACCGTGCGGCCGCTGGCCACGCTCAACGGCACGCTGGTCGCGATCCCGCGCACCATCATCGCCCTGCTCGAGAATCACCAGCAGGCCGACGGGTCGGTGCGCGTCCCGGCCGCGCTGGCGCCCTTCCTCGGCGGCCGCACGACCCTCGAGCCACTGGCCTGACCGCCGGTCCACCACTGGCCTGCCCGCCACTGGCCTGTCCGCCGTCGGTCCACCGAGGCCGTTGCCGGCAGCGGATGCCGGCCCGGTGTGGAAGGATCCCGGGCATGGCAGATGCGTCGGCGCGCCCTGCGGGGTCACCCCAGGAAGCCGACCTGCCCGTGGGCTCGCCCCCGCTGCCTGACGACATCGGCGTCCGTCCCGGCGGCCGCGTCGAGGTGGACCTCGACGCACCGATCCCGGTGCCCGCGGACGTCGCGCTGGTCGGTTCCGACCTGGACGGGACGTTGCTGTCCTCGACGCTGCGGGTCGGGGCCCGCAGCGTTGATTCGATCCCCCGCCTGGCATCCGTGGGGATCGACTTCGTCTACGTCACCGGGCGACCGCCGCGTTGGCTGCGCCCCATCCTTGCGCAGACCGGGCACGCGGGAATGGCTGTGTGCGCCAACGGTGCGCTGGTGGTGGACCTCGCCGAGGAGCGGCTCGTCCGACGGACCGCGATCGACAGCGGACTGGCCGCAGACGTCGTGCATCGCCTTCGCGAGCTCGTGCCCGGCATCACGTTCGCCCTGGAACGCCTCCTCGAGGGTGCCGACGAAGCCCACAACCTGGATGCGATCACAGTCGTGGGCTTCGAACCCGCCTACGACCCGCCCTGGGCCCGCATGCCGGACGTGGAGAGCGGCGATGTCCTCGACCTGATCAGGCGCGGCGAGCCGGTGAAGATACTGGCTGCACCACCGGCGAGCCTCGGACATGATTCCGACTCACTGCTCGCCCTGGCCGAGGAGGAGTTCGCCGGCGCCCTGCACATCACCCACTCCGGAACCAAGGACGTGCTGATCGAGATCATGTCCGGCGAGATCGACAAGGGGATCGGCTTCCTGGAGGTCGCCGAGCTGCAGGGCATCGATCCGGCGAGGACGGTCGCAGCCGGGGACATGCCCAATGACGTGGCCCTGATCCACGCGGCCGGAACGGGCTACGCCGTCGCCAACGCCCACCCGGCCGCCCTGGCGGCAGCCGATGCCGTGATCCCCAGCAACGACGACGACGGCGTGGGTCGCCTGCTCGAGACGATCCTGTCCACTCGGACATGACCGTCGAGCCGGTCACTGCGCGACGCCGATGGTTGGGTCGGCTCGGACCGGCGGGGCCGCCACTGCTCCTGCTGGCCGTGATGTGGACCGTCGAGACCCTCGACGTGCTGCTGCGCGGACGCCTGGACAACGCAGGCATCGACGCGCGGGAGTCCGACGGACTGATCGGCATCCTGTTCGCGCCGCTGCTCCACGGTGGCTACGAGCACCTGCTGTCCAACACGATCCCGCTGCTCGTGCTGGGCACGCTCGTCGCGACCGGTGGCCGCAACGTCTTCTGGAAGGTCACCGCGATGGTCGTCGTGCTCGGCGGTCTGGGAACCTGGCTGATCGCGCCACCGAACACCGTGACGATCGGAGCCAGCGGGCTCGTGTTCGGCTACCTCGGGTACCTGCTGGTCGCAGGGGTCCGCACCCGGCACTGGCGCGACCTGCTCATCGGGCTCGCCGTGCTGCTCGTGTACGGAACCCTGCTGCTCGGGGCCCTGCCGTGGACCGTCGCGGCCAACGTCTCCTGGCAGGCGCACCTGACCGGCGCCATCACCGGGGGCCTGGCGGCATGGGTCTTCGCCCCACGGCCAGCTCCCCGGCCGATCAGCTCCTGATCACGCTGCGGACCGGGACCGCATCAGGGACCGGCGCCGACTCAGCGACGTGCCAGCGGACCCGACCCGCTCAGCCCAGCGACGCCCGGAACGACGACGCCGGGTAGGTGCCGAGGATGCTGACCTCGTGGGAGAAGAACTCGAGCTCCTCGAGCGCGAACGCCAGGCCACGATCAGCCGGATGGCCCTCAACGTCGGCGTAGAACTGGGTCGCCGAGAACTGGCCGTCGAGCATGTAGCTCTCGAGCTTGGTCATGTTCACGCTGTTGGTCGCGAACCCCCCGAGCGCCTTGAACAGCGCAGCGGGCACATTCCGGACTCGGAACACCAGCGTGGTGATCAGCGGCTCCTGGCCAGGTTCGATGTCCTCCGGTTCCCGGGCCAGCACGAGGAACCGCGTGGTGTTGTGATCGGCGTCCTCGATGTTCTCGGCGAGGACCTCCAACCCGTAGGTCTCGGCGGCCAGTGCCGACGCGATGGCCGCACGCGACGGGTCGGCCACCTCGGCCACCTCGCGCGCGGAGCCGGCTGTGTCGGCAGCCACGATCGGCGTGAGTCCCAGGCGGCGGATCGCATGACGGCACTGGCCCAGGGCCATGACGTGACTCTCCACGGTGCGAAGCTCCTCGACCCTGGCACCCGGCACACCGAGCAGCTGGTGGCGGATCGGCAGGAAGTGCTCGCCGATGATCGCCAGGCCCGCGACCGGCAGCAGGTGGTAGATGTCCGAGACCCGCCCGGCCAAGGAGTTCTCGATCGGGATCATCGCCATGGGCGCAGAACCGTCGGCCACGGCGGCGAAGACATCCTCGAACGTGGCACAGGCCATCGGCGTCGCGCTGGGGTAGACCTCATTGATCGCGATGTGCGAGTTGGCACCCATCTCGCCCTGGAACGCCACGACGGTCACTGTCCACTCCCCACTGCTGCGTCGATCGCCTGCTGTTCCTCGGCGGTCAGGCTACCGTCGGCGGCGCCGCCGGAGACCGTCCGGACGTACGTGCGGACGTCGGCCTTGCCCGACAGGGTCGTCAGGACCAACCCCGATCCGGTGTCGTCGAGCAGCGCCACGCTGTAGGACAGCCGGCCGCCAACATCGGCGAACGCGTCGTAACGCACCAGGGCCACGTGCCGAAGTGCGGTCGGATCGACGGTCGGATCGGCGGCAGCAGCCGCGACCTCACCGATCTGGCTGCGCAACTGGTCGACGTCGGACCGGACAGAGGACGCGCCGGTGCCGACGTCGTCCACGCGCGTGGTCAGGTCGTCAACCTCCACCCTGAGTGCCGCCAGAGCCGCGCTCAGCGACTCCAGCGCGGCGAGGTCGGGAGCCGATGAGCCCGACCCGATGGACCCGGTTCGCGCGGACCGTGTGGCCCATCGGCGGTTGGCGATGGTCGCCAGGACGATGGCGGCAATGGCCAGCCCCAGAGCGACCAGCGCGATGACCGAGCTGACGATGGGGGACATGGACCGACAGGGTAGTGGTGCGGGAGCGGGGTCCGGAAACGGTGCTCCGTCGGCCACCACTGGAGGTCGCAGGGCACGATGACCGCTGGGCGGGCACTGGCGAGCCCCGATCAGCGAGACGGGGGATGCACGCTGATCGGGGCTTGCGCAAACTGTAGCACTCAGGAGAGCGCTGTCTCAAGGGTCCGCACGATCATTGCTCCGGTTGGCGCACCGCGGCGGACACGTCGCCGGGTCTATTGGTGATGATCGCTGTGACGCCGAGGCGCCGGCAGAGTTCCACGTCCTGCGGCTCGTCGACGGTCCACACGTACAGCTGGCCACCCATGCGCTGGACGCGGCTGGCGTAGTTCGGGTGTTCCCTGAGGATGGCAACATCAGGGCCGGAGATGGTCGCGCCGAACGGCAGGTCACCTGCACGCATCCGCAACGGGACCCGGTCCATCAGGAACACGCGAGGGACGCCCGGGGCCAACGTGCGGAAGCGTCGGATCGCCTGGGCGGAGAAGGACATGACCCGCACTGGATGGGGACCCTGACGGGCGGGATTGGCGAGCCCGAACCTGCGCAACTGGGCGACGACGGCCTGCTCGACCCAGCCGGCATACCGTGTGGGGTGCTTGGTCTCGATGGCCAGCAACATGGGCCGCGAGTTGCTGGTGACCAGGTCCAGGAGCGTGGGCAGGGTCAGGATCCCGCCGGATTCGTCTGACATCACGTGCTCGCCGGGCCATGAATGCCGGCGCCGATCGGCCAGCCGACGCTCCCGAAGTGGCCGGCGGGCAGGGCGCGCTCCGCTGTCCTGGGCCCAGGACTCGAAGTCGTGCCTGCGCAGGTCGGCCAGGGTCTTGGTCGACACCACGCCCCAGCCGTCACTGGTGCGGTCGATCCTGCGGTCGTGGACGCAGACCAGGTGCCCGTCAGCGGTCAGCCGGACGTCACACTCCAAGCCGTCTGCGCCCTGGTCGATGGCCAACTGGTAGGCGGCCAGGGTGTGCTCGGGCTGCTCGGCACTGGCACCTCGATGGGCGATCACCAGTGGATGGCCGGACACGGGCCACCAGCATGCCCGGTGACCAGTCCGCCCGCGCGCTGTGCGGCACTTCTGGCGCCCCCAGGTCCCACAGCGGGATCGGTCAGGTCTGGTCGGAGCCGAAGAGCACGCCGGGGTTGAGCAGTCCTGCGGGATCCACCGAGGCCTTGATGGCACGCATCCAGTCGATCTGCTCCGGGGACCGGGCCAGGTGCAGCGAAGCCGCCTTCGCCCGACCGATCCCGTGCTCAGCGCTGATGCTGCCTCCGAGCGCGGAGACCACCTCGAGGACCCGATCACCGGTCGCGACGTCCATCCCGACGAGCTGGACG
The DNA here is from genome assembly GCA_032123675.1 of Actinomycetes bacterium. Taxonomy (GTDB): domain Bacteria; phylum Actinomycetota; class Actinomycetes; order S36-B12; family CAIYMF01; genus Prado023. The sequence continues at coordinate 20,181 of JAQBEX010000106.1, forward strand.
TGCAGGTTGCCATCCAGGGCATGTCCGAAGAATCCGACGCTCGGGTCATCCGCGCCCGGTGCACCCGTGGGCCCCAGGCCGGCACCGGCGTTCGCGTCCCCGCCGGGGTTCGCGCCCGGGCCGGGGCGAGCCGGGCCGGGGCGAGCGCGGGCGTCGGGGTTCGCGCCCGGGCCGACGCTAGCGCGGGCGTCGGCCACCAGAGCTCGGATCGCGGACACCGCGTGGTCCAGGTCCGCCAGCCGCACGCTGACGTCGAGCTTCTGCAGCTCGGGCATCGCGGCGTACAGCTCAGACTGCCGCTCCCGCAGTGCCCAGAGCCGCTGGCGGTCGGCCGGGTCCACGGCCACGGCCACCACCCGTTCACCGACCGAGGCAAGCCCCTGTGCCGTGGCCCCGTCGGCCACCTCCAGCACCAGCAGCCAGCCGGCAGCACCCGGATCCGGGTCCGTCCCGCGGTCCAGGGGGTCTGGCTGCCCCAGTGCCACGGCCGCGCGCGCCACACCGGCGGCGTCGACCACCTCAGCGGCGAGCAGCGGCCACCCCTGGGCCTCGACGACGCGGGCACACCGCACCGCCTCAGCCAGGTCGGTCACCGCCACCAGCGCGACCGTCGACTGCGGTGGTGGCGCATGCAGCGCCACCTCCACCTGCGTGATCACCCCCAGCGTCCCCTCGCTGCCGGCCAGCAGAGCGGCGAGGTCGAACCCGCAGTTGTCCTTGCGGGGGCGCCCGACAGTGCGCACGACCCGGCCGTCGGCCAGCACTGCCACCAGCCCGCGCACCTGGTCGCGCATCATCCCGTACGCGGACACGCCCATCCCCCCGGCGTTGGTCGCGACCATCCCGCCGACCGTCGCAGAGTCGCGGGCGGCCAGGTCCACGCCGAACCGCAGCCCGCTGGCCCTGGCCGCCTCGGCCAGGCGCGCAGCGGTGACGCCGGCACCAACGACCACGGTCCGCTCATCCGGGTCGGGGGCCTCGATGTGATCCAGGCCGGCGGTCAGCAGCAGCAGGCTCGGCCGGTCAGGGACGGATCCGCCGACCAACCCGGTGTTGCCACCCTGCACCTGCACCGCCGCCCCTGCAGCCCGGGCCGCCGCCAGGACGGCCGCGACCTGCTCGGTGCTGGTCGGGCGGGCGGCGGCGAGCGCTGGGCCCACCCATCGTCCGGTCCAGTCCACGCAGTGCCCGGCGAGCACATCCGGGTCGGTGATCACCGCGACCCCCGCTGCGGCCAGCGCCTCGACCAGGCCACTGGGCGCCGCAGCCGGCGCGGCGGAGAGGTGCTCAGCCGTTGCTGCGGTTGCGGGCGTGGCGGGCCTGTCCGGCGCGGGAAGGGGGCTCACGGGGACCATCCTGCCCAGAGCCGGTCTCGCTGGGCCCACCAGGCAAGCAGGGACCCGGAGGAACAGCCCGCTGGCATCCACCGCCCCGGCCCGTGCCGGCGGCCTGCGCGCCGGCACCATCGCCCGACCGGCCGCACGCACTGGATCGTGGGCACGCTGCAGGAACGTCCACGGGGCGGGACGGCGCCACCGCGCGTCGGGTCCGGCGTGGTGTCAGGATGACTGTCATGCACGGCGGGACTCGTCGTGCTGTCGAACGAGGAGGAACCCTTCAATGCCCATCGCGTCACGTGAGGTGTACGAGGAGATGCTGAACAAGGCCAAGGCAGGCGGATACGCCTACCCGGCCGTGAACTGCACCTCATCGCAGACGATCGTCGCCACCATGCGCGGCTTTGCCGAGGCGGAGTGCGACGGCATCGTGCAGTTCTCCACTGGTGGTGCTGCCTTCGGTGCAGGCCAGTACTCCAAGGACATGGTTGCCGGCGCCGTCGCGCTGGCCGAGTTCGCGCACTCGATCGCCGACCAGTACCCGACCAACATCGCCCTGCACACCGACCACTGCCCGGAGAACAACCTGGACGCCTACATGCGCCCGCTTCTCGAGCTCGGCGCCGAGCGGGTCAAGGCCGGCAAGAAGCCACTGTTCAACTCGCACATGTGGGACGGCTCGGCGATCGAGCTCGGCCGCAACCTGGACATCGCCGACGAGCTGCTGGAGATGTCCAATGCGGCCAACACCATCATGGAGATCGAGATCGGTGCTGTCGGCGGCGAGGAGGACGGCGTCGAGGCCAGCCACGACGCGCACCTGTTCTCCACCCCCGACGACGTCACGGCCATGATCAACAAGCTCGGCCTGACCGAGCGGGGCCGCTACCTCGTGGCCGCGACCTTCGGCAACGTGCACGGCGTGTACAAGCCCGGCAACGTCGTCCTGACGCCCTCGATCCTGCGTGAGCTTCAGGACACCGTCATCGCCATGAAGGGCCTCGAGCCCGGCACCAAGCCGCTGGACCTCGTGTTCCACGGCGGATCCGGATCGCTGCTCTCGGAGATCCATGAGTCCCTGGACTACGGCGTGGTGAAGATGAACATCGACACCGACACCCAGTACGCGTTCAGCCGTCCGATCGTGGACCACATGTTCAAGAACTACGACGGCGTCCTCAAGGTCGATGGCGAGGTCGGCAACAAGAAGGTCTACGACCCCCGCTCGTACGGCAAGTCCGCCGAGGCCGGAATGGCGGCGCGTGTCGCCAAGGCGGCCGAGGACCTGCGCGCGACCGGCACGAAGCTCTGAGCTGAAGCACGGGGGCGCCCGCCCCCTCCCGTCGTGGTCGTCGATTCGGCGCATCCAATCGGTCGAATCGACGACCACGCGGGGCGGGGGGGTGTGGACGGCCGGTTGGCACCACCGCCCGCTGGGCGGATCCTGCCGCGCATGGGACCCCGACTGACACCAGCCATCCGCCACCTCATCACCCTGCAGCGGGGGTTGATCGCCGACTGGCAGGCCCGCGAGCTGGGGATGTCCCGGAACACCCTCATGCGGGCGCGCCGGACCGGTTGGATGCAGGTGAGCCCCCACGTCTTCGTTGACCGCGACCATGAAGTGCTCGTCGGCCAGTTGCGCATGGCGGGCGTTCTTGAATGTGGTCCCGGCGCCGTGCTCGCCGGACGCAGCTCGCTGGCCGAGCACGGGTGGCGGGCGGATGACGAGTCCCACGTGGAGGTCGTGGTTCCGCGCGGCCGTCGCCTGCGGGCCCGCGGCGCGCCCGCGTGGCTGCGGATGCACCACCCGCGAGCGGAGGTCCCCGGGTCGGGATGCCCGGCTCGGACATCCGCGCCCCGAGCGGCCATCGACGCGTCCTCGTGGGCACGCACGGCCCGCGAGACCGTATTCCTCCTCACCAGCGCCGCACAGCAACGCCTGGTCACCCCGCAGCAACTGCACCGGGAACTGAGCACCAGGACGAAGCTGCGCAATGCACCGACGATTCGCGAGGTGCTCCGGGAGCTCGATGCCGGCGCAACGAGCTCCCACGAAGCGACCTTCCTGCGTGAGTGCCGCCGGCGCGGCTTGCCCACGCCCCGGATGCAGACCGGTCGGCGCGACTCCAACGGGAGGTGCCGGTACACCGACGCCGAGTTCACGCTGCCTGACGGCCGGCTGTGATCGTCGAGATCGACGGGGTGGGCCACCTCGAGGTGCAGTCGTGGCACGCCGACATGGTTCGGCACAACGGGTTGGCTGCCGCCACGGGTGCGCTCATCCTCCGAGTCACCGGGTGGGAGCTCCGCCACGACCCAGATCCGTTCTTCACGATCCTGTCCTCGGTTCTCAATCCGTCGCGGTAGTCGAATCGGCGCATCCAATCGGTCGAATCGACTACCACGGCGGGGGTGAAGGGGGTGCCCGGCCCGACGCAGCCCCGCTAGGGTGGTTGCCAGACCCCGGACTGGGGTGTCTGGTCGAGCGCCCCAAGGCGCGCTCCGAGGGGGGAGGCGACATGCCGGCGGTCGTGATCGTGGGAGCCCAGTGGGGTGACGAGGGCAAGGGCAAGGCGACGGACCTGCTCGGCGGCCGTGCCGACTACGTGGTGCGCTACCAGGGCGGCAACAACGCCGGGCACACCGTGGTGATCGGCGAGGCGAAGTTCGCCCTGCACCTGCTGCCGAGCGGAATCCTGTCCCCGACGTGCGTGCCGGTCATCGGCAACGGCGTCGTGGTCGACCTCGAGGTGCTCTTCACCGAGATGGACGGACTCAACGCCCGCGGCGTCGACACCTCCCGGCTGCAGATCAGTGCCGACGCGCACATCATCACCCCCTACAACGTGATGCTGGACAAGGTGACCGAGCGCTTCCTGGGCAGCGCGAAGATCGGCACGACCGGCCGCGGCATCGGGCCCACCTACGGCGACAAGATGGCCCGCGTCGGCATCCGGATCCAGGACCTGATGGACCCCTCGATCCTGTACCGGAAGGTCGAGGGCGCGCTGGTCAACAAGAACCAGGCCCTGGTCAAGGTGTTCAACCGGCGGGCGGTCGAGGTCGACCAGGTCGTCGAGCACCTGCTGTCCTACGCCGACCGGCTCCGGCCGTACGTCGCGGACACCGGATTGCTCCTCAACGACGCCCTCGACCGCGGCGAGACCGTGATCCTCGAGGGCGGGCAGGGCACGCTGCTCGACGTGGACCATGGCACGTACCCCTACGTCACCTCGTCGAACCCGACGGCCGGCGGAGCCAGCACCGGCTCAGGAATCGGGCCCACCCGGATCGACCGCGTGCTCGGCATCCTCAAGGCCTACACGACCAGGGTCGGTGAGGGACCGTTCCCGACCGAGCTGTTCGACGCCGACGGACAGGCCCTGCGCACCATCGGCGGCGAGGTGGGTGTCACCACCGGCCGGGATCGGCGCTGCGGCTGGTTCGATGCCCCGATTGCGCGGTACGCGACCCGCGTGAACGGTATGACCGACTACTTCCTGACCAAGCTCGACGTGCTCAGCACCTTCGAGACGATCCCGGTCTGTGTGGCCTACGACGTGGACGGCCAGCGGGTCGACGAGGTCCCGATGACCCAGACCGACTTCCACCACGCGAAACCCATCTACGAGATGCTCCCGGGCTGGAGCTCCGACATCTCCGACGTGCGCGCCTTCGACGAGCTGCCGGCCAACTGCCGCAGCTACGTGCGCTTCCTGGAGGAGCAGGCCGGGTGCCGGGTGTCCGCGATCGGCGTGGGGCCCGACCGAGATGCGACGCTCGTGCTCCACGACCTGCTGAACTGAGCCGGACCCACCGACGCCCAGCAGCGCCGGCCGCTCGCGGGTAGCGTGGCCGCAATGACGACCCTCTTCTCCCCGCTGGACCTGCGTGGCAGCCGCATGCGCAACCGGATCATGGTCGCCCCCATGTGCCAGTACTCGGCCCAGGAGCAGGACGGGGTGCCCACGTCGTGGCACCTGGTGCACCTCGGCGCCATGGCCCGTGGCGGGGCCGGACTCGTGATGGCCGAGGCCACGTCGGTGGTTCCCGAGGGCCGGATCAGCCCGCAGGACACCGGCCTGTGGTCCGACGAGCAGGCAGCGGCGTGGGCGCCGATCGTGGAGTTCATCCGGGGGCAGGGTGCGCTGGCCGCGGTCCAGCTGGCGCACGCGGGCAACAAGGCCTCGACGTTCCGGCCGTGGAGCGGACGGGGCAGCGTGCCCGTGGACGCCGGAGGTTGGCAGACCGTGGGCCCGAGCAGCACCGGCTACCCGGGCCTGGCCTCCCCCCGGGCGCTCACGGGTGCGCAGGTCGGTGAGGTCGTCACCGCCTTCACGTCCGCAGCGCAGCGGGCACTGGCCGCGGGCTTCGACATCGTGGAGGTGCACGCCGCGCATGGGTACCTGCTCCACCAGTTCCTCTCGCCACTGTCCAATGACCGGACCGACGGCTACGGCGGCGACCTGGCCGGGCGCGCCAGGCTGCTCCTCGAGGTGGTCGCCGCCGTCCGCGCCGTCTGGCCCGACGACCGGGCGCTGTTGGTCAGGATGAGCGCGACCGACTGGGTCGAGGGTGGCCACTCGCTCGACGACAGCGTGGTCGTGGCCGGATGGCTGCGCGAGCTCGGGACGGACCTGATCGACGTGTCCAGTGGCGGGGTGAGCCCCGAGCAGGACATCACCCCCGCCCCGGGCTACCAGGTACCGCTGTCCGCGCGGATCCGTTGGGATGCTGCGATCCCCACGGCCGCCGTGGGGATGATCACGGATGCGAGGCACGCCGAGTCGATCCTCGCCGGCGGCGAGGCGGACGTGATCGCCCTGGCCCGGGTCCTGCTGCGCGATCCGCAGTGGCCGCTCCGGGCGGCCTTCGAACTGGGAGCGGACGTCGAGTGGCCGGCCCAACTGCGGCGCGGACGGTTCGAGTAGCCCTCAGCACGCCCCGGGTCGGGCCGATGCGCGACCGATGACCCAGGGTGCCGGGACCAGCGCCGCAGGGCCCGCGGGACCTACGTCCCCTCTCGCACCGTGGCCGGCTGACCCCGATGCGGTCCGCCGCGGGTGACCGTATAGGTTGCCAACGACCGCTTCGGCGAGAGGAAGAGCCGTGCACATCGGTGTGCCCAAGGAATCCAGGCCCGGCGAACGCCGAGTTGCCGCCACCCCCAAGACCGTCGAGCAGATCATCAAGCTCGGCTACACAGTGTCCATCGAGACCGGTTCCGGTGCTGGGGCGTCGTTCGACGACGCCGCCTACCGTGCCGCTGGGGCAGACGTCGTCGGCCCCGAGGTCTGGGATGCCGACCTGATCCTGAAGATCAACGCTCCCTCCGACGAGGAGGTGGCCCGACTGCACTCAGGGCAGACGCTGGCCTGCCTCCTGGCTCCGGCGCTCAGCCCTGAGCTGGTCGACGCCCTCACCGCTCGGGGCGTGACGGCACTGGCCATGGATGCCGTCCCGCGCATCTCGCGGGCCCAGTCGCTCGACGTGCTGTCGTCGATGGCCAACATCGGCGGCTACCGCGCCGTCATCGAGGCTGCCAACGAGTTCGGTTCCTTCTTCACCGGCCAGGTCACGGCCGCCGGCAAGGTGCCGCCGGCCAAGGTCCTGGTGGTGGGCGCCGGCGTGGCCGGGCTCGCAGCGATCGGCACGGCGAGCAGCCTCGGGGCCATCGTCCGGGCATTCGACGCGCGGCCCGAGGTCGGCGAGCAGGTCGAGTCGATGGGTGCGGACTTCCTGCGCATCGATGTCGAGGACAGCGGCCCCAGCGCGTCGGGCTACGCCAAGGAGATGGGCGAGGACTTCAACCGGAAGGCTGCCGAGCTCTACGCCGAACAGGCCAAGGACGTCGACATCGTCATCACGACCGCCCTGATCCCCGGCAAGCCGGCTCCCCGGCTGCTGACCGAGGAGATGGTCGCATCGATGAAGCCGGGCAGCGTCGTGGTGGACATGGCTGCGGCCAACGGCGGCAACGTCGCGGGCAGTCGCCCCGACGAGCGTGTGGTCACCGACAACGGCGTGATTATCCTCGGCTACACCGACCTGCCCGGCCGCCTGCCCACACAGGCATCGCAGTTGTTCGGCACGAACCTGGTCAACCTGCTCAAGCTGATGACCCCGGAGAAGGACGGCAACGCGGTCCTGGACCTCGATGACGTCGTCCAGCGGGGCATGACCGTGACCCGGGCGGGGGAGGTCATGTGGCCCCCGCCGCCGGTCCAGGTCTCGGCCGCCCCGGTGGCCGCTCCCGCGGCAACGGTCGCCGTCGAGCCGAAGGCCGAGAAGCCCAAGGATCCGAACCGCAAGTTCTGGGTCGTCGGCGCAGGTGCCGCGGCCTTCCTGCTCATCGCTCCCTTCCTGCCGGTCACGCTCCTGCCCCAGATCACGGTCTTCGCCCTGGCGATCGTGATCGGGTACTACGTCATCGGCAGCGTCCACCACGCCCTGCACACGCCGCTGATGTCGGAGACGAATGCCATCTCCGGGGTCATCGTCGTGGGCGCCCTGCTCCAGCTCGGCACAGGAAACGCCATGATCACGGCCCTGGCCGTGATCGCGGTCCTCATCGCGAGCATCAACGTGTTCGGTGGTTTCCTCGTGACCTCCCGGATGCTCAACATGTTCCGGAAGGGCTGACCCATGGAGCTCACGACCCCCACCCTGGTCACCGCGGCCTACCTGGTCACCGCGCTGCTGTTCATCCTCGCCTTCGCCGGCCTGTCCAAGCACGAGACCGCCAAGCACGGCAACTACTTCGGCATGGCTGGCATGACCGTCGCGATCGTGTCGACGATCGGCCTGGCCATCGACCGCGACGGCTTCCAGGTCCTCGGCTACATCGTCGTGGCGATGGCGATCGGCGCCATGATCGGCATCTGGCGGGCGCGGCGCGTCGAGATGACCCAGATGCCCGAGCTCATCGCGCTGCTGCACTCGTTCGTCGGCGCGGCCGCCGTGCTGGTGGCCTACACCTCGTTCTTCGAGGCGGACGACGACCCGGCGGTCAAGGCGCTCTACGAGTCCCTCGGCACCACCGGCATCCACAACGGGGAGGTCTTCCTCGGGGTGTTCATCGGCGCCGTGACCCTCACGGGTTCGATCGTCGCGTTCCTCAAGCTCAGTGCCCGCCTGGGTTCCGCGCCGCTGGTGCTGCCGGCCCGCCATTGGCTCAACCTGGCCGCGATCGTCGTCTCCCTCGGGCTGATGGCCTGGTTCGTCGTCGATCCGCACCTGCTGCCGCTGGCGCTGATGACGCTGATCGCGCTGGCGTTCGGCTGGCACCTGGTCGCCTCGATCGGCGGCGGCGACATGCCCGTGGTCATCTCGATGCTGAACAGCTACTCGGGCTGGGCGGCGGCCGCGACCGGATTCCTGCTCAACAACAACCTGCTCATCGTCGCCGGCGCACTGGTCGGCTCCTCCGGTGCCTACCTGTCCTACATCATGTGCGTCGGCATGAACAGGTCGTTCATCTCGGTTATCGCCGGCGGCTTCGGCACCGACGGGCAGATCGCCGGCGAGGCCAAGGACTACGGCGAGCACCGCGAGATCACCGCCGAGGGCGCTGCGGACCTGCTCAGGGAGGCGCAGTCGGTGATGATCACCCCGGGGTACGGGATGGCCGTGGCCCAGGCGCAGTACCCGGTCGCCGAGATCACCCGGCTGCTGCGCGATCGGGGCATCACGGTGCGCTTCGGCATCCACCCGGTGGCCGGGCGCCTGCCGGGGCACATGAACGTCCTGCTGGCCGAGGCCAAGGTGCCCTACGACATCGTCATGGAGATGGACGAGGTCAACGACGACTTCCCCGAGACCGACGTGGTCCTGGTGATCGGCGCCAACGACACGGTCAACCCAGCGGCGATCGACGAGCCGGGCAGCCCGATCGCGGGCATGCCGGTGCTCAAGGTGTGGGAGGCCAAGGACGTCATCGTGTTCAAGCGCTCGATGGCCACCGGGTACGCCGGCGTGCAGAACCCGCTGTTCTTCAAGGAGAACGCCCAGATGCTGTTCGGCGACGCCCGGGATCGGGTCGAGGACATCGTCAGGGCGTTATGACCCGGACGGGTGCCCACGACCAGGCCCCCGTTCACCGTCCACACTTCCGTCCGTCCTCCTCGAATTCGGGGAGGGCGGACGGATTTCGGCAGGGGGAACCGGTTGCTGGGGCGCCGACTGTGGCTGACTCACCGGTTCTCGGTCCGGGGCACTAATATCGTCGAGCAACCCCCGCGCGATCTAGGAGAACGCATGTCCGAGCCGACGCCCACCACGGATCCCGCAGCCGGAGCCCGCGCCTACGACCTGGATCGCGCCCACGTGTTCCACTCCTGGTCGGCTCAGGGGGCCCTGAACCCGCTGACGATCGCGGGTGCCTCCGGCTCCTGGATCTGGGACTTCGACGGCAACCGCTACCTGGACTTCTCCAGCCAGCTGGTGAACGTCAACATCGGCCACCAGCACCCGAAGGTGATCGCCGCGATCCAGGAGCAGGCCGCGACCCTGGCCACAATCGCCCCGCAGCACGCCAACGCCACCCGCGGCGAGGCGGCCCGGATGATCTGCGAGCTGGCCCCCGAGGGCATGAACAAGGTGTTCTTCACCAACGGTGGGGCCGATGCCAACGAGAACGCGATCCGGATGGCCCGGGTGCACACCGGCCGGCGCAAGGTGCTCAGCTTCTACCGCTCGTACCACGGCAACACCGGGGCATCGATCGTCGCCACCGGCGACCCGCGGCGCTGGCCCAACGAGTACGCCGAGGACCACGTGCACTTCTTCGGCCCGTACCCCTACCGGTCGAGCTTTTGGTCCACGAGCCCCGAGCAGGAGTCCGAGCGGGCGCTGGCCCACCTGGCCGAGGTAATCCGCTTCGAGGGCCCCGGCACCGTCGCAACGATCCTGATCGAGACCGTCGTGGGGACCGCTGGCGTCCTGATCCCACCCCCGGGCTACCTCGAGGGCGTGCGGGCCCTGTGCGACGAGCACGGGATCGTGCTGATCCTCGACGAGGTGATGGCTGGATTCGGACGGACCGGCGCCTGGTTCGCCTTCGACCACTTCAACGTGCGCCCCGACCTGATCACGTGGGCAAAGGGCTCCAACTCCGGCTACGTGCCCGTCGGCGGGGTGGTCATCTCCGATGAGATCGCCGCCACGTTCGACACATTGGTCTTCCCCGGAGGGCTGACGTACTCCGGCCACCCCCTCGCGGCTGCCTCGATCGTGGCGAGCATCACCGCCATGAAGGAGGAGGGCATCGTCGAGAACGCCGCCCGGATCGGCAGTGAGGTCCTCGGCCCCGGCCTGCGCGAGCTCGCCGATCGGCACCCGGTCATCGGCGAGGTGCGCGGCCTGGGCGTGTTCTGGGCCCTGGACCTCGTCAGCAATCGGGCCACGCGCGCCATGCTGGCCCCCTACGGCGGCACGTCGGAGGCGATGACCCTCCTGGTGGCCGGTGCGAAGAAGCGCGGGTTGCTACCCTTCGCCAACTTCAACCGGCTGCACGTCGTTCCCCCGTGCACAATCACCGACGAGGAGGCCCGCACCGGCCTGGCGATCCTCGACGAGGCGTTCACCGAGGTCGACCGGTACTACGAGGGCTGAGCTGGAGCGAGCCCAGGCCATGGCCCTGTTCAACCGCGTGGTCGTTGCTCGACACGCCGCAACGGAGCGAGTCACAGGACCTCGACCTGATCCACTGCGCCCACGCCTCCCGCTGGCACTGGGGCCGCGCCGGGGGTCCGCAGCAGTGGGCCGTGGGCGCGTGGCAGCGCTACCGCGCCCGTGAGCTGGCCGCCGCACTGCCCGACCCCGCCGACCGAGCCGTGGTGGAGGGGGACCTGGCCACCCTGCCGCCGCTGTGAGGTCGACCCGGACGGCCCGCGCACACGTCTGCTTCTCCGTCAATGACGTCAGGGCCATATGGTCGCCAGCGCCCACGTGGCCCTGATGTCCCGCGCTCGGCCACCCGGTGGCAGTGGTGGGGCGCTACCTGCACGATGCCTCGACCGGGGACGAGGTCGGCGAGCGGTAGCCTGCGGACGTGAACATCCTGATCATCGGCTCCGGTGGACGCGAGCATGCCCTGGCCCTGGCGCTGGCCGCCGACCCCTCCGTCAGCTCGCTGCACGTGGCTCCGGGTAACGCAGGCACCGCCGATGTGGCCACCAACCACACAGTCAGCGCCACTGACTCTGATGAGGTGGTGAATCTCGCCCGCCAACTCGGCGTGGACCTGGTCGTCGTGGGCCCCGAGGCCCCGTTGGTTGCCGGCGTGGCCGACGCCGTGCGCGCCGCCGGCATCGACTGCTTCGGTCCCTCGCGAGAGGCGGCTGTCCTCGAGGGATCCAAGGCCTTCGCCAAGCGCGTGATGGCCGAGGCCGGAGTGCCCACCGCGATGGCACACGTATGCACGACGCTCGCCGAGGTCGCCCATGCCCTCGATGAGTTCGGCGCGCCGCATGTGGTCAAGGAGGACGGGCTGGCCGCGGGCAAGGGCGTCGTGGTGACCGATGACCGCCAGGTGGCCCTGGACCACGCTGCCGCCTGCCTTGAGCGATCCGGGGGTTCGGTCGTCATCGAGGAGTTCCTCGACGGGCCGGAGGTCTCCCTGTTCGCGATCACCGATGGGACGTGCGCAGTTCCGCTGGTCCCGGCCCAGGACTTCAAGCGGGTCGGCGAGGGTGACACCGGACCGAACACCGGGGGGATGGGTGCCTACGCCCCGTTGCCGTGGGCGCCGCCCGGGCTCGTCGACGAGGTGATGCAGCGGGTCGTCCAGCCCACCATCGACCTGATGGCCGCGCGGGGCACGCCGTTCGGGGGGCTGCTCTACGCGGGCCTGGCGATGACCTCACGGGGGATGCGGGTCGTCGAGTTCAACGCGCGCTTCGGTGACCCCGAGACCCAGGTGGTGCTGGCCCTGCTGCGCACCCCGCTCGCCGGAGTGCTGCGGGCCGCTGCCCGGGGCACGCTCGACGAGGTGGCGGCCCTGGACTGGCATCCGGGCTCGGCGGTCACGGTCGTGCTGGCAGCCCCCGGCTACCCGGAGGCCCCGGTGACCGGCGGCGTGCTCACCGGTGTCCCACCCGCGCCAGGCGCCGAGTCGGGGTGGGACGCGGCGTGGGTCGTGCATGCCGGAACCGCCGTCGTGAACGGTGCGCTGGTGGCCACGGGAGGGCGGGTCCTGTGCGCCACCGCTCGTGCCGCCGACCTCGACGGTGCTCGCGAGCGCGCGTACGAGCTGCTTGAGGGGATCGACCTCGAGGGGGGCCACTACCGGCGCGACATCGCCCAGGCGGCCGCCGAGGGCCGGATCAGCACCCCCTGACGACACCGCGGTATCCGACCCGCGGGTGCTGCGGTCCCAGCCGTCTCGACTCGACTGGGGCACGGTGCCGACTGCGCGGTCGGGTGTCACAGCGGTGCTGCGAGAATGGTCCGGTGAGCGTCGAGCCCCAGTTCCCCAACGTCCTTGCCCAGAGGTACGCCTCCACCGAGATGGTCACCCTCTGGTCCCC
>JAQBEX010000107.1:0-3314 GCA_032123675.1 Actinomycetes bacterium
GTCCGAGGGTTCTTCCGGTTCGCGCACATCGACGGGCTGATCTCAGCCGACCCGGCCGTCTACGCCCGGTTGCCGAAGGTGCACCGCGACGAGTCCCGCACACAGGGCCTGGACCGGTTGGAGCTGATCCGGTTCCTGCAGGTCGCCCAGACCCTCACTGTCCATCACGGCGCGCTGGCCTACCTGCTCGGGATCAACGCGCTTCGGGCCTCGGAGGCCGCAGCGGTGCGCATCGAGGACTACGCCGACACCCTGCGCGGGCACCGGGTGCTGCACCTGGTCGGCAAGGGCAACAAGCCGGCCACCATGCCGCTGACCGTCCCTGTCCTGCGTGTCCTGGAGGCCTGCCGAGGCCAACGGGCATCCGGGCCGCTCGTGCTACGGCCGGTCTCCGGCAACCCGATCGACCGGCGTGACTTGTACTGGATGGTGCAGCGCATCGCGACGGTCGCCGGCATCCCGCGGCACACCAGCCCGCACTCCCTGCACCAGTTGAGTCGGCCTTGGGGCGCGGTGCCAGCGTTGCCGCTGGCCCGTTTCCCCAAGGCCGCTCGCCGAACCCGGCGTGCGACTCTCACCGCACCGGGCTCTCCACAGTTACTGCCGTTGTGGCGTGGTTGGGCAGGGTCCAGGGGTTGGGGATCTGGTTTCCTCGGTAGCGGTATCTACTGACCGTCACCGAGGCGATGTTGAACATCTGGATCCCGTCGGACGTGATCGGCTGCCATGCCCCGGTGGGGGTGGTGAACCGGCGTCTGACGTCCTTCCACGTCCAGCGGTGCTTCTGCATCAGCCACCGGATCACGCGCCACCACGTGAACCCGGCGAGCTTGCTGAACAGGTGTTTGCAGACTGCGTGCTGGAAGTAGTTGGCCCATCCACGCATGATCTGGGCAAGCCGGATCAGCACGTCCCTGAGCCTCTGCTGCGACGTCCTGCGAGTCAGGGCGCGGATCTTGGCCTTCACCTGCCGGACGGGCCGGTCAGCGATGAAGGTGTAGACGTACCACTTGTCCGACCCGTACTTGGTGCGCCACTGGATGTGGAACCCCAGGAAGTCGAACCCCTGGCTCATATGCACGATGCGGGTCTTTGCCGGTGACAGGCGCAAACCGATCGGCGCCAACACTGTGGCGACATCAGCACGCAGGACCTCGACATCGGATCGTGAACCATGCACGAGCACGACGAAATCATCGGCATACCGAATGATCCGCCACGTCGGCAGGCCCTTGTCCCGACGTCGATACCTACGGCTGTCGGTGGCCATGTCCCCGCCGGTTTGCCACGGCCCGTGCAGGTGCTCGTCGAGCACCGACAGGGCGATGTTGGCCAGCAGCGGGGACAAGATGCCGCCCTGTGGCGTGCCGGTGTTGGTGTCCCTGTTCTGGCCGAGTTCGGTGAGGACCCCGGCCTTGAGGAACGCCTTGACCAGTGCGAGCACCCGCTTGTCCTTGACCCGTTGCCGCACTCGTCCCATCAGGGCCGTGTGGTCGATCGAGTCGAAGCACGCCTCGATATCCGCGTCCAGCACCCAGCGGTAGCCGTGGGTGCCGTAGTAGTGGATCTCGGCGATCGCGTCCTGTGCTCGCCGCCTTGGCCGGAACCCGTAGGAGACCGGCAAGAAGTCGGCCTCGAAGATGGGTTCCAGCACCAGTTTCAGTGCCGCCTGAACGACCCGATCAGCAACGGTAGGGATACCGAGGCTGCGCACCTTCCCCGATCCGCCCGGCTTGGGGATCCTGCGTTCCCGCACCGGAAGCGGCCGGTACGTGCCCGCCTTCAACTGGGCACGCAGGTCGTCCAGGAAACCGGGCACCCCGACAGCCCGCTCGACGTCGGCGACCGTCAGGCCGTCCACGCCGGGCGTTCGGGACCCGGTGTTGCCCGCGACCCGGTCGAACGCCACGGTCAGCGTTGCCGGGTCGTGCACAAGGTTGAACAGGTCGTCGAACTTGCGACCAGGATCGGCCGCCGCCCAACGGTGAAGCTTGACCTGCATCTCCGATACCCGCCTGCGCGGCCCCAACGGGACCCCCTCAGGCGGAGCGCCACCATTCGGTGGTGCATCTTCCGGCATTGCAGCCTCCATCCCTTCTCGTAACTGCTGCCGCCCTTCCCCATGTGCCGGGCTTTCCCCGGCTCGGAGTACTACGGCGGCTCCGCCCCGCCCCGGACCGATCGGCCGACGGTGGGCCCAGCCCAGCCCCCGTGCTGGATGCACGAGACCTGAGCAGACCCGGGACGGTTCCCGTGTTCACTGTGATTCGCTCGACGGAGGAGGAGCCCGACTTTGTCCCTGCGGTATCGCCACGGCTACCACGCCGCACTTCACCGTGACCTCCCGACAGGCACAGCGAGACCCGCCAAGGAGTTCCCCACCCCACCATCGGAGTGGGTACGCACCGCACCCGGCCACAGATCCGCCAGATTCGAGCCGGTAGTGATTGAGGGACGTATGACGCCGGTTCCTCGCGTACTCCTCTCCGTCACGTAAGCCGGACCCGCGCTGTCTGGCAGTACCAGCACGCCCCGGCCTTGTCAGGGCCGCTTGCCACCCTCCCCGGCACCTCCCGGTTCAGGCTGCCCTCAACTTCCGTGCTCCTGCAGCGTCAGGAGCCACCGGCAAAGGTCTCTCACCTCCACTCGAATCAACAGCGCCTCACGGCGCACCGCGATCTTCACCAACAACCCCGGCTCGCTGATCGAGGCGGAGTCCCAGCACCGCGGTCACGCGATCGTCGAGCAGGTCATCGCCGACCTCAAGTCCGGCCCGTTGGCGCACCTACCCTCGAAGTCATTCCAAGCCAACGCCGCCTGGCTAGCTGCGGCCACCATCGCGTTCAACCTGACCCGCGCGATCGGGGTCGCCGCCGGAGGGAAGTTCACCAAAGCCGAAGGCGCAACCGTGCGCGCCCGGATCATCAACACCCCCGCACGGGTGTCCCGATCCGGGCGACGCCAACGACTGCACCTGCCCCGGCGATGGCCCTGGGCCAGTCACTGGCAGACCCTCTGGACCTCGGTCATGACCACCTGAACACGGGCCACCCCAGCCCCCACGACCCGAGGACCCAGGAGAAGCCGGACCCCACCGGCGGCACCGTTACGCCCGAACCCTGGACCACGCGACGGACACCCTCAGGACAGCACGGCCCCCACCATCAGCGACCAGCTCGGTGGATTGAGGGTAAGACGGTCGAAGCCCTCGCTGCTCTGGCCCACCTCCGCGCCAAGGGATCGCACCACTTCCTCGTCATCTGCCCACCAGCCGTGGTGACCAACTGGATCCGCGAGATCCAGTCGAAGTCCCG
>JAQBEX010000108.1:0-9320 GCA_032123675.1 Actinomycetes bacterium
TCCCGGCCGACCCCTGGGCCTTCCCCCAGAAGGACGAGGTCGCCGCCTTCCTCGAGAGCTACGCGCTGGAGTTCGACCTGCCGGTGCGGATGAGCACCCGGGTCGACGCCCTGGGACAGCGGACAGATGGCGGCTTCGAGCTTCGCATCGGCGACAACACGATCACCTGCGACAACGTGGTCGTGGCGACTGGGACCTTCGGGCAGGCGCCGAACATCCCGGAGTTCGCTGACCAGCTCGACCCGACGATCCGCCAGCTGCACACGAGCGAGTACCACCGTCCCGAGGACCTCCAGCCGGGTCCGGTACTTGTCGTGGGTGCCTCGCACTCCGGCACGGACATCGCCTACGAGGCGGCGCAGACCAACCGGGTCACGCTGTGCGGGCGGGACCCCGGCCAGTTGCCGTTCAGGCCCGAGCAACGTCGGGCGAAGTTCCTCTTCCCGGTGGTCGTCTTCGCGTGGCGGCATATCCTCACCCGGCGCACCCCGATGGGACGCAAGGAGTTTCACGAGGTTCGGGCGCACGGGGGACCGATGATCCGAGTCCACCGCGAGGACCTCACCGCGCGCGGCGTCGAGCGGCACACGGCCCGCATGGTCGGGGTCCGGGGCGGGATGCCGCTGCTCGAGGATGGCACCGTCGTGCCGGTCAGCAACGTCGTCTGGGCAACCGGCTTCCGTCAGGTCTTCGACTGGATCAAGATTCCGGTGGTCGGCGAGGACGGCTGGCCCGTGGAGATGCGCGGCGTGGTCGACCAGGTGCCTGGGCTCTTCTTCTGCGGCCTTGCGTTCCAGTACGCGTTCAGTTCGATGGTCTTCCCGGGCATCGGCCGGGACGCAGAGTACCTGGCACGCCGGGTCGCCGACCGGGTGAAGGCGCCGGGGAGGCCGCACCAGGCTGCCTGACCGCCCTATGCTCGCTACGAGGTGAGCTTCGTGAACGACGTCGAAGAACTGCTGCGGGCGCGTGAGGCGTTCGACCGCCGCGACTGGGTCGCCGCGTACGAGGGTCTCTCGGCAGGCCGGAGCGATGCGCTCCTGGCCGCCGACTTCGCCGATCTTGCCACCGCTGCGTTCCTGGTCGGTCGTCACAACGACTGCATCCAGGCCCTCCAGCGGGCGCACCAGGCCCACCTCGACGCCGGCAACCAGCATGCCGCGGTCCGGTCCGCCTTCTGGCTGGCCATGACGCTGATGGACCGCGGCGAGTACGCCGTCGCCAGTGGCTGGATTTCGCGTGCCGACCGACTTCTGGAGACCTTTGAGCAGGACACGGTCGAGCACGGGTACGTCCTCTTCTTCCGGATGCTCGGCCACATCCTCGGCGGCGACCCGATCACCGGACTCGACGAGGCCACAACCCTCACGGTGTACGGCAGACGCTTCGGAAACGGCGACCTGCTCGCGGCCGGTCTGATGGCTCAAGGGCGGTGCCTCCTCTACCTGGGGCGGGTGCCCGAAGGCGTGCGCATGCTCGACGAGGCCATGGTCGGCGTCACGACCGGCGAGGTGTCGCCAATCTTCGCCGGGCACACATACTGCTCCCTGATCGAGGCCTGCCAGGAGATCTCAGATTTCGACAGGGTGGCGCAGTGGACGACCGCGCTGACCACCTGGTGCGACGCCCAAGCGGGACTGGTGCCGTTCACTGGTCAGTGCGCGGTGCACCGCGGCCAGGTGATGCGGGTCCGCGGTGCCTACGAGCAGGCCATCGCAGAGTTCGACGGCGCCGCCGCGCGCTACCTCGCGGCGGGCACTCCGGCCCCGGCGGGTCTGGCCTTCGCGGAAAAGGGTGGGCTGCTGCGCATCCGTGGTGAGTACGACGCAGCCGAGGAAGCGTTCGAGCAGGCAGTCGGCCTCGGCCACGACCCGCAACCCGAGCACGCCCTGCTCTCGCTGGCCAACGGCCGCATCGACGCGGCGTGTGCGGCCGTACGTCGGGTCCTCGGCGAGCCGCGCGATCCCATCCATCGCTCGCAGCTGCTGCCCGGCGCAATCGACGTACTCGTCGCCGGAAACGACCTCGCCGCCGCCCGCCCCCTCGTCGACGAACTGGAGGCAGTCGGAGACGCGTTCGACTCGAACTCGCTCAAGGCGATGGCCGGCTACGCCGTCGGGGCCCTGGCTCTTGCCGAGGACCGACCCGAAGATGCCCTGGAAGCGCTACGCACTGCGCTGCTGAGATGGCGGGAGCTGGGCTGGCCCTACGAGACCGCACGGACACAGGTCCTGATGGGGCGCTCCTTGCGTGACCTGGGCGACGAGCAGTCCGCGGCCGTCGAACTCGGGGCTGCGGCCCGGGCGCTCGCGGCGCTCGGGGCCATCCCCGCAGCACAGGAGGTGGACCGGCTGCTGGCCCCGGGCCCCCTGCCAGGCGGCCTCACCGCCCGCGAGGCCGAGGTCCTCCGGCTGGTTGCCGCCGGCAAGTCCAACCCCGAGATCGCCGCGGCCCTGTTCCTGAGCAAGAAGACCGTCGCGAGGCACTTGAGCAACATCTTCACCAAACTGAACGTCGCGTCCCGCACCGCGGCGGCCGCCTACGCCTTCGACCACGGGCTCAACTGAGGGCCAGCCAGGCTGAGTCGTGGGTCTCGCCAACGCAGCTCGAACCACCAATTGCAGATCGGCAGCACCAGAAGAGCAGTGTCCGAGAGCTCGGCCCACCCGCGTCATCCTGCCGCCTATCGCGCACCGCGACTCGGTGTGTCACCGCGTCCATGGACGCAGCCGTGGTCGCTTTCGCCTGTCTCATCTCACCCAGCGTGACCAAGGCTGGAGCGGCCGCGCCGGAGGTGAGTCTGGCCGCCAATGTGCCGCAATGGGGTGCGAGCGGAATCCGGGTAGGGGTTGTGACTTCCGGAAGTCCCACCGCGCCGTGTGGCCCGCTGGCGGCGGTCAGCCAGATCCAACATCAGGCAAGGCGCTGGCGTCCTGGATCCCCCGAAGCGGAGCCTGACCGAAGACGAGCTCGCCGACTCTGCGGCCCGCGGAAGCCAGACAGCGAACCCACCCAAAGATCAGAACCGGGCCACGCAGCGCGGCGGTCCGTCGACGGCCAGCATGGCGTCGAGCAGGCCAGCAGCCGCGGGGTCACCGGAGATCCGCCGGACGGCCACCAGCTGCCGGGCCGAGGCCCCACCCAGCCAGAGGGACCCCAGGTCGGCGACCGACAGCGACAGCCCGGCCGACCGATCGGTGGGAGCCCACGTGCCGCGCCCGGAGGCCACCCTCAGCTCGAAGCGACCGGCCAGGTCGGGGTACCGGGGATCGGTGACCTCGAGGACCACGGACCCGTCGGCCGCGAACGTGCGCGCCTCGGTCAGCGCCGCCAGGTCCAGCGGACGCAGCCAGAGGAAGTCCAGGTCGGCCATGCGGCGCAGCTGGCGTGGATCGTCGAGCCAGAACAGCGCAGCCGGGTCGATCGGTGCGTACGCCCAGCGCAGCGTTCGCGCCCACGGCAGGTTGGCCAGGAAGCGCCACAGGTCCAGCTCGACGGCGACGTCGACGCCGACCATCTCGCTGATCGTGATGTCGGCCTCAGCCAGCCCCTGGCGGCCCTGGTCGATGTCCACCTCGTACAGCGCATACCCACCGAGCGCGCCGGCGGGCGTGTGGTGCAGCGCGACCAGGAGGTCGCCACCGCCGACCCAGGTCTTCTTCCGGCTCAGCATCCGCTCCCACCACGCCGGCGTCCGGGTGAGGGATCCGGCCCGCCGGGCGCCCGCCTGCTCCCACACACCGTGGAGCGCCTCGATCAGATCCGGCCCGCGGCCGTGCTCCAGCACCACGCTGCCCGCGGTCGGGGCCCCGGCGGCCAGGGCGCGGGCAGCGGGGGAGTCGATCTCCCAGGTGGCCGCACGCGTGGCCAGCCCGTAGCCGAACCGACCGTAGAGCGGTGTCTGCGAGGCCATCAGCACCGAGGCGGCATCGCCGCGGGCCCGGCACTCGTCGAGGTGCGCCTCGATCAGCGCCCGGAACGCGCCCCGGTGCTGCGCGCCCGGGGCCACCCCGACGGCGGTGAGGCCGGCCACCGGGACCCGTCCGCCGCCCGGCAGCGACAGCGCCGTGTCGTACCGACCGGCCCCTCCCAGGACACGCTCGACGCCCTCCGGTCCCTGCTCCACGACCACCGATCGGTTGCGCGGGGGGATGAGCTCATCCCAGTCGCGCGCCTCCTGCTCGGACATGGCGTGGAAGGGCGAGCCGTACGTGGCGTCGACCGCGGCGCGGTAGAGGTCGAGCTGCTCATCAGCGGGCTGTCGCACGACGAGGTGGCCCGTCGTCCCCGGCAGGGGTCCGTCCAGGCGGGGTGGGAGGGTGCGGTCGGCGTCGGTCACGGCTCCATCCCACTCAGGTCGTGCCGTTGACGCAACACAGTCGGGGGAGCCCTGTCAGTCGCGCGAGTTCTGCGAGGAACGCTTCCGAGCCGCCCGCCACCTCGGCCACCGGAAGGCCCAGGTCGGCAGCATCGGCAGCGATCCGGTCGCCGAAGACGCCCCGGGCCACCAGCAGCGGGAGGACCACGGGCTGCCCGGCCCGCGCCCGCGCATCCAGCCGGGGGCCGGGGCCGCTGGCCTGGAGCACGGGAACGCCCAGACGGGTCGAGGTCTCCTGCCACGCCCGCAGCACCCCGGCGTCGCGCGTGCCGGCCCCGACCATCACGATCCCGTGCCCGGGCCACGCCCGGCGCACCTCGTCGAGCAGGTCGGCTCCCCACGCCGCCCCGGAGGTCAGCACGGGGGGATCGGCGACGGTCAGCGGCACCCCGGCCTCAGCCACCGCCAGTTCGACGTCGACCCGCGCGTGGTAGCCGGGGCTGAGCAGCAGGGGCACCACCGTGCCCGGGACGTCGGCCACCTCGGCCAGGGTCGGCCCGCAGTGATCGAGGTAGCACGGCCACACGTCCCCGAGGACGGCGCCCAGGCGTTCGGCGATCCTGGACACGTCCTCGGCGTGGCGGGGATCGGCGCTGCCGTGGGCAAGCAGGTAGACGGTCATGGCACCGGGACCGGGCGTGCCACGGGCGCGCCGCGGGCGTGCTCGGGCAGCGTGTGACCGGCCTCCGGTGAGGGGTGGGCCAGATCGCCGAGCATCGGTCGAAGGCGCACCACGTCGCCGATCACGACGATCGCCGGGGATGCGACCCCGGTCACGCGGGCGAGGTCGGCGATGTCGGCCAGGGTGCCGGTGACCGTGCGCTGCTGCGGCGTCCAGCCCCGTTCGATGATCGCCGCGGGTGTTCGTTCCGGGCGACCGGCCCGGACCAGCGCCTCGGTCACGGCAGGCAGGGTCCTGGTGCCCATGAGGAGCACGAGGGTCGCGTCAGCCGGCGCGTCGGCGACCTGCCGGGCCAACCCCGCGGGGCCGTCGTGGCCGGAGAGCACCAGCACCGAGGAGGTGATGCCGCGGTGCGTCACGGGGATCCCCGCAGCCGCCGGGACCGAGAGCGCCGACGTGATGCCGGGGACCACCTCCACGGGGATGCCCGCGCGCACGCAGGCCAGCGCCTCCTCCCCGCCCCTGCCCAGCAGGAACGGGTCACCGCCCTTCAGGCGCACGACGTGATTGCCCTCGCCGGCGCGCTGCACGATGAGGGCGTCGATCTGGTCCTGGGTGAGGCTGTGGTGGCCCGGGCGCTTGCCCGCATAGTGCACCTCGACGTCCGGCTCGAGGTCGGCCAGCAGGGCGGCGGGGACCAGGTGGTCGGTGACGACGACGTCGGCCTGGCGCAGCAGGCGCCGACCGCGCAGCGTGAGCAGGTCCGGGTCGCCCGGGCCGGCGCCGATGAGGGTGACGCGTCCACCGCCCGGTGGCCGGCGGCGCCCCCGCAACGGCAGGTCGCCGCTGGCCAGGGCGGAGGCGATCCCCTGCCGGAGGGCGACGGCGCGCCGCGGGTCCCGCCCACCGTTGACCGCCACCGTGACGCCGTCGCGTCCCGTGGTGGTGGCCGACCAGGCTGGTGACGCCCCCGCATCCGAGGCACGGACCGCCCAGATGCCCGCGTCCTCGGCGGCGGCGACGACCGCGGTATCCACCGCAGGATCCCCTGTGGCGGCGTGCACTAGCCACGCGCCGGCGACATCGCCGTCGACGAACCTGCGTGCTGCCCAGCGCAGGTCATCGGCCAGGGCCAGTTGCGCGATCTCGGCCGAGGCGCTCGGGGCGACCACCTCCACCCGCGCACCGGCCTCGAGCAGCCGGGCGACGCGCCGCGTCGCGACGGTTCCGGCGCCCACCACGAGCACCCGCCGACCGGTCAGGTCCAGGAAGAGCGCGTAGTCGTTCACAGGTGCAGCCCGCATTCGATCTTGCCGTGCCCGCTCCAGCGGCCCGAGCGCTCGTCCTCGTGGTCGGCCACTGGCCGTGTGCACGGGGCGCATCCGATGGATCGGTAGCCGATCTGCCGCAGCGGGTTGGCCAGGATCCCGTACTCGGCGATGCAGGCCTCGACCTGGTCGTCGGTGAACGCCGCGATCGGGTTGATCTTGATCATGGCGTGGCGCTCGTCCCAGCTGAACAGCCGCGTCTGCGCCCGGCCCTCGTGGTCGGTGCGCCGCAGGCCGGTCACCCAGGCGTCGTAGCCGCGCAGCGCGGCGTCCAGCGGCACCGTCTTGCGCATCCTGCAGCAGAGGTCGGGGTCGCGCTGCCACAGGTGCTCGCCGTACCGCTGGTCCTGCTCGGCCACGCTGAGCTCGGGCTGCAGCGACCGGACGTTCACGTCGTAGTGCCCGGCGACGTAGTCGCGGAACCCGAGGGTCTCGGCGAAGTGGTAGCCGGTGTCACCGAACAGCAGGTCCACGCCCGGCAGCGCCCGGTCCGCCAGGCAGGCCATCACGCCGTCGGAGAACGACACGGCCACGGCCGTGCGTGACCTCCCCAGTCGCTCGGCGAACCACTGCAGCAGCGCCACGGGGTCGGCATCGTCGTCGAACACGTCGGCGGCTTCGGCGAGCACCCCACGCAGCTCGGACTCCGGCCGCCTCGGCGGCGCGAGGGCTGTCTCGATGCTCATCGCAGGGCCTCCTCGTCGGCCCGGGTCGTCCACTGCGCGAACGACTCGCCCTCGCTCCGCTCGGCCTGGTAGGCGCGCAGGACCCGCTCGACGTAGTCGGCCAGCTCCTCGCCGGCCAGTCGGTGGCCGCGCAGGGAGCTGCCGAAGCCGGTCTGCTCCCCGAGCGAGCCGCCGAGGTGCACCTGGAACCCCTCGGTCGGGGTGTCGCCGGGCACCAGCACACCCTTGAGTCCGATGTCGGCGACCTGGAACCGGGCGCACGAGTTGGGGCAGCCGTTGACGTGGATGGCGATCGGCTCGTCGAAGCCGGGCAGGCGCCGCTCCAGCTCGTCGATGAGGTCCGCGGCCCGCGCCTTGGTCTCGGAGATCGCCAGCTTGCAGTACTCGATCCCGGTGCAGGCCATCGCCGACTGCCGGAACGGCGACGGGGCGGTCCGCAGGCCGAGCCGCTCCAGCGCGCTCGCCAGCGGGGCGGTGTCCTCGACAGCCACGTCGAGGATGACCAGCTTCTGGTGGGGTGTGAGCCGGATCCGTCCGCTGCCGTACTGCTCGGCCAGGTCGGCGACCTTCGCCAGGATCGTGCCGGAGATGCGTCCGACCGTCGGGGCGGCGCCCACGTAGCGGCGGCCGTCGCGCTGCGGGTGGATCCCCACGTGGTCGCGGGCGCCCGGAGCCGGTGGCGGCGGCTCGGGACCGTCCCGCAGCGGTCGGCCGAGGTACTCCTCCTCCAGCACCTGCCGGAACCGCTGCGGCCCCCAGTCCGCCACGAGGTACTTCAGCCGGGCCTTGGTGCGCATCCGGCGGTAGCCGTAGTCCCGGAACAGGCCCAGGATGCCCTCCCAGACATCGGGCACCTCATCCAGGGGCACCCAGGCGCCGAGCCGCACCGCCAGACGGGGGTTGGTCGACAGCCCCCCTCCGACCCACACGTCGAAGCCCGGTCCGTGCTCGGGGTGGACCACGCCGAGGAACGACACGTCGTTGATCTCGTGGGCCACGTCCTGGCGGGGTGAGCCGGAGATGGCGGACTTGAACTTGCGGGGGAGGTTGGAGTACGCGGGGTTGCCCACCGCGCGGCGCACGATCTCCTCGATGGCGGGGGTGGCGTCCAGGATCTCGTCGGCAGCAACTCCGGCCACCGGCGAGCCGAGGACCACACGTGGGGTGTCCCCGCAGGCCTCGGTGGTGCCCAGCCCGACCGACTCCAGGCGCTGCCAGATCTCCGGGACGTCCTCGATCCGGATCCAGTGCAGCTGGATGTTCTGGCGATCGGAGATGTCGGCGGTGTCCCGGGCGAAGTCGGTGCTGATACCGGCGATGACCCGGGCCTGGGCGCTGGTCAGCGCGCCGCCGTCGCTGCGCACGCGCAGCATGAAGAACTCGTCGTCGAGCTCCTCCGGGGCCAGGGACGCCGTCCGGCCGCCGGGGATCCCGGGCCGCCGCTGCGTGTACAGGCCCCACCAGCGCATGCGCCCGCGCAGGTCGTCGGCGGGGATGCTGGCGAAGCCCTGCTTGCTGTAGACCTCGATGATGCGTTCTCGGACGCTCAGGCCGTCGTCGGCGGCCTTGAACGCCTCGTTGGCGTTGAGCGGCTCGCGGCTGCCCAGGGCCCACTGGCCCTCGTCGCGCGGCTTCCTGGTCTGCGTTGACATGCGTTCGGATCTCCTTGGAAGGGGTCCGGACGCGGGGGTCTGGGAGATGCCCCGGAGTCAGCACGCGGCACGCGCGGGATCCGGGGCGTTGCGCCCGGGCCCGCGCGTCCTGTGATGGTCGGGGACGGCGGTCAGGCGCAACAGCACATGGCCATGCACAGGCAACAACACATGCGACGGCCATCGGCCTTCGCAGCGGTCACGTGCAGGGACATGGGCGGGACAGTAGCGCAAACCGGGCGTCCTGCCCACGCGCCGCTCGCGGGGAGTCACTGCGAGGGTTGCCCAGCCGCCCTCCGGCGGTACCGCCATACTGGCCGCGTGGCCGACTGTTGCGATCATGAGGACTACCGATCCGTCTTCTCCGAGCGGTTCGCTCGCCGCACGGCGAAGCGCTACCGCAGGCGCGGCCTGACCCCCGCGGCCGAGTGGATCGTGCAGTTCGCGACTGACAACGATCTGCGTGACGCCTCCATCCTCGAGATCGGCGGCGGCGTGGGGCACATCCACGTGGAGCTCCTGCGTCGTGGAGCGGCCCGGGCGACCAACCTGGAGCTGTCCACGGAGTACGAGGCCGAGGCCGAACGCCTCCTGTCGAGCACTGGGATGGCCGACCGCGTGGACCGCCGCTTCCTGGACATCGCCGCTGAGCCG
>JAQBEX010000109.1:0-8196 GCA_032123675.1 Actinomycetes bacterium
TCGAGGGCGTTGACCTGCTTGGAGATGGCCTGCAGCTTCTTGAGCGTCTTGCCCTCGCCGGCACGCAGGATCTTGTCGATGATGGCCACGCAGGCCCCTCTCGGAACTCGGGTTCACGTCGCCCGCGGCATCCAGCGCGGGTGTCATTGACTGCCTATGGTAGTCGGCTCCAAGGCACCGGCGACCGCACTGCGGGTGAGACCGCGCCACGCACTCGAGTAGCAGTAGCCATGACTCAGCTCGGCAGCTCGATCAGGCCCCGGCGCATCCCGGTCGCGACCGCATCCGTGCGGTTGGCCACGCCCAACTTGCCCATGAGCGAGTGCACATGGTTGCGCACAGTGTTCTCGCTGATCCCGAGCCGCTGGCCGATCTCCGCGTTGGAGGCCCCCGAGGCCAGCCGGCGCAGGACCTCAAGCTCCCTGGGGCTGAGATCCTTGGGCCGATCCCCGGACATCTCCGTGAGCAACTCACCGCGCAGGACCCCGGCCAGCGGTGCCGCCACCCAGTTCTGCCCGCGGAGCGCGGCCTGGACCGCCGCCACCAGCTCCTCGTCGGTGCACTGCCGGTGCAGGAGTGCCCTGGCACCAGCCTCCATCGCCGCCACGATCCCCACAGCCTGGACGCGGCGCACGAGGACGACGACCGCGACGTCCGGGGCGCGCGTGGCGAGGGTGGCGACCAGATCGGCAGCGTACGGGCGGGCGCCCACGTCGGCATCGAGAAGGATCGCCCCCGGTCGCCGTTTGCTGGCCTCGGCGACCAACGAGCCGGCATCCACAACAACAGGGTCGAAGCCGGCCTCGGCGAGGACCTCCCGGGCACCCCTGGCGAACACGTGCTCCGTGTCAGCGATCAGGAGGCGAGCCGGCGACCCCTCCCCCCGGGCGCGCCACGCACCTCTGGGCGTTCGGGTGTCCCTCCCGAAGGGCCTAGCCGTCGGTCCCGTCCTCCAGACGCAGCAGCCCGTAGTTGTACCCGCGACGGTGGTAGACCACTGACGGGGACCCGGACTCGCTGTCACGGAACAGGTAGAAGTCGTGGCCGACGAGTTCCATCGACTCGACTGCCTCGGCCACGGTCATGGGCGCACCGACGTACTCCTTGAGGCGGACCACGATCGGGCCCTCCTCCCAGACGGTCCCGTCGTCAGCCACCTCCTCCTCCGCGGCCTCGGCCGGCGCATCGAGGACTGCAGTGATGTCAGCGGCCGGCACGACGACCAGCTTCGACACCCGCCGGCTCCGTCGCTTGTCGGCCGCGCGCCTGAGTCGCTCCTCGAGCCGCGCGAGGGCGATGTCCAGGGCCGCGTACTTGTCCTGGGCATGGGCCTCGGCACGGATCACCGGACCCGCGCCGTGGCAGGTCAACTCCACCTCGTAGGCGCGCTCGGACTGCCGCGGATTCGGCTCGAAGGACACCTCGACGTCAGCATGGGTCATGGGCACCCCGAACCGATCGGCACGGCTCAACTTGGTCGCGACGTGCTCGCGGAACCGATCTGAGACATCGAGATGACGACCCCTGACGACAATGTCCACGTACCCTCCGAAAGTTGGCCGACTCGCGCTGCGCGCCGACGTGATGAGCACTTCCCGTACTTGCAACGCTAGTCCCAGTGGGTCGCTGACGCTCGGTGCCGGGCGCCCGGCGACCACGTCACAGTGGCGGCGCAGTCGACCGAGCGCCCGGCCCGTGTCATTGCCCGAATCGCCTCCCTGACCGTGGCGCCCGTGGTGGTCACGTCATCGACGATCACCACCGCGCCGGGTGGCAGTTCAAGGGCCCGGAGGCTGCCCCGCACGTTGGCGATCCGCTGGTTGCGGGTCAGGCCCACCTGGTCGGAGCTGGCTCGAACATGCTCCAGACCGGGGCAGCGATTGGCCTGCACCCCAGCCCGGCGCAGCACCCGGGCGGCACGGCCGGCGAGCACCGACATGTGGTCCGATCCCCGAGCCCGGACCGCGCTGCGTCTGGAGGGGACCGGAACCAGCCAGACGGGGGAACCCCTTGACGTTCCGGCGTCGCCGAGCGCGGCCCCGACGGCACCAGCCAGGAGCATCGACAGGGGCCCGGCCATCCGCCGCACGCCGGCGTCCTTGAAGGCAACGACCCCTCGCCCGGCCGGTCCAGCGTGCTCACATGCGGCCCAGACCGGGATCCCCTCGGCCACCCGCGTGGGTCGGATCGCGCATGCCGCTGCGCACTGGCGGCACCAGAACCGCCCGGGCTGCGCGCATCCGGCGCACTCCTGCGGCACGACCAGGTCCAGAGCGGCCTCGGCCAGCTGCACCACCTGCGGTGACCGCACGCTCATCCCGGATAGGTCACCGACCGCGCGTCGCCCTGTGCTCGCCACTGAAGGCCCACGTTGGCGAACAACAGGTTGGCACCGGTCGAGGACAGCGTTGCCGACCCGGGCGCGCCGGCCACCTCCTGGGGCTCGGGCGGCGCGCTGAGCGGGAGGGCCTCGCCCGTGCTGACCGATATCCGCAGGACCTGCCGTCCGCTGGAGTCCGTGGAACCGAGCACGTCCAGCGTCGTCGAGTTGCGCCACGCGACATCGACCACCCCCTCGACGGTCACGGCCAGCCGGTGCGCGGACGTGATCGCCAGCCCCTGCGCAGAGCCCTCGAGCACGCCGAGGTAGAGCTGGCCCCCGGCGACCAGCACGACACGGGTCCCGTCTCGGGCCAGGTGCACTGAGGAGATCCGACCGGCCAGATCATCGCCACGGACAGGAACCTTCTCAGGGGCCCGCGAGGCGCCCAGGCGCAGCACCTTCCCGGCATCGGTGAACCAGGCCCGGCCATCGACGTCGAAGCTCGCACCGCCGATCCTGCGGCCCGGGATGAGGTACTGGCTGACGCCACGCTCGAGTGGCAGCATCCACAGGCCGCGGCGGTCGGGGGTCACCGCGGATGCGGTCTGCTGGTCCAGTGAGACGCCCAGCTCGAGGAGCCGGTCAGCATCGGGCACATCGATGGTCGTGCGGGTTCGGCTGACATCAGAGACACGGAGGAGCTCGGAGCCGTCGAGGATGTAGTAGGGCACCCGCTGCTCGCCATCGGACCCCGTTGTCAGGCTGTCCGGACTACGGGACCCGAAGTCGGACCGATCCATCACCTCGGGTCTGCCCGGTACGTCGTAGGGCTCGCCGCCCACCTGCATGCGCACGCCCGTGACCTCCGGGAGCTGGGTGAGTGTCCAGGTCATCTGGGCCGCGAGGTCCTGGCGCTGGACATCCGTGGCCAGCCTGGCCACGTCAGTCAGCTCCACCAGCGCGACTCCATCGGTGACGGGCACGGCCCCCAGCGCCAGCGTGACCCCCTCCGGGGCACTGGCGCGCAGGCCGGGGGCCAGCCATGATGCCGGACCCGCGAGGACCCGCTCAGCCAGGGCCGTGGGCAGGCTGGGCCCGATCACGGGCAGCAGCCGACCGTCGGGCACGAGGACACCGCTTCGCAGGGCGGCACGGTAGACCTGGTGGGGTCGGTAGGCGCGCCGCAGGTCGGAGTCGCTGATCAGCACTCCGGGGGGCGGGTCGATGATCCGCCACTGCGGGATGCCAGCGCTGTCGATGACCTGCTCGAGGCGGAAATCGAGCTTCTCCTGCTCAGCCGGCTCGACCGGCTTGAGATACCCATTGGCCTCGAGCCGGTTGTTGATCGCCATCCTGGCCGTGATTGAACTGCCCCTGAACCTGGACAGCTCGAGCGACGACAGCTCATACACCGTGGTGGCAGCTCCGGGATCCCAACTCTCGGCCGCCTCGGAGGTCAGGTAGCGCCGGGCGATGGCGTGCCCGGAGTCCAGACTCGCGTTGGCCTCCAGGAAGCCGCGCACGATCTCGCTCGGGCTGGCTCCGACGCTGGGAGGTGCAGCGATCACGCGGATGAACTGGGCCGTGTTGCCGGCGTCGACGATCGGCCCCTCCTCGATCGGGCCCGACGTCGGCACCGCCGCGCAGGCCGACAGGGCCAGGCTGGCGGCCGCCAGGGCACTGAGTGTCGCAACCCGGCGACGCCTGGTGCCCGATCGCCGGGGGCACCCGAGGCTGATCCTGCTGGAGCCGGTCATGCCAGCACCAACCCTTCCGGGGCCAGCGGCAGCCGCAGTGTGAACGTCGCACCTGCACCAGGTGCCCCGGACGCCGACAGCGTCCCGCCGTGCGCGCGGGCGTCGCCCAGGGCGATCGACAGTCCCAAGCCGGTGCCGCCGAGCCGGCGGACCCGGGACGGATCTGCCCGCCAGAACCGGGTGAACACCTGGGTGACCTCCTGCTGGGTGAGCCCCACACCATGGTCCGTCACGGCCAGCTGCGCCTCAGTGCCGTTGCTGATCACCTGGACCTCGACCGGTCTGCCCATTCCGTGCTCCAGGGCGTTGGAGATCAGGTTGGCCATGATGCGCTCGACCCGTCGGGCATCGCAGGGCACCAGCAGGGTGTCCAGGCCGACGACCTCCACGGAGCTGCCCAACTCGGTGGCGACTGGCTCAAGCCCAGCCACGACCCGATCACACATGGTGCGCAGATCGGTCTCCTCGTAGTCCAGGCCCACGGACCCGGAGTCCTGGCGGGAGGTCTCCAGCAGGTCACCGAGCAGTGCCTCGAACCTGTTGAGCTGGTTCTGCAGCAGCTCGACCGCTCGCGCGTCGCCGGGGGACAGATCCGTGCGCTTGTCGTGCAGGAGGTCTGCGGCCATCCGGACCGTGGTCAGCGGCGTGCGCAACTCATGGGAGACATCAGCGACGAACTGCCGCTGGACGGAGGAGAGCTTCTCCAACTCGTCGATCTGGGACTGCAGCGTGCCGGCCATCTCGTTGAAGCTGACTGCCAACTGGGCCAGGTCATCCTCGCCTCGCACGCGCATGCGTGCCTCGAGGTGCCCCGAGGAGAACCGCCGGGCGGTACGGGCTGCCTCGTGGACCGGGGAGACGATCATGAACGTGACCAGGGCAGCGAGGGCGGCCAGCCCGAGGATGATCAGGGAGCCGGCGAAGGCCGTGGCATTGCGGACCAGCGTCAGCGTCTCCTGCTCGGTGTCCAGGGGGAACAGCTGGTAGAGCTCGTAGGGACCCACGCCACGGACCGCCAGGGGAGCCCCGACCACGAAACCCGGGATCTCGCGACCGTCGGTGTACTCGATCGTTGTGTAGGTCCACGCCTGTCGCTGGCTGCCAGCGACGATCTCGCGCATCTGGGCAGGCACGCTCGTCTCGGACACCAGGTTGGTGCCTCGCTCGGGTGTCAGGCTCAGGCCGGCCGGCTCGGAGGCAAGGATCAGCACCTCGAACAGACCCGCCTGGGCACCGCGGGCGGCCATGGCCGCCACGACGGCCTCGATGGTGCGCGACGCGGGTACCTCACCGGTCGGCGCGGGCGTAGCATCCAGGATTCGCTGCGCCTCGCCACGGGCAGCAGCTGCCTCCGCCAGTGCGCTGGCCTCCTTGGACCCGAGGACCCCGGCGGTGATGTTGCCCAGAAGTGCAGGCAGCAGCAGGATCAGCACCAACGTGGATCCGACGATGGTGCTCAGGATGACCCGGAAGCGAATCGACTGACGCCACCGCTGGGCCATTTGGTGGGGCAGGGAACGGATCCAGCTGAGCATCAGGGCGGACCAGCACGGTACCCGACGCCCCGCACGGTGATGATCACCTCGGGGTTCTCGGCGTCGATCTCGACCTTGCCCCGCAGCCGCTGAACGTGCACGTTCACCAGCCGGGTGTCGCCGGCGTGCTGGTATCCCCACACATCGGCCAGGAGCTGCTCACGGGTGAAGGCGAACCCGGGGCGGGAGGCGAGCGCGGCGAGGAGGTCGTACTCCAGTGGGGTGACCGGGATCGGCTCATCTCCCCTGGCCACGGTGTGCGCGCCGAGATCGATGACGAGATCGCCGATCTCGAGCACCTCGCTGGCGGTCTCCTCCAGGCGACGCAGCCGGGCATCGATGCGGGCCACGAGCTCCTTGGGCTTGAACGGCTTGACGATGTAGTCATCGGCGCCGGCCTGAAGCCCCTCGACGATGTCGAGGGTGTCCCCGCGGGCGGTCAGCATGACGATCGGGACCGTCGAATCGACCCGCAATCGGCGGCAGACCTCCAGCCCATCGAGCCCGGGGAGCATGAGGTCCAGCAGGACCAGGTCCGGCGACTCGCGGCGGAAGGCCGGCACGGCGTCGGTGCCGTTGTGGCAGAACACCGGGTCCATGCCCTCACTGCGCAGGACGATACCCAGCATCTCCGCCAGGTCCACGTCGTCATCGACGATCAGCACACGTGCCTTCACACGCACATGGTGGCACCTGTGGGCGTGGGCTTGCCAATGGCCATCCACATGGGACGATCGGGACATGTCCGCCCCGACGCCGCCGCCAGGCCCCGATGACCCGCCCGGCTGGTCACCGCCGTCGGGCTGGTCCCCCGAACAACCGGCCGCCTGGCCGGCCCAGCCCCCGCCCCCCGGGACCGCCCAGACGCCTCCACCGGGACCCAGCCAGGCTGCGCCGCCGGGACAGGGCCACGCACCCCCTCCCGGCTACGCACAGGGTCCTGCGCCCGGATACGGCCAGCCCCCTGCGCCCGGATACGGCCAGCCCCCGCACCCGGGATACGGCCAGCCCCCTCCGCCCGGATACGGACAATCTCCTGGATGGAGCCAATCCGCGCCCTGGGGTCCACCCCCGCCAGCGCCGAAGCCCGGGATCGTCCCGCTGCGTCCGCTCGGCGTCGGGGAGCTCCTCGACGGCGCGCTGAGCCTGATCCGCAGCAACCCACGCACAGTCCTGGGCCTGGCCGCAGTCATCTCATCGGTGTCTGCCATCCTCCAGACGATCGGCCTGTGGGTCTCGCTGCGACTCCTCGACGCCGCCGAGCCGGTGGTCGTCACCGGGACGGCAACCGAGGCCGAACTGACCGCGGAGCTCGCCACCCTGGCCTCCAGCGGCATCGCCCAGCTGCTCCCCGCCCTCGTGGCCGGGTTCCTCCAGGTCCTGGCCAGCGGGCTGTTCATCGTCCTCGTCGGGGCGGCTGTTCTGGGCCGGCAGCTCGACGCCGGGCAGACCTGGGCCATCCTGCGACCGCGCCTGCTGCCGCTGATCGGCGTCACCCTGCTGATCGGCATCGGGGCGACGCTCGCCGTCGCCGTGATTGTCGCGATCATCGTCGGCCTGGCGTTCGCGATGGGGCCGTGGGCGGTGCTGCCCGGGCTTGCGATCGGGCTGGGCGGGACGGTCGCCCTCGTGTACGCCTACGTGAAGCTGGCGGTCGCATCACCAGCACTGGTCATCGAGGGAGTCGGCGTCATCTCCTCCATGAGGAGGTCGTGGTCGCTCGCACGTGGGTCCTGGTGGCGCGTGCTGGGGATCCTCATCCTCGCCCTGGTGATCACCAGCCTGCTGACGACGGTGGTGACCGTGCCGATCACCCTGGTTGCGAGCCTTGCGAGCGGGTTCAGCGAGTCTCTGCTCCCGACGGTGCTGGCCTCCGGCCTCGCAACACTGGTTGCCGGGATCATCACGCTCCCATTCAGCGCCGCCGTGACCGGCCTGCTCTACATCGATCTGCGGATGCGCCGCGAGGCGCTGGACATCGAGCTCACGTCCGCCGGCGTCGAGCCCACAGCCGACCCGCTGGCCGCCTACCGCCGCCGATCCTGACCATGCAGGCCGTCCCCATGCTGGTGGTCCAGCACCGTGCCCTGGCCACACCAGCAGCGATCCCGCGGGACGCCCCCGTGGACCTGACCCGGCAACAAGCCCAGCGTCTCGCCCAGCTCGAGCTCTCCGATCCTGCCTACCGCGCCGGCCAGCCGGGCCTGATCGAACGGGCGATCCGGTGGCTGGTCGAATGGGTCCAGGAGGTGGCCGACCGCGCTTCGGCGGTGGCCCCCGGCGGCTGGATCGGGATCCTCGGGCTGGTCGTCGTATTGGTCGTCGTGGCGCTCTTCGTGCGGTGGCGGATCGGCCCGGTGAGTCGCACCGACGCCATGACGTTCACGATCGATCCGGGCACGAGCGCCGCACGGTACCGCGCTCAGGCCGACGAGCTGGCCACCGCGGGACGCTGGGATGAGGCGATCAGCCAACGCATGCGCGCCCTGGTGCGTCGTTGCCAGGAACGGGGCCTGATCGACGCGCATCCCGGCTGGACGGCTGATGAGGTCGCCGAGGCCGTGGGACGCCGGGCACCAGC
>JAQBEX010000110.1:0-9483 GCA_032123675.1 Actinomycetes bacterium
CCGGGGACGAGAACCACGACTGGGACGGCGGCGGGCTGCGCGGCCTCTGGGAATCGCACGTCGGCGTCGAGTCCGGGAAGGTAGGTCCGTGTTGCCGCTGGCGGTCCGGGCTCGGTCTCTGGCGACGGCGCTTCTGATGCCACCGCGCAGGCCGAGAAGCTGCCCGCGAGGAGCAGGGCAGCGGCCCCCCGGGCGTTCGCGTTGCTCATACCGCCGGCACCACAACCACCGGGACGTCGGCGAACTCCAGGACGTGCAGCACCTGGGACCCGACGAACGGTTGGCCCACGTGCCGGACCCCTGACCGGCCCAGCATGATCACGTCGGCGCCCCAGCGAGCCGCCTGCTCCAGGATCACGCGGCCCGGGCCGCCGGGCAGCATGCGGGTCTCCATGGGGACCCCCGCCTGCTGCGCGAGTCCGGCGACGAAGTCAAGGACGGCGGCGGCCTCGCGCGCTCGGATGTCGGCATCCGTCGGGCCTGCGGGGCTTGGCCCG
Source organism: Actinomycetes bacterium (assembly GCA_032123675.1). Classification (GTDB taxonomy): domain Bacteria; phylum Actinomycetota; class Actinomycetes; order S36-B12; family CAIYMF01; genus Prado023. The sequence continues at coordinate 498 of JAQBEX010000110.1, forward strand.
TCGCGACCTCCCGGTGGGCCGCGTCCGTCCTGGGGGGCCTCGTCGGCGACGACGTGAACTGCCAGCACCGTGGCCCTGCTCTCGGTCGCCAGCCAGATCGCGGCGCGAGCCGCGGCCAGCCCGGCGGGGGAGTCGTTGATCGCGACCAGGATCCGGGTCATTGCCGCTGCCTCTCCGTACGCGCCGAATCTGCTGCCCAGCGCAGTCGTACGTGCTCGTCGTGCTCCATGTCATCGAGTTGGATCAGCAGGCGCGCGTGCGCCCCCTCCAACCGCGGCAGCCACCGCCGCTGCAGGGCGCGCAACTGGCGGCGGGTACCGGCCACCTCCGTCCGGATCGCGGCCAGGGCGGCTGCGGCCACGGCGTGATCAACCGCTGCTCGGACGGCCACCTGTGCCGCGGCGCGCGCATGCCGGAGCGCGGTGTTGTCCGGTACGAACCCACCTGGTTCGGCCGGAAGGTCACAGGTTGCCCCAGCCGGGTACCGGACCCCCATCGTCATGCGCCAATCGATGTCCATCGCGGCGTCTGCGCCGTCCGTGGCCAGGCGCAGTCCGCGCTCCCCGCTGATCAGCGCCGACGCCAGCATCCACCGGTCGAGCTCGCGTGCAGCGTGCTCCCAGTCGGTCCGGGTGCGTTCCGCGCGCAGGGCGTAGTCCTGCTCCTCGGCGAGCAGGATCCGCAGCTTACGCTCCAGCAGGTCGCTGCCCCGGGTCGCCATCGAGGTCCGTCGCGCCAGCCATGGCAGCCCCGCCCGGCCGGGCGGTTGTCCGCGCACGGTGCCGGTCATGAGCTCGCCCCCTGCAGCGCCGCCTGGTGGGCATCGATCATTGCCCGCGGCAGCATGGTCAGTTCCCGGCGGGGCAGCTCGGACAGGACGTCCCACGCCAGGTCCAGGGTCTGGTCCAGCGCACGGTCCTCGGTGGTGCCCTGGCCGAGGAACCTCTGCTCGAACGCAGTCTCGTAGTGCAGGTAGAGCTGGTCAGTGCCGCTGAGCGTCTCCAATCCGACGAGGTCGGCCAGCTCGCGCACCTGGCGGGCGTGCGCGAGCGCGGCCATGACCTGGCCGGCGAGATCCAGGTGGTCAGCCCGCGTGCGACCCTCCCCGGCGCCCTTGCGCATCAGCCGTGACAGCGACTGCAGCGGGTCGACCGGGGGGTAGATGCCGCGCGCGTGCAGCTCCTGGGCGAGCACGACCTGTCCCTCAGTGATGTAGCCGGTCAGGTCTGGGACCGGGTGGGTGATGTCGCCGCCGGGCATGGTCAGGACCGGCAGGATCGTGACGGACCCCGGAAGCCCGCGAATGCGCCCGCAGCGTTCGTACAGCGAGGCAAGGTCGCTGTACAGGTAGCCCGGGTACGCCCGCCGGGCTGGGATCTCGCCGCGCGCCGCGGAGACCTCGCGCAGGGCCTCGCCGTAGCTGGTCATGTCGGCCATCACGACCAGCACGTGCCGGCCGAGCTCGAAGGCGAGGTGCTCGGCGACGGTCAGGGCGATGCGAGGGGTGAGGATGCGCTCGATGACCGGGTCGTCGGCTGTGTTGACCAGCAGCGCCAGCTCGCCGGCCCGGGAGCGACCCTCCAGCCCGTCGCGGACCGCGGCGGCATCGGCATGGGTCAGGCCCATCGCCGCGAAGACCACGGAGAATGCTTCGCCGCCCACGTTCGCCTGGGCGGCGATCTGGGTCGCCAGCTCCAGGTGCGGCAGGCCCGCGACCGAGAAGATGGGTAGCTTCTGCCCGCGGACCAGGGTGGCCAGCCCGTCGATGGCGGAGACGCCGGTCAGGACCGGATCGGCGGGCGGCTCGCGCATGAGCGGGTTCAACGGGGCGCCGGTCGTGGCCGCGGTCGCGGTGCCGTGGATCGGTGGGCCGCCGTCGATCGGGACCCCGCGCCCGTTGCACACCCGCCCCAGCCAGTCCGGGCCCACCGGCACCCTCAGGGGCGCCCCGCTGAACCGCGCCCGGGTGCGCTGTGGGTCGAGCCCGTCGGTGCCCTCCAGCACCTGGACGATCGCGACGTCGTCGTCCACCTCGAGCACCACCCCGTGCCGGTCGGACCCGTCGACGAGTCGCACGGTGACGTACTCGTCCCAACCCACGCCGCGCACGCCGGACACGACCATCAGCGGCCCGCGCAACTCGGTGATGTCGCTGTACTCGAGCGTGCCCCATCGGCTCATGACGCCACCCGCCCCGGCACTGACAACCGGTCCAGGGCCGCTACGACCACGTCGCGTCGCTGTTCGATGCCGGCGACATCCTGCGGGTCGGTCTCGTCGCGGGCGCGGACGATGGGCCCCCAGTCGACCTCCTCGATCACGGATGCCAGCGCCCCGCCCTCGATCAGGGCCTGACACCTGTCGTGGATGGCGAGCACGGCATCCACCAGCGCTGCGCCCTTCTCCGGCGAGCACACCGCGTCGTTGCGCGACAGCGCGCTCTGCTGCAGGACGGCCTCCCGCACCAGCCGGCCGGTCAGCATCACGATCCGCTCGGATCCCGGCAGCGAGCCGACACCGACCAGGTCGGCCAGCGCCGAGAGCCGGTCGGCGTCGGCGACCAGGGACAGCACGCGACCGCGGCGATGTGCCCATTCGGGATCCCCGCGCGCGGCGTGCCACGAACCCACTGGTGCGGCGTCCCGGGAGAAGGAGGTGGTCCACGACACTGCGGGGTAGTGCCGCGCGTAGGCCAGGTCACGATCGAGCGACCACACGCTACGCACGAACCGTTCCGTATTGGCCGTCACCGGCTCGGTGGCATCCCCACCGGGTGGCGACACCGCCCCGATGACGGTCACGGACCCCTGCCGCCCACCCAGGGTCCGCACGTGGCCGGCACGCTCGTAGAAGGCAGCCAGCGCGGAGCCGAGGCTGGCCGGGTACCCCTCCTCAGCCGGCAAGGAGCCTGAGCGGGAGGCGAACTCGCGCAGGGCTTCGGCCCACCGCGACGTGGAGTCGGCGATGACCACTGCGTGCAGGCCCATGTCGCGGAAGTACTCCCCGACGGTCATCCCGGTGTAGACGCTGGCCTCCCGGGCCATCATCGGCATGTTCGACGTGTTCGCGATCACGACGGTGCGCTGGAGGAGTGGACCCCCCGTGCGCGGGTCGACGAGCTCAGCCAGCTCCGCGACAACGTCGGCCATCTCGTTGCCGCGCTCGCCGCACCCGACGTAGACGATGACGTCGGCAGTACACCACTTGGCCACCTGCTGCAGCAGCACCGTCTTGCCCGTGCCGAACCCGCCGGGGACCGCCGCCGAGCTGCCGAGCGCCACGGGGTAGAGCAGGTCGAGCACGCGCTGGCCGGTGACCAGCGGCGCCCCGCCGTCGACCCGGCCCCGATGCGGGCGGGGCAGACGCACGGGCCAGCGCTGGCCCATCCGGACCTGCTGCCCGCCGACCACTGCGAGCGTTGCCCGTGCGTCGTACCGACCGGTCGCGACGATCTGCTCCACGGTGCCGGTGCATCCCTGCGGGACGAGCACCCGGAGCTCCAACGGCCCCCCGGGCCGCACGATGCCCACGGTGTCACCGGCGGCACGTTCCTCACCCACGGCGGCCGTCGGCTCGAAGTCCCAGGCACGACCGTCACTGCGCTGGCCGTCTCCTGGGGTCAGCCAGGTGCCCGCGCCGTGCAGTGGTCGCAGCAGCCCATCGAACGTCCCGCCCAGCAGGCCTGGACCGAGCGAGGCTGACAGCGGTTGTCCGACCGCGGAGGTCACGTCCCCAGGGGCCAGCCCACCGGTGTACTCGTAGGCCTGGACAGTGGCCACCCCGTCGGTGATCGACACGATCTCCCCGGGCAGGTGCTGCTCACCGAGCTCGACCAGCTCCGACATCGCCACGTCGACCAGTCCGGTGACCTCCACGAGCGGGCCGCTGACCCGCAGGACCCGGCCGGTCCCACCGGCGTCGGGCAGTCCGGACCGGGCTGTCATGGTGCCCAGAGCTCCGCGATGTCTGCGCCGAGGTCGTCGATCAGGTCGTCGGCCAGCGCATCCAGCCCGAACTCCAGCCGGCGGTCGTCGGCGTGCGCCGCGATGCCTCCGCGGGGCAGTTCGACGATCCGGGCACCGGGGCCGAGCTGGGCCTCGGCCCGTGACCGGAGTGCGGCGACCAACTCGGGGTACCCGGGGTCGTCCCGCAAGCTGCAGACGGCGTCCCGGGCTGCCCTCCGGGCGGATTCGTGGGCCTCCTGCTGCGCGGCCAGGAGCAGGGCGCGGGCCTCCCGCTCGGCGCGGGCCCGCTCAGCGGACAGCACGTTGGCAGCATCGGCGGCGCCCTTGGCCTGGGCCTCGGCCCGGATCGAGTCTGCCTCGGCGCGGGCATGCGCAACGGTCGCCGCGGCCTCTGCGTCGGCCTGGGCCAGCACCTCGGCTGCCTCCCGCTCGGCGCGCTCGATCAGGGTCGTGATCAGCGGGGCCAGCGGGTCGCTCGGGGCGGGCGCGCCGTCACCTGGGGCGGGCGCAGCACTCTTTGGGGCAGGTGCGCGGGCGTTGGGTGCGGCGTCGGTCGTCATTGCGGCATCACCACCGTCAGCCGTCCGGCCGGAACGTCGCCCAGGGCCGTCGAGGCACGTTCGGTCAGGATCACCATGACCACGTCCTCGGCAAGCAGCGACCAACTGGCGCGGACCTGCTCGGGGGAGTCGGCGGGCATCACGAGGACCCCAGCCAGACTCAGGCCCTGCACGCGCTGGGCCTCCCCGATGGCGGCGATGGCGCCCATGTCAGGCGTATCCCATGAGGATGATCGCCACGATCAGGCCGTAGATCGCGATCCCCTCGGCCAGTCCCACGATGACCATGGCGCGGCCGAAGAGCTCGGGCCGCTCGCTCATCGTGGCCAGCGCTGCCGACCCGGTGCTCGCCACCGCAATCGCCGCGCCGATGCACGACCCGGCGACGGCGATCGATGCGCCGAGCAGCGCCGCCCAGTTCGAGCTCGAATCCGACGTCGAGGTGGTGTCCTCGGCGGCGCCCAGCGCCACCACTGGGTCAGCGTTGGACACCAGCACCAGGACGACGGCAGCCAATGCCGCCAGCACCACGCTGAACCCGAGGATCACCCGCAGCGCCGCTCCGGATCCGCTGCGCATGGCCACGCGGACGGCCATCGCGACGATGATGAGGACGGGTAGGCAGATCAACCACACGGTCACGGGACACGCTCCTCGGTGGTGGGGACGAACCAGGGCCGGAACGCCCGGCCCTCGGAGACGAAGATCTTGGAGAAGAGTTCGTAGTACTCCAGACGCATCGCCTGGACGCCGGAGACAACGCCCTCGAGGACGAACGTCACGGCATTGCCCAGCAGGAAGACCGCAACTGCCGCCGCCATGGCCAGTCCGCCCATGGCCCACAGGGCGGTTGTGCCGTCCCACACCATCGCCAGCAGCGCTGCGTGGGCCAGGCCGAACGCGGCCAGCCGGGCGAAGGAGATCAGGTTCGTGCCCAGCCGGATGACCCCGTCGAAGAGCTCGACGCCCGCCTCGGCGGCGCCAGCCCCACCTCCGCCGGAGGCGGCGAACAGCCCGACGAAGGACAGGACGAGCCCGCCGATCCCGACTGCCACCCCGGCCGAGATCAGCGATGAGTACCCCGAGTAGACGCCCAGCCCGATGAACCCGAGCGACAGGAACACGACGATGCCGGCCACGCCGGACGTGGACACCAGTGCGAGGCGCCATCCGCCCTCGCGCCACCGGTTGATCGTGCCGATCACGTAGGCGACGGCCAGCATGCAGGCCCCGATGCCCACGGCAATGCCCAACAGCAGGGTGGGATCCTCCAGCGGGTCGAACCAGAGGACGGGCAGGACCCCGGTGGGCCCGAAGAACTGCCCGAACAGCACGCCGAAGAAGATGGCCATCAGCGCAGAGCCCACGACGAACGGCCAGATCCTGCGGATCGCGGACAGCCTGGGGATCCGGTCTGCGGCAAGCAGCACACCAGCCAGGAGCAGCAGCGTGCCCTGGCCGGCGTCGGCGAACATCATCCCGAACATGACCGCGAACGACAGACCGGCCAGGACCGTCGGGTCCACGTCCTCATAGGGGACGGTCGCGTAGGTGTCCACCAAGGGTGCGAACGACTTGTTGAGCCGGCCCTTTGAATGCACGAGTGACGGCGTATCCACGCCGCGCGGCGTGGGCAGCGCGACGACGGCGCCGCCATGGGGAGCCAGGACCCCGGCCAGCGGCTCGACCTCGGCGGCGGGCGTCCACCCCAGGACGCCGCAGACATCCCCTCGGCTCACGGCCGCGGCCGCGCGCACCTCGAGCTGGGACTCCCCGGCGATGAGGTCGGCTCTCCCGGCCTCAGCCAGCGCCCCGACGTCAGGGCGGGTCCGGGCCAGCGCGGCCTCAGTGCCCTCATCGTGAGGCACTGTCACGAGCATCCGGGCTGCGGGGCCCGCGTCCGCCTCCGGGGCAGTCTCGATCTCAGCAGTGCCACGGCCTGCGACCTCCACGAGGACGTCGCGCAGGCTCTCAGCGGGGGCAAGGATCGCCACCCGGCGCATGCGGACCGGCTCGAAGGACTCACGCGACGGCATCGAAGGCCTCCATCGCATGTGGGGTCGACGCGCCACCGCGCGCCGCGACCTCGAGGGCCCCACGCACCAGCCACGCATCGGCGCCCAGCACCGCGACGGCACCGATGACCGGGTCCGCCGATGTCAATGGCTGGCGCAGGAGCGTGAAGCCGTCGGCGGCGACCCGCATCCACCACGCGGTCTCCGCGCGCCACAGGTCCCCGGGATCATCGACCTGCTCGAATGGCCACTGCGCATCCGTGGGCACCTGGTCGGTGAAGCCCTGCAGCGTGCTGGTTGCGCGCCAGCGCGTGCCGAGCAGGGGAGTGGCGATCAGGGCTGCTGACTCCGCGATCCGTGATCGGTCGAGCAGGTGCTCACGGGCGACCATCAGCGCAGCGGCCCCGGCGGCCCAGGAGCGCGCCCGCGGGACGCTGGCCGAGACCCGTGCCGCCCAGGACAGGCGCATGCCCAGCCGCACACCGTCGGCGGTGTCGGAGCCGGGGTCACCCCATGCCGAGCGCGACAGCAGGTGACGCATGTCCGCCGCGGACGCCGCCCCGGAGAGCATCGTCCACGACGTGGCCAGGCCCCCGAGCCGGAAAGCCGGTTCGGGGGCGCCGCCATCGATCTCCCGGAGGCGCTCGTCGACGTTGGCCACCTCGAAGCCGCCGGCGAGCACCCGCAGGAGCCGCGCGTCGCCGCGGGGGAGCCAGCCGGCCAGCACGCGGGTGTGCCAGAGCGTCGTGGCGACCACCGCGTGCTGGGCCTGAGCCAGCGTCTGCCCGCTGCGGACGTCGTGGCCGTAGGGCGAGATCGCCAGGGCATCGATGGCGGCCTCCAGCGTTGGCCGGGTCGCAAGTTCGCGCGCCCCGGCGGAACCGACCCGTCGCTGGACCATGGCGCGGGAGCGCACACTGGCCGCCACCCATTTGGTGGTCATGGTGCGCCCTGCGTGATCTCAGCGATCCGCGCGCGTGCCTGCTCGCGAACCTGGGCGATCAGGGCGGGCTGGCGCGCCGTGGCCCGTTCGGCAATTGCCGCTGCCTCCAGTTGGGCCTGGGCTCGGATGCGTTCTGCGGACTCCTGACCGGCGGCATGCGCGGAGGCTGCTGCCGCGGATCGGTCCGCCTGGGCGTTGCGCTGGGCCTCGGCGATCAGGGTCCGGCCGTGCTCCTTGGCGGCCGCCCTGCGCCGGGCAGCCTCGGTCACCGCGGCAGACCTGATCGACCGGGCCTCGACCTGGGCATCCTCGAGGAGCGCGAGCACCCCGTCGAGTTCGGCAGATCGCTCTGCGACCCGGTCCGCGGGGACCCCGGCGGCCGAGGGGGCACCCGGCGTGGCGCTCGGGCGCCATCGCTCAAGGATGTCGCGCGCGCTCACCACGAACCTCCCCTCGGAAGGTCAACTCCACTCAAGTCTGTTCGGCTGGCGTCGATGGGGGAAGGGTCGTTGGTCACCTGCTCCTGCGACGGTCCGGGTCAGGCGTCAGCGTCGGTGACGTCTGCCACCCGTGCGCCCAGCGCGGCCACGAGCTCGCCGGAGTCCACGGTGAACGCGGTCCCGCTGGCCCCGGCGCCGATCGAGACTGGGCCGGGCGGGATGCAAGCATCGGCGATGACCGGCCAGGTACGAGTCGAACCCAGTGGGGTGATCGTGCCGCGGACGTAGCCGGTGACCTCCAGGGCCACATCCGCGCTCGGCATCGACAGCCGGCTCACGCCGAGCAGCCCGCGGAGCTTGGGCCAGCTGATCGAGCGGCCCCCGGGCACCAGGACGAACAGGAAGTCGTGGTCGGCGCGGCGCACCACCAGCGTCTTGAGGACGCGATCAGGAGTGAGTCCGCGAGCAGCGGCCGCCTCCTCGAGGCTCGACACGTGCCCGTGGGTGGTTACCTCGAAGCCGACGCCCATTGCCGTGATGGCGGTGCGCGCACGTTCGGCCGGGGTGACCTCCATACCCACCTCCTGCCACGGCGGACGGTCCCGCGCAGTTGGCGCGGTCCCGCGCGGTTCACGGCGGTCCCGCGTGGTCCCGCGCGGTTCACGGCGGTGCCGCGCGGTTCACCCTCATCCTCGTGGCTGGCGCGGCAGGTGGCAACAAGGGATCGCCGGGGTCCTGGGAACCGTCCACCCCCACCCCCACTCCTACTCCGGCGTGGTAGTCGATTCCGTCGATTGGATGGGCCGAATCGACTACCACGGCGGGGCGGGTGACCGGCCTGACAGCCGGGGGCCGGCGGAACGTACCTCGGGCACGCGCGCGCACCACGAATCTGGAGTGTTGTTGACCATAGATGGGCAGCAACGTGCACGATTCGGTGCGGGAACGTGGCGCTCGGGCGGTGCGGGCGCTGTGGCGCTCGGGCGCTCAGGCGCTCGGGCGGTCGTCCGCGTGGGAAGCAGCCTTCGTGGGCGCGTCCGCGACCGGCGTCGGCTCGGAGCTG
>JAQBEX010000111.1:0-5406 GCA_032123675.1 Actinomycetes bacterium
GACGCGCACACCGATCACGAGCGGCTGCTCGAGCTCTCCGGCGAGGACCAGGCGCTCACCGCTGAGCACACCCAGCTCGAGGAGCGCTGGCTGGAACTCAGCGAAGCCCTGGAGGGCGGACGCCCAGCCGCAAACCCTCCCCCTCGGCGCAAACCCTCCGCCAAGGGCCAGAATCTCCCCGCCGACGCGGAGAATCCGGCCCTTTGCGGAGGATCTGCGGGGGATGGGGACGTCGGAGGGAAGCCGGCTGCGGGGGATGGGGACGTCGGCGGCGGGACGGCGGGTCAGTCGGCTGGGGACTCGAACTGCAGGAGCAGCCGGCGCAGGTTGGCGGCGAGCTCGGCCTGGTCCTGCGCTGGCAGGACGGCCAGCAGTTCTCGTTCCTCGGCCAGCAGGTCGGCGAACGCGCCGTCGACCCGATGCCTGCCTTCGTCGGTCAGTGCGACCCAGGTGCCGCGCCGGTCGTCGACCACGGGCTCGCGCACCACGAGGCCCCGCTCGGCGAGCCGGTCGATCCGATTGGTCATGGTGCCACTGGTCACCAGGGTCTCGGCCAGCAGTTGCCCGGGGGTGAGCCGATAGGGGGGACCGGTCCTGCGCAGTGCGACCAGCACGTCGAACTCCCACACCGCGAGCTCGTGGGTCGCGAACGCCAGGTCTCGTGCGCGGTCCAGGCGCCGTGCCAGGCGGCTGACCCGTGACAGCACGGCCAGGGGTGCGGCGTCGAGGTCGGGGCGCTCACGCGACCAGGCGGCAATCACCTGGTCCACGTCATCGCCGTGAGCCTCGGCTGGGTCCCGGCCGGCTGGTGGTGTTTCCACGTCATCGCCGTGAGCCTGACGCGCACCCCCGCCGGCTGGTGGCGTTTCTGCCGGGTCGCCGTGAGCCTCGGCTGGGTCCCGGCCGGCTGGTGGCGTTTCCACGTCGTCGCCGTGAGACTGACGCGCACCCCCCCCGAGCGGCACAGCGGCCGGGACGGATGAGCCGCCCGTGCCCGTCGCCGGTTGCTCCGCCGAGGTCATGCCTGCTCCCGGGTGACCATGCCGGGGTTCGTCTCCAACCCCGAGACGCCGTTCCACGCCATGTTGACGACCTGCGTGATGACCGCCTCCTTGCTGGGTTCGCGCACGTCGGCCCACCACTCGCCGGTCAGGGCGACCATCCCAACGAGCATGTGGGCGTACATCGGTGCCAGCGCGACCGGGTAGCCGTAGTGGGTGCACACCACGACCAGCCGATCGGTCAGGTGGTCGGCGACCTCGCGCATCACGGTGCCGAACGTGCCACCCCGCTGGTCACCGCGCGGGTGCGGGCGCAGCAGGACCCGGAAGCCGTCGGTGTGCGCATCGATGTAGTCGAACAGCGCGGTGGCTGCCTGCTCGAGGAGGACCCGGGGCCGGTCGGAGGTCAACGACTCGGTCATCATCGACATCAGCAGGGTCATCTCCCGGTCGACGACGATCGCGTACAGGCTCTCCTTGTCGCCGAAGTGCTCGTACACCACGGGTTTGGAGATGGCCGCGGCCGCCGCGATCTCCTCGATGCTCGCCGCATCGAAACCGCGCTCGGCGAAGATCCCCCGGCTGACCTCGATCAGCTGGGCGCGACGCTCGAGTGCGCTCATGCGGACCCGACCCCGGGCGGGCTGTGTGCTGGCGGCCATGGTCCATTCTCACCCGGACCGTGCGCGTAGGCTTGAGCCACCGCCGTTCCCGGTTCGTTCAACGGCAGGACAGGTGCCTTTGGAGCACTCAATGGGGGTTCGAGTCCCTCACCGGGAGCCAAGCACGTGAGTCCATGACCAACCGAAGGGCCCCCTGTGACCGATTCCGCCGCACATGTCAGCGCCGTCATCGTCCTCGCCGCCGGCGAGGGCAAGCGGATGCGCTCAACCACTCCCAAGGTGCTCCACGAGATCGGCGGCCGCAGCCTCGTCGGGCACGCCGTGGCCGCTGCAGACGTTCTGGCCGCCGACCGGCTCGTCGTGGTTGTGGGGCACGGGCGGGACGCCGTGGTCGAGCACCTGGGTCGGGTTGCGCCACATGCCCGGACCGCCGTTCAGGATGAGCAGTTGGGCACCGGGCATGCGGTGCAGTGCGCCCTGACGGCCGCCGGCAACGTCGCCAGCGGGACCGTCGTGGTCACCTACGGCGACGTGCCGCTCCTGACCGGCCAGACGCTCACCGCCCTCGTGACCCAGCACGAGCGTGACGGCAATGCGGTGACCGTGCTCAGCGCCCGGGTCGCCGATCCCACGGGCTACGGCCGGATCGTGCGCGCCGACGACGGCACGGTGGCGGGCATCGTCGAGCACCGCGACGCCACGGACGCCCAGCGTGGCATCGACGAGATCAACTCCGGGATCTACGCGTTCGACGGCCAGGTGATGGTCGACGCATTGGCCCAGCTGCGCCCCGACAACGACCAGGGCGAGCTGTACCTGACCGACGTGCTCGGGCTGGCCCGTGCCGGCGGCGGCCGGGTCGAGGCTCTGGTCATCGACGACGTCTGGCAGACCGAGGGGGTCAACGACCGGGTCCAGCTCGCTGCCTTGCGCCGCGAGCTCAACAGCCGCGTCATCGAGGGCTGGATGCGCGCGGGGGTCACCGTTGTGGATCCGGCCACCACGTGGGTGGACGTCACCGTCGAACTCGGCCGGGACGCGACCCTGGAGCCGGGCACCCTGCTGCGGGGAACCACGACCGTCGGCACCGACGCGCTGGTCGGTCCGGACACGCTCCTGGTGGACTGTCAGGTCGGTGCGGGCGCACACGTGATCCGCACGCACGCCACCGCCGCACAGATCGGACCGGGTGCCAACGTGGGGCCGTTCACGTTCCTGCGGCCCGGCACCGTCCTGGGCGAGGGCGCCAAGGTCGGTGCCTACGTGGAGGTGAAGAACTCCCACGTGGGGGCCGGCTCCAAGGTCCCGCACCTGTCCTACGTCGGCGACGCCGTCATCGGCACCGGGTCGAACATCGGGGCGGCGACCGTCTTCGTCAACTACGACGGTGTCGCCAAGCACGCCACGGTGGTCGGCGACGAGGTCCGGATCGGGTCCGACACGATGCTGGTCGCTCCGGTGACCATTGGGGATGGCGCCTACACGGCCGCCGGCTCGGTGATCACCGAGGACGTTCCGCCGGGGGCGCTCGGGCTGGGTCGCGCCCGGCAGCGCACGGTCTCCGACTGGGTGCTCAGCCGCCGGGCGGGCACGGCATCTGCTGATGCAGCCACGGAGGCCCAGGCAGTGGCTCGCGCGCGGGCGGCAGCCGATGGCCGGGCCCCGCACGCGTCGCCGGGCGGTCCGGCCGACGCCGGGCGGGAGTGATCCGTGCTGGCGTTCCACTTCGGCGTGATGGGGTCGGGCAAGTCGGCCTTCGCCCTCATGACCGCACATGAGAAGCACCGCCCGGATGCCGCGTCGCACCCGAACCGTGCCGTCCTGGCCACGACCATGGACCGGTCCACCGACACCGTGACCTCCCGCACGGGCATGGCCGCCCAGGCGATCCGGCTGCAGCCGGGGACGGTCCGCCCCGAGCTGTTCAACGGCGCCAACACCGTCGTCATCGACGAGGCCCAGTTCCTCACGGCTGATGACGTCGATGTGCTGGCCTCGATGAGCGCCGCCGGTACCGAGGTCATCTGCTTCGGCCTGCGCACGGACTTCTCCTCCACGCTCTTCGACGGGGCCCGGCGGCTGCTGGAGCTGGCCGACAAGGTCGCCCCGATGGCCATCGAGCCACGCTGCGCGGCGTGCGAGCGCCCCGCGGTGATCAACGCCCGATTCGTCGATGGCCGGCTCACCGCGACCGGAGACACGGTGGTCATCGGCGACGTTGCCCGTACCGGCGGGAACCAAGGAACTGTCACCTACGACCCCATGTGCTTCCGCTGCTGGCGGGTGCGATTGGGCGACTCCGCGACCAACATCGGGGTCGGTGTTGGTCCTGGGCCCGGCATCGGCAACGATGGGCCCCGATGACCCCCTCAGGAGGACTTCTCATGGCCCCACCGAAGATGAAGACCAAGCCAAAGAAGCACCTGATGCTCTTCGGCGGCCGGAGCCATCCGGCGCTCGCTGAGGCAGTGGCAGCCGAGTTGGACGTGCCGTTGACGCCGACGGCGGCCTACGACTTTGCCAACGGCGAGATCTTCGTGCGCTTCAAGGAGTCGGTGCGCGGGGCGGATGCGTTCGTCATCCAGGCCCATACCGCCCCGATCAACCAGTGGATCATGGAGCAGCTGCTCATGGTCGATGCGCTCAAGCGTGCCTCCACCAAGCGGATCACCGTCGTGGTGCCGTTCTACGGGTACGCCCGCCAGGACAAGAAGCATCGCGGTCGGGAGCCGATCAGCGCCCGTCTCATGGCCGACCTGTTCAAGACCGCAGGTGCCGACCGGATGATCACCGTTGACCTGCACACCGCCCAGATCCAGGGCTTCTTCGATGGGCCGGTGGATCACCTGTTCGCGCTGCCGCTACTCGCCGAGCACATTCAGCAGCGCCTCGCGGGTCAGCCGATCACGGTGGTCTCGCCGGACGCCGGCCGGGTCCGGGTTGCCGAGCGGTGGACCGACGTGCTCGGGGCGCCGCTGGCGATCATCCACAAGCGCCGTGACCCCGATGTGCCCAACCAGGTCAGGGTCCTCGAGGTGGTCGGTGACGTCGAGGGCCGGATCTGTGTTGTCGTCGACGACATGATCGACACCGGTGGGACGATCGTGAAGGCCGCCGAGACCCTGCTGGAGCAGGGGGCCAAGGAGGTCGTGGTGGCCGCGACCCACGGGATCCTCTCGGACCCGGCGACGCAGCGACTGGCCGACTCGCCCATCTCCGAGGTCGTGATCACCGACACCCTGCCGATCGATGCCGACCTCGACAAGCTCACGGTGCTGCCGATCGCGCCGCTGCTGGCCACGGCGATCAAGGAGGTGTTCACCGACGGCTCGGTGACCCGCCTCTTCGACCCGACCCCGAACGGCGATCCGGCCCGCTGAGGCAGCCCTCCACCGGCTACCCTCCGGCGCGCCTGGGGCCGGCGGACCTGGACCGTTCCGTGCGTTTGGTCCGGGGGTCCGGGCGACGGTAGACTCTGCCCATTCCTCGGCGAGGGTGCCCCGCTGCGTGCGAAGTGCGGATTCACCGTGATCGACGTGGTGGCGGGTCCTCCCTCCAGCCGAAGGACCATCGCCCCACTTCTCGAGGAGTTGTGTCGTGTCCGACACCCAGGTTCACATGTCCGGCGTCCTGCGCACCGACTTCGGCAAGGGCGCTGCCCGCCGTCTTCGTCGCACCGGCCTGATCCCAGCAGTCATCTACGGTCGCGGCACCGCTCCGGTGCACGTTGCCCTCGACGGTCACGACCTGGCCCAGGCGCTGCGCAAGCCGCGAATCGTGCT
>JAQBEX010000112.1:0-17165 GCA_032123675.1 Actinomycetes bacterium
GGTGGGGAAGTCGCGCAGTTGGAGGTTGTCGTCGCGTTCGACGTTGAACCGTTCGCGGACAGCGGCGAACACCTCGGCCTGCTTGACGGTGTCGACTCCGAGGTCGGCCTCGAGGTCGAGGTCGAGATCGAGGAGCTCCGGCGGGTAGCCGGTCATCTCCGAGACGATGCCGATGACCGCATCGGTCACCTCGTCGCCAGCCGCCACGGGTGCCGCCTCAGGGGCGGACGTGGCGCCAGCAGGAGCGTGCGCATCGGCGGGCGCCTGCGCTTCCTGCGCTGCCGGGGCTGCGGCGACGGCCTCGATGCCGGTCTGCCCACGGACCCAACCGATGACGTGACTGAGCGTGGGGAAGTCGCGCAGGGCGACAGTGTCGTCGCGCTCGATGCCGTACTTGTCGCGGACCGCGGCGAACACCTCGGCCTGCTTGACGGTGTCCACGCCGAGGTCGGCCTCGAGGTCGAGGTCGACGTCGAGGAGCTCCGGCGGGTAGCCGGTCATCTCCGAGACGATCCCGACGACCTCGGCGACCAACGGGTCCACCGACGCAGGCGTGGGTGCCGGCGGAGCGGTTGCTGGCGCAGCCGGGGCTGGCGACGGGGCAGCGAATGCCGGGGCTGCCGGAGCAGACACGGCGGGTGCGGCCGGGGCCGCGGCGGCCGTCGCGGTGGCCACGGGGGCTGGCGCGGCCGCAGGAGCGCCCATGTCGACGATCCGCAGCCGGCGATGGTCCACCTCGAGAGTGGCCCCGGGGCGCCCGGCCGCGTCGGCCAGCCAGCGATCCCACGCGGCGCGATCGATGATGCGGTAGGCGTACCCGAGTTCGCTGGGTGCGCGCCGCCGGCCATCGGGCATCGGCGTCCAGCGCAGCAGCGACATGGCGATCTGGGAGCCGAAGCCGGCTGCCAGGCGCAGCGCGTACTGCACGGGGTAGGCACCGCCGAGCGACAGGTTCAGGGTGCCGAGGTCCGGATCAGGCACCTTGTAGTTCGGGACCGGCGGGACGATGCCGGTCTCCAGCGCCTTGATCGCCACGACGTCCTCGACGCCGGCGCCCATTGCGTGGCCGGTGAAGCCCTTGGTGTTGGTGATCACGATGGAGTTCGCGGCGCTGCCGAAGACCCGCCGCAACGCGTTGACCTCCGCTGCGGCCGAACCGCCGCGGGCCGGTGTGTAGGTCTCGTGGGACACGAACACCGTCTGTGGCGCGATCTGGGTGCGGTCGATGCCGCGGCCCTCCGCGGTGCGGACCAGGCCCTCCATGACCTGGCCGACGTGCTCGACGTCCAGCCGGGTACCGTGGAAGGCGCTGTTCGCGGTGGCGGTGGCCAGCACCTCGCAGATCGGCTGCAGGCCGCGCTCGCGGACGGACTCGGCCGACTCCACGACGAACGCGGCAGCGCCCATCCCCACGACCATGCCGTGCCGGCGCCGATCGAAGGGGGTGGCGACCTCGCTGACGACGTCCTCGGTCGCGGCTGCGCCGGTGGCCAGGAAGCCGGAGCCGACCCAGGGCAGCAGCACATCGCTGGTCACGTCATCAGCGGAGACGACGACGACGCGCTTGCACCGACCAGCCCGGATCCAGTCCTCGGCCAGGGCGGTCGCCTGGGTGGTGCTCGCGCAGGCGGCGTTGATCTGGGTGTTCGGGCCGCGGGCCCCGATCAACTCGGCGAACTGCGAGTGGCCCATCGCAAGGCAGCGGAAGATGAAGCGCCGGTCGTACTCGAAGCCCTCGACGTCGAGCAGGTGGCGCAGCTCAGCGATCCGACGGTCTACTTCGGCAACGGCCGGCTCGACCCCGGTCATCCGGGCGCGCACGGCCTCCAGGGCCAGGAGCTGCTCGCGGCGGCCACGGTCAGCCATGTACTTCTCGATGTCAGCGGCGAACTCGCCGTAGCCCGGGAAGGCTGAGGCGAAGATGACGCCGGTGTCGTCGCGCATCGACTCGGGCAGGCCCCACTTCTCAGGCAGCATCGTGCCCAGCGTGGTGGACCGGTAGCGCATGACCAGGGGGATTCCCGCGTCGCGCAGGGCGTCGAGGCCGGAGCCGATGGCCAGCCGGGTGGTGCGGTCCAGCGCCTTGTCGCGGGCGGCCTCCACGCCGAACTCCTCGACGACGTCCAGGGGGGCTCCACGGCCGGCCAACTTGATGACGCTGGCCTCGTCGTCGATCGTCTCGAAGACGGGGTCCTGCCCGGCCTTCTTCACCAGCCGGGTGATCCGCTTGTCGACGATCGCTTCACGGAAGCGGCTCGGGATGATGTCGATGAACTGCTGGCCATCGAGGATGCGCGCGACGTTCTCGTCGTCGAAGACGCGGTCAACGCCGGGCAGGCCGAGAGCGGCGCCGGTGATGGCCACCGGGGTCGTCGAGGCAGGGCTGATGGTGACACCGGGCGTGGGTGCGGCCGCGCCCTGATCTCCGGAGTACACCCGCAATCCCTGCTCCAGCACGCCGGCGAACAGCCGACCCAGTTCCTCATAGCGGGCGGTGGTCATGGGCGTCCTCGGGGTTGATGCTGTCGGGGAGGGGGGCGTGCTGGCCGCGGCGGCGACCGGCGCGGCCGGAACAGCAGGGGCAGGTGCCGCGGCGGGGGCGGCAGCGACGGGGGCGGCGGCCACGGCCACGGCGGCGACCGGGGTCGGGTCGCCGGCCGCTGGGGCGAACCCGAGGCCGGCGGCGTACAGGCCGCACAGCGCCTGGTTGAACGATGCGACGTCGCCCAGCTTCGGGTGGTTGGTGAACAGGGCCACCACGTCGTCGTGCTGGGAACCCAGCACCTCGTCGACGAAGCCGTGCAGGGCCTTCTTCGGCCCAACCTCGACGAAGACCCGGGCACCGGCGTCGTAGAGCGTGTTCAGGCCCTTGACGAACTGCACCGGCTCGGCGATCTGGCGGCCGAGGATCTCGCGCATCGTCTCGGTGTCAGCGTTCTCGGGAGAGAACTCACCGGTCACGTTGGCCACGATCGGCAGCTGGGGCCCGCGGACCTCGAGGCGGCGCATCGCGACCTTCAACGGCTCGCTGGCTCCGGCCACGATCTGGGTGTGGAAGGCGTGCGAAACCGGGATGCGCATGGCGGTCATGCCGGCCGCCTGGAAGGCAGCCACGGCGGCCTCGACGGCTGCGGTCGCACCGCCGATCACGGCCTGGGTGTTGGAGTTGATGTTGGCCACGACGACGTACCCGTCGACCTCAGCCACGATCCGCTCGACGTCGGGCAGCGGACCGAACACGGCGGCCATGGCGCCGTTGTCCTCCTGGGAGACGTGGGTCATCTCCCGACCGCGCGCGCTCACGGCCTCGAGGGCGGCGTCGAAGGTCAGGGCGCCGGACGCGACCAGGGCGCCGTACTCGCCGAGGCTGTGGCCCATGACCAGGTCTGGGGTGATCCCGTAGGCGGCCAGCAGCTGGGACATGGCGTCGTCGGTGGTCAGCACGGCGGGCTGGGTGATCTCGGTCTGCAGCAGCTGGGCGTTGAGACGCTTGACGGCCTCCGGGTCCGAGGGGTCGGCGAAGACGTACTCCGAGAGCGGCTTGCCCAGCAGCGGGGTCATGATCCGGTCGGCCTCGTCGTAGATGTCGCGGACGATCGGCTCGCGCTCGCGCAGGTCGGCCAGCATGTTGGCGTACTGCGACCCCTGACCCGTGAACAGGAAGGCCACCTTCGGCGCACGGCCGCGGCCCACGAACACCCCCTGCGAGCGCAGCATCTTCCACATCGCCGGGTTGTTGGCACCGAACGCCTGGATCGCCTTGTCGGCCTTCTTGGCCAGGTCGGCGGCGTCGGCGTAGTCGATGGCGACGCGGATCGCCGCGTCAGCAAGGGCGGGGTCCGGCGCCGCGGGTGCCGGGGCACGCCCAGCGGCCGCCTCGGCGGAGAGCGCCGTGAGCGCGGCGACGACCTCGGCCTCATCGCGTCCGCCGAGCACGGCAGCGCCGCGGAGCGGGACCTTGCGGGCGACCGGTGCGGCAGCCGGTGCGGCAGCCGCGGGGATGTCGGCGCCGGCGAAGGACCGGGGGGCCTCCTCCTTGCGGTGCCGTCCGGGGATGTACTCCTCCAGCGCGATGTGGAAGTTTGTGCCACCGAAGCCGAACGCGCTGACGCCCGCTCGGCGTGGGTCGGCACCACGCTGGTCCCACTCACGCAGGTCGGTGTTCACGGCGAACGGGGTCGTGGGCCAGTCCACCTTCGGGTTCGGGACCTCGAAGTGCAGGCTCGGTGGCAGCACCTTCTCGTGCAGGCTCATGACGGCCTTGAACAGCCCGGCCGCGCCAGCTGAGGCCTTCAGGTGGCCGATGTTGGACTTGACCGACCCGAGGGCGATGGAACCGGGCGCAATCCCAGCCCCTCCGAAGACGTCATTGAGGCTGCCCAGCTCGGTGGCATCCCCGACGGCGGTCGAGGTGCCGTGCGCCTCGAGCATCCCGATGGTCGAGAGGTCGACCCCGGCGCGGTCCCACGCCCGGCCGATCGCGAGGCGCTGGCCGATCGGGTTCGGTGCGGTGATGCCCTTCCCCTTGCCGTCCGAGGAGCCGCCGATGCCCAGGATGGTCGCATAGATGCGGTCACCGGCTGCTTCGGCGTCGGAGAGCCGCTTGAGCACGAAGAGGGCAGCACCCTCACCCATCACGAAGCCGTCGGCGCCCGCGTCGAAGGGCCGGGTACCGGTGGCCGACAGCGCACCGATCTTGCAGAAGCGCACGAACGCGCTGACGCCCATGTTGCGGTCGATGCCGCCGGACACGACGGCGTCGTAGTCGTGGGCCTGCAGGCCGTGCACAGCGGAGCTCATCGCGGCCAGGGCCGAGGCGCAGGCGGCGTCGGTCGTGAAGTTCGGGCCGCGGAAGTTGAACAGCGCGGCCACCCGACCGGCCAGCACATTGGACAGCTGGCCCGGCATCGTGTCCTCGGTGATCTCGGTGATCCCTGAGACGAGCTCCTCGCGGGCCTGGGTGAGGATCGAGGCCCGCACATCAGCGGGCAGCGCAGCGAACGCAGCCGACTTCTCGAAGGCCTGGGCAACCTCCGGGTAGGCGATCCGCAGGTGGCTGGCGTAGTGCTTCTCGCCGCCCAGTGCGTTGCCCAGGATGACCGAGACCTCTTCAGGATCCACGTTCCAGTCCGGCCAACCGGCGTCGAGCAACGCAGAGCGTCCGGCACTGACCGCCCACTTCTGGCCGTCGTCGAAGTGCTTGGTGACGTTGGGGGGCAGGGGGAGCTTCCAGGCCATCGGCTCCCAGGGGAACTCACGAACCCAGCCGCCGATCTTCGAGTACGTCATGTCCTCGGCCCGCATGTCGGGGTCGTAGTACAGGGCCGGATCCCACCGTTCGGTCGGCACGTCGCTGATCGAGTAGACGCCGTTGCGGATGTTGCTCCAGAAGGTGTCGGCGTCGGGGGCGTCGGGCATGATCGCGCTGATCCCCACGATGGCAATCGGCTCGGGGTAGGTCATGTGAGTCTCCTGATGGATCTGGCCGGGGGTCAGGCGTACAGGACGTCGGACAGGGCGGTCATGTCGGTGACCAGTCCTGCCTGGGCGCTGCGGATGGCGTCCAGACGCAGTGTCGTGGGCAGTGTTGCGTCAAGGCCCAGCGCGGGGTCGGCGGAGCCAATGACCCAGCGCATGCCCTCCTCGCCGGCCTTCATGGCTGCCTCGCGGGCGAAGACCCGGGCGATGATGGCCAGCGCATCCGCGTCGAAGCGCCTGTTGGCCTTCTCCGCGAGCGTCCCGTCCGCGGCTGCCGCGGCACGGCGGCTCAGGGCCCCGGCGCACTCCACGTTGGCGACGAGCTCACCGAGGCGGAACAGCACGTGCTGGTTGCGGGTCAGTCGCCCGGTCTGGCAGGCGCTGAACACGCCCGCGAGCGCCTCGAAGCCAAGGGCCGCGGTTGCCGCGCCCACCTCGGGGTGGCGTGCCGCGAGTGCGTTCATCTCCTGTGCGGCGTTGAGGTAGTACTGGCCGCGGGACTTCAGGTGCTCCTGCCAGCGATCGCGGGCGATGGTCATCTCGAGGATCTCCGAGGTGCCCTCGTAGATCGTGGTGATGCGCACGTCGCGCTTGATCTTCTCCACGGTGTACTCACGGGTGAACCCGTAGCCGCCGAGCGCCTGGATGGCGTCCTCGGCGGCATGGTTGCCCGACTCGGTGGCCAAGTACTTGGCGATCGCGCCCTCGGTGTTGAGTGCGCCGTCGGGGCCCTCGCCCTCGTCGATGCGCTGCGAGGTCTCCTCGATGAAGGCACGTGCGGCCTCCAGGCGGGCAACGTGCGGGACGATCAGCTTGTGGGTGTAGCCCTGCTTCTCGGACAGCGGGGTGCCGCCGGAGATCCGGGTCTTGGAGTACTCGATCGCGCGGTCCACGGCCTCCCAGCCGCCGCCGAGGCCGAATGCAGCGACCATGACGCGGGTGTAGCCGAAGACCTGCTGGGCCTGCACCAGGCCCTTGCCCTCGACCCCGCCGATCAGGGCGTCGAGCCCGACCTCGACGTTGTCCAGGTAGAGCGCGGCGGTGTTCGACAGCCGGATCCCGTGCTTGTCCTCGGGCTTGGCGCTGGTGAAGCCGGGGGTGTCCTTCTCGACGACGAACCAGGTCGGCCCGCCGGGGGCGAGGGCGAGGATCGTGGTGGCGTCGGCGATGGTGCCATTGGAGATCCACTGCTTCGCGCCGCTGATGCGGTAGCCGGTGACCACACCGTCGGTCTCGATCGGCACAGCCTTGGTCTTCATCGCGCCCAGGTCCGAGCCGGCCTCGGGTTCCGTGGCGCCGTAGGCGAACACGATGCCCTCCTCGGCGATCGCGCCCAGCCACTTCTCCTTCTGCTCCTCCGTGGCGCCGACCAGGATCGGGTCACTGCCCAGGAAGGTGGCGAAGATGGCGGTGGCAAGGCCGATGTCCTTGCGGGCCATCACCTCGCACAGCAGGTAGGAGTCGAAAGCGCCGCCGCCCATGCCTCCGTAGGCCTCGGGCACGAAGACCAGTTGGATCCCGAGGTCGGTCGACATCGCGCGGACCGTGTCCTCCGGGCAGATGTCCTCATGATCCAGCTCCAACTGCCGCTCGGGGGGCAGCGCGTCGGAGATGTACTCCGTCAGACCGTCCAACATCAGGCCGAGTGTTTCGGCGTCCAGACCCTGGTCAATGCTCATTCGTTTCCTCCTACGCGGACTTCCGCTCAGGGTATTTGGGTACTGCCCCCCATCGGGTGGTCAAAGTGACCTCGTTGGGGGGACCAATGACTGTTACCGACGGGTATGGATCCCACCCGTCAGGGTGCTGAGCATGGCCCCGGGGTCAGACCCGGGCAAGTCCGGCGCGCAGGTAGTCAACAACCGCGGAGGCCAGGTAGGGGCCGCCGGCGGAGCCGCTCGAGGCCAGCGCCTCGACAGCTCGGAAGTCGTCCCCGGAGGTGACGATGGCCGGCTCGACGGATCCGTCCGGACGCTGCTGGGGGAGGTCGGCTGCCGACAGCAGCGCGTTGCACAGGCAGCGCCGGCCCTCGGCGTTGGCCGCCCGGCCGCCCTTGCGCGTGTACACGGCCAGCGGCTCGGCGGGGCACCGGTAGTCGATGTCGCCGTTGGCCTTCTTGTAGGGCGAACGCAGGGCACCGAGGTCGCAGACGGCCTTGCGGCCAGCGGCGATGTCAGGATCGCTGACTGTCCCCTCGAGCTGGATCACCCGGAAGGGGAAGCCTGTGGGCGACGCCCGCCAGTCGCTGCGCACGTCCAGCGTGCCGGCCAGGACCTCGCCGAGGACCTGGCGCTTGAGTGAATCGGCCAGTCCCGATTCCTGGCTGTAGGCGAAGGCTGTCCCGACCTGGATACCCATCGCACCGGTGGCCCTGGCCTCGGCCAGCCCGTCGGGGGTCCCGTAGGCACCGGCCAGCCAGAACGGCAGCCCGATCGCAGCGACAGCCTCGAGGTCAACGGCGTCCCGGTCGTCGTACACAGGCTGGCCCAGCTCGTCGAGCTGCCGCGGGCCGCGGGGCGGGGCGTTGTGACCGCCGGCGCTGGGCCCCTCGACGATGAATCCGAACGGGCGCGTCGCCGGATCGCCGGCCAGCCCGGCGGCCAGGTCCACGGAGGCGACGATGGCCAGGAAGCGGGGGACGGTCATCCCGTGGGCAGCCTCGCCCAGCAGCTCGCTCGGGCTGCACCGGACCGTCACCGGCGGGTCGTCGGAGCGCAGCCCCTGGGCCCGCACGCCGAACTCGAGGTCCTCGCTGGCGGCCAGCGTGCGCATCAGCTCGGGGATCTCCGAGGGGTTCCCGGCCCCGACCAGGACGTAGTCGACACCGGCGAGCATGGCCCCGAGGAGTCCGAAGGGGAGCGGGATCTCGATCTTGCGCAGGAAGTTGATGCCCACCGGGGCGCGGTGCTCCTGCTTTGCCAACCACACCTCGCAGAACGTGCCCACGACCGTGAGCTCCTGCAGCTCAACGGAGGGGGTGACGGTGAACCGCGGCACCGCCTTGAACGCCGCGTCGTGTGCCTTGCCGCCGTGGACGTAGTACTTCTTCATGATCCGACGCGACATCTCCGGGATCGGGAACGCGGCCAGCGCCTTGCGCATGTGCCCCCCGGGGTCGCCGGCCTGCAACCGGCGGGCACAGACCACGTCGAGGGCCGTGCCGGAGACAACACCCAGTTCACCGGTTCGGCAGACGGCCCGAGCCAGCTCCCAGCCGGAGACAGCGACCCCCATCCCACCCTGGATGATCGTCGGGAGCGTTCCCTGATCAGTCATTGCACCACCTGAATCGTCGAGTTCCTACGCAACCGTAACCTACGTTGCCGTAGGTAGGTCAATGTCGGCACGTCGTGGTGGGGCTGCATGCCGGGCGGCAGCCAGGCCCGGGGATGCCAGCTCGGCGACCGTGCCTGCCGTGGAATGGCGATGGCATGGTCCTTCCCGGCCCGGCTGTGGCCGGCGCAGGCGCGGGACCGTCCTGGCTGACGAGGTTATGTGACGTTGGTCACATCGCCAGGCGGACCTCGCTGCGGTGCGACGGGATCGGTCCGGCGGGTGTTGCCGCGGCACCCGTCCGAACCTCGGTGCGGCGCCTTGCCTAGCTTGAGCCGGAGGTGCCGAGCTTGCTGAGCAGTCCGGAGATGTCCCCGCGCGCCAGCTTCGAGGTCGTCTCGTCATCGAAGGAGATCGTCGTCGGGTCGACCCCCCACTTCTGCAACTGCCCGAGCACCGACGAGCGCGCGGAGTCGAACTTGTTCGCGACCATCCGGCGGGTGGCCCATTCGCGTTCCCGCTCGCGAAGGGCGGCCTCGATCCGCTCGACCTGCGCGGGACTGGCGGGCAGCCCGAAGGTGTGCCGGATCGCGTCCGCGAGCTCGATGCGGTAGTCGTGCCCGAGGCGCTGGAAGACCCCGGGCCTGCTGCTCATCCCGTTCTTGAGGTCGACAAGCGTGATCACGAACGTCGTGATCGGCCGGAACGGGGTCTCCCTGGGGACACCCGGTGGGCGGGTGTGCGGTGGTCCCATCCACCATGGCGCCCGCACGACAGCGTCGTAGGAGAACATGTTGATCGGGTCGTCGTTGTGGATGATCTGGACGTGTCTCACGGCCGCGGGCAGGCCGGGGATCTCGTCGGCCTGGGACACCCTGCCAAGGATGCCGTCCGGGTCCACGGAGGCCGGGTCGGCGAACCAGCGATCCCACAGGGCGGTCCGGAACGGTGTGCCCAGGTAGAGGCCACGTTCCAGACCCAGCTCGTCGAAGCTGGCGGTCCCGTCAGCGGCAACGTCCAGCGCCACCTGGGCGCCGAGGCTCTCGCCGAACTGCAGCAGTCGGGGCCGGCGGTCCGAGGGCGTGGCCGCGATCCGGTCGCGGATACCCTCGAGGATCAACGTCTGCATGCGGATCCCCGCATCGGTCTGGTTCAGTGCCAACGCGCTGGGCACCAGAGCGTACTGCGGGACGATGATCGCGCAGTCGCCTCGGGTGAGGTACTCCAGCGCCTCGGCGAACGAGAAGCTCACGTAGCCGACGCCGGTCGGGGCAGCCACGACGATCACGGACTTGGCGTAGGCGCCGAGGGCCTCGAGTTCCGACAGGGCTATGTTCGCGCGGGCCTCGGGTGTGGCGGCGCTGTCGAACCCGGCGACTGCGCGGATCGGCTCCTGAGCGGGTTCGCCCATCACGGCGGAGATGTCCCGGGCGGTCAGGGTCATCAGGACGAACCGCCGGCCCTCCTTGCCGATGTCGTCGAAGGCGATCAGGCTGGCCGGACCGGCGGTCACGTTGGGGCTGGTCGGGGGATCGGGGTAGGCCGCCTCGACCACATCGTCGGCATGCATGATCCGTCGGCGCAACCTGTCCAGCAGCGTGAAACCGGCAGGGACCATCAGTGACGCCGCGATCGAGTGACCCACCAGCGGGGTGACCCTGTCGTCCGAACGCCCCATGACCCAGCTGACCAATGCCGTCGATCCCTCAGCCAGGGCGTACTCGGCGCCGGCCAGTGTCAGCAGGCCCACACCGACGGCGCCGCCCATCGCGACGGACGTGGCGACCCCGGTGGCCGATGTCGGGCGCTGGATCTGATGGCGGCTCCCGGTCTCGCCAACGGCGACGGCTCGCCGGTCACGGGCGTGTATCCGCCATGCGGCGATGACCCCCCCGATCCCGGCAGCGCTGGCCATCCCGATGGCCGGGCCCACCGGGCCGATCAGAGGGCGGGTCGCCTTGTCCGAGGCGATCACCAGCGCGGCGATGGCGGCGCCGCTACCGATCAGGCGGGCGGCAGAGTTGGCGGCGGCCACGGGGAGCGGGGTCGTGCTCGTGTTGGGCAGCACCCTCCCGCTGGCCAGCCCCACAGCGGCAACCAGTCCGGCGGCGAGCAGAGTTGTGTTCTCCGGGTCGCCGCGGCCCCGTGAGACAGCCACCAGTTCGGCGGTCGCCTCCACGGTGGAGACAGCCATGGTGCCGATCCCGAGTCCGAGCACTGCAGCCACACCCGTGACCATGGCCTGGTCGGTCGTCGACCGCGGCAGGAGCCCGCGAGCGAACGTGTTGGAGGTCAGCGCGGCGGCACCCGCCACGCCGGTGCGCAGCGCCAGGTATCGCCGTCCGGATGCGCGCGCCATCTGGTCAGTCTGCCTGAAACGTCAGGTCCACGGGACTACCCGGGCGTGTTCAGCTCGAGTGTCGACGGGTCAGGACCCGGGCCTGCACCGAGAGGATCCAGCCGACGAGGTCCTTGTCGATCATCGACTGCACCTTGCCCGCGATCGGGAAGGGCAATGACGCCTTCGTCGTCGTGGAGGTGGCCAATGTGCAGCCATCCCCGGCGGCGGTCAGCGTCGCGGTGCCGTTCGAGACTGCCTTCGGGTTGCCGAGGAGGTTCACCTCGAGGGTGCCCGCGGCGACTCCATCGGTGCGGGCCCCCCAACTCTGGGCCCACGACAGCCGAACCTCACCGGGCAGCATCTTCTTGGCCAGCGAGGGGATCCCGTCCTTGTCGGTGGAGAACTGCCACAGCATCTTGGCCACCTCGTCGTCGCCGGAGGTGCCGACCACCAGCTCGTCGACCTCGACCCCCACCTCATCGGCGAAGGCCAGCAGGAACTCCTCGCTGGTGAGTTCGGACAGGACGACGTCGGGGTCGATCGCAAGATCGAAGCTGTGTTCCACGGCGCCATTGTGTCGTGTTCGCCGCCTTCGTGGCCTGCTGCCCCCCAAGTCCACGCGGCATGGACGCGTTGGGCGGGTTAGCGTCGTGGGGCACGTGCCGCTCCGTCCACCTTGCTGAGGTCACCATGAACGAGTCCGATGAGGCCGCCCGCACCGACCTGCCCCGGTACTCCCTGAGCCTGGCGCGGGCGGCCGCGCCGTGGAAGCGGTCCGCCTCGGCCACCACCACACTTCCCGACACTGAGACGCTCGTGACCGGCTGGGTCCCCGATCGGGGACTGCTTGCCGGCTACCGGACCCTGATGGGCTCCTGGGCGGATCTGCCGATCGCTTTCCCGCAGGTCCCGGTGATGGCCCTGCACATCGACCTGCTCTCCCGATGGTCGTTCCCGATCCGGGCGATGGGCATGGTGCACCAGGGAACGGTGATCGAGGTGCTCGACGAACTCCCGGCCGACGGTCCGTGGGACGTCCGTGCGTGGGTCTCCGGGGCCCGGCACGTGCGATCCGGCCTGGAGTTCGACCTGTGCGGCGAGGTCAGCGCCGGCGGACGGGTGTGCTGGCGCTCGACGGCCGTCACCCTCTCGCGCAGCCGTTCTGCCAGCGGAGCCGAGGAATCCCAGGTGCCCATCATCGACTCGCAGGGGCGGTGGGAGGCGGAGGAGGTGCTCCAGGTCGACGAGGGGATCGGCCGTGCGTTCGGCCGCGTGACCGGCGACGTGAACCCGATCCACATGCATGCGGTGCCTGCGCGCCTGTTCGGGTTCCGCAGGGCGATCGTGCACGGGTGGTGGACCACGGGTCGGTCGGCCGCCGTGCTCGGAGTTGACCAGACCGTGCCCGGTCGACGTCTCGAGATCGCCTTCCGGCGCCCCGTGGAGCTGCCGTCGACCCCTGTGCTGTGCTCGCGCGCAGCGGCCTCCGGCGGGGTCGAGTTCGCGCTGTTCCCGGTGTCACCAGACGGCGCAGGGGAGGACGAGGTCCGCGCGCTGGTAGCGGGTGTTGTCCTCGGCTGAGGCAGCCGGGGAGAATCGCGGCATGGGCGCATCCGGTGAAGGCGGCGGCCGGGGCGGGGCACCGGCACGGGATCCGGTCCGCGAGGCTGCCCAGCGTCGGGTTGTCGAGGCCAGGCTCGGCCCGCTGACCCCCTCGGCGATGGAGGCGATCCGCCAGGCACGCGGGCGGGTCTTCCAGCGGCTGGAGTTCATCGGGGATTCGATCCTCGAGGTCGTGCTGCACGCCCATGCGGTGATGGTCGGTCCCGCATGCCCCTACTGCGAGGGCCGGGCCGACCGGTTCACCACCGATGCCCATCTGGGCGAGCTGGCTGCGGCGATCGACCTCGGTGACTGGCTGGACTGGACACCGTCGGAGCATCGGATGGCCGACCTGGTCGAGGGGTGTGTCGGAGCTGCGTGGGTCAGCGGCCGGTGGCCCCAGGTCGTGGAGTTCGTCGATTCTGAGCTCCATCCGTTGCCGGCCGACGAGCAGCGCCGGCTCCTGCACGGGGGTGCCCAGGTGCACCCGGAGGCCCCTGCCCGGGCGCGGGAGATCCTGGGGGCTTCGATCCTCGAGGCCGCCGCCTCCACCGCGGCCTATCGGCGCCATCCCGACGGTGATGAGGGCGAACTGTCACGGGTCAAGGCGCGGATGTTGTCCGGGGAGCACGTGATGGGCAGGTGCCGCGAATCGAAGTGGGTGCGGCGCAGCCTGCGCACACGGCGTTTCGACCGTGACGACGTCGAGCGGGAGCTGAGCAACGACCTGCTCTCGCATGGCCTGGCCTCGGCCGTCACCATCGCGTGGCCGTTGACCACCTGAGGGGCCTGCTCATCCACAGATGCCGGCGCAGGTCTGGTGCGGCGACGTCCCAGTGCGGCAGGGTGCAGGTGTGGCGCCGGAGGGCGGCGCTCCGAACGGGGGGATGATGAACGAGACGCTGATGACGGTCGCGGGCAACCTGGTGTCCGACGTGGATTTCCGGACGACCGCCCGGGGGGATGCCCTCGCAAGGTTCCGGGTGGCATCGACGGCCAGGCGGTACGACCGTGCCAGCGGGCGATGGCTCGATGGGGATACTGCCTACTGGAACGTCACCGCGTGGCGGCGTGCCGCGGAGAACGCCGCACATTCGCTGGCCAAGGGACATCCGGTGGTCGTGCACGGCAGGGTGCGCCAGCGCACGGTCGACCGTGACGTGCCCGGGGCGCCGGGTACCACGATGGCCGTGACCTTCACCGATCTCGAGGTGGTCAGCTTCGGTCTTGACCTCACCCGATGTCGGGCGCAGTTCCAGCGGGCCCCGATCGGACCGCAGATCGGATCTGGCGGCTCGACGGAGCCCACCGACCAGGAGTCCGCCGCCGCCGCAGGGGCTGTTGGCGGTGGAGCCGGGAGCGGCGAGGCTGGCCCGGCTGGGGGAGGCGGGGGTGGCCCAGCGGCCGTCGATGGGGGGGCCGCGGCCGACGTTGCGTGAGTGGACTGCGGGCGCTCGTGCGGGTGGTCGCTGGCGCTGGCCGATGGGGTGGCCGTGGACCGGTTCCGGAGATCAGGAGTGCCGGGGCACCCGTGCGCGGCCGATACCCTTGGGCCCATGGCTGAGTTCATCTACACGCTTCGCAAGGCACGCAAGGCCCACGGCGAGAAGGTCGTCCTCGACGACGTGACCCTGTCATTCCTACCCGGGGCCAAGATCGGTGTTGTTGGTCCCAACGGGGCGGGCAAGTCGAGCTTGATCAAGATCATGGCGGGTCTCGACCAGCCGTCCAACGGTGATGCCACCCTGAGTTCCGGGTACACCGTGGGCATCCTGTCCCAGGAGCCCGAGCTGGATGAGACCAAGGATGTTCTGGGCAACGTCGAGGAGGGCGTGGCCGAGACCAAGGCCCTCGTCGACCGGTACAACGAGATCTCCGAGCTGATGGCCGATCCGGAGGCGGACTTCGACGCGCTCATGGCCGAGATGGGTGTCCTGCAGGAGAAGATCGACCACCTGGGCGCCTGGGACCTCGACAGCCAGCTTGACCAGGCGATGGATGCCCTGAACTGCCCGCCCGGCGATGCCGACGTCTCGGTGCTCTCCGGAGGCGAGCGGCGCCGCGTGGCCTTGTGCAAGCTGCTGCTGCAGCAGCCCGACCTGCTCCTTCTCGACGAGCCCACGAACCACCTTGACGCAGAGAGCGTGCAGTGGCTCGAGCAGCACCTGGAGAAGTACCCGGGCACCATCGTCGCCATCACCCACGACCGGTACTTCCTCAACAACGTCGCCGAGTGGATCCTCGAGCTTGACCGGGGCCGGGCCTATCCATACCAGGGCAACTACTCCACGTACCTGGAGGCCAAGGCGGCCCGTCTGAAGGTGGAGGGAGCAAAGGACGCGAAGCTCCGCAAGCACCTGACCGACGAGCTCGAGTGGGTGCGTTCCAACGCCAAGGCCCGCCAGACAAAGAGCCGGGCTCGCCTTGATCGCTACGAGGAGATGGCCACGGAGGCCGAGAAGACCCGCAAGTTGGACTTCGAGGAGATCCAGATCCCGCCGGGGCCGCGCCTGGGTTCGCTGGTCGTGGAGGCCAACCATCTGGCCAAGGCGTTCGATGACCGTCTGCTGATCGACGACCTGAGCTTCACCCTTCCCCGCAACGGAATCGTCGGGATCATCGGACCCAACGGCGTCGGCAAGACGACTCTGTTCAAGATGATCGTGGCAGCGACCGACGAGGACACCGTCGACAAGGCTGCGCTGCCGACGTCTGGTGACATCCGGGTCGGGGACACCGTGAAGCTGTCCTACGTCGACCAGAGCCGGTCCGGGCTGGATCCGGCCAAGAACGTCTGGGAGGTTGTGTCGGACGGGCTCGACTGGATCAAGGTCGGCCACGTCGAGATGCCGTCGCGTGCCTACGTGGGGGCGTTCGGCTTCAAGGGCCCCGACCAGCAGAAGCCCGCGCGGGTCCTCTCCGGTGGGGAGCGCAACCGATTGAACCTCGCCCTGACCCTCAAGCAGGGCGGCAACGTGATCCTGCTCGATGAGCCGACCAACGACCTCGACGTCGAGACCCTGGGGTCCCTGGAGAACGCCCTGCTGGACTTCCCGGGTTGTGCGGTCATCACCTCGCACGACCGCTGGTTCCTCGACCGGATCGCCACCCACATCCTGGCCTACGAGGGCGATTCGCAGTGGTTCTGGTTCGAGGGCAACTTCGAGTCCTACGAGAAGAACAAGATCCAGCGACTCGGCGCCGAGGCGGCCCGCCCACACCGGGCCACCTACAAGAAACTCACCCGCGGCTGACCCAGCGGCGCAAACCCTCCGCTAGCGGCGCAAACCCTCCGCTCCGGTTCAGAATCTCCGCGTCGTCGCGGAGATTCTGGCCTCGCGCGGAGGGTCTGCGCTCACCTCCGGGCCGCTCGCGCGCGGCGCAGGGCCCGGTTGATCCTTCGGCGCAGGGCTAGTTCGTCCCAGAGTTCGGTCCAGACAACGTGGATCACTTCGTAGCCCGCCTCGACGAGGTGATCGTGGCGGCGCTTCTCCTCCCAGTGCGCCCGCTCGGGGTCGCCATCAAGGGAGTACTTCGCCCGGCCGTCGAACTCGATGACAAGCCACTCGTCGATGAGGAAGTCAACGCGCGGGTGGCCCTCCACCCAGGGCATCGACACCTGCTCCGCCGGTTCCAGCCCCATCCGGCGCAGCCGCAGGCGAAGCAGGCTCTCGCCAGGACTCTCCGCGAGGGGGCTGCACATGTTCGCCAGAGCCCTCGCGCGAGCGGCACCCTTGAGCCTGCGCACCTGACCTGCCGCGCTGGCGAGTTCCGGATTCTCGATGAGGCCCTTGCGCAGGGCCGCATCGCCGATCACGACTCCCCAGTCCAGGCTCACAAGCCGAGCGCAGTCCACAGTGGTCAGCAGGGGCGAGGTCGTCCGCAACCCGTTCGGTGCTTCGATCTGTGCCTGATCCACAGGTCTGCTGTGCAGGTGATACCCGGGACCTGCTTTCGGGTTGCCGAGGCGCTGCCACGTCGGCGAGAGCTGCACGACTCCCAGGTCACCCTCCCGCAGCGGCAGGCCCCAGATCGCTGCCGCCGAGGTATGACTGGCCACCACGTCCCCGATCCGATCGGTCAGGGCCCTGGTCTGCAGGATGTGACTCTCCTGCGCGGTCAGTCCCGAGGTATCCGCGTAGGAGCCCCGGGTGAGGCCTTGGAGTCCAGCGACCGATCCGCGTGCCTCGCGACGGGTTGCCCCGTCGGACATCAGGTCGGCAATTCGAACCACGGCTTCTTGGCGCACGCCGACATGGTGCTCCAGAACGACGAAGAAGGAACCGCCCCTCGGCGCATCTGTGGACACCCCTGCGCAAACCCTCCGCGGAGGGTCAAACCCTCCGCGCCTCGCCTCCCACGTGCGCCTCCCGACCCTGGCTCCAGCCCGTACCGACGGTACCCGCAGGCCCAGTAGTGCGCAGCGCAGGCACGTGCTCGGGCGGTCGGGCTCTGGCTGGGCACTGAGTAG
>JAQBEX010000113.1:0-13761 GCA_032123675.1 Actinomycetes bacterium
CGATCACGGTGACGACGTCCAGGACGTTCTGGCTCATGACCTCAAGCGACACCTGCGACTGGATCGACTCGGTCACGTCGACAGCCTGCGCGAGGATCGCCGGCTGACCGTCGATCCTGCCGGGAAGTTGGCTCATCGACACGTGCAACCAGCTTCCGGGGGTTGGCCCCTGCACTCGTGCACTGGCCACGTGCTCGGGGCCGAGTGTCGACATCGCACGGGACATCTGCTCTCGATCTGCCGGGCTCATGAGATCGGAGACGTGCCGATTGATGAGCTCCCGCGCGGCCCGGCCGACGAGGTCGATCATGGCCGGGTTGACCCAGAGCAGCGTCCCGCCCGCGCTGAGCACCGCGGCGCCCACCCCAGCGGCTCCGTGGGCGAGGACAACCCATTCGGGCACCTCAGCGGGGCCGGTCGACCTGTTGATGGCGCGGTCGTCGGGTGTCGCGGTCACGGAGTCACTCTAGGATGCCGGGCCGACAGCCGGCGCTGACACGCGTGCGGGTGACCTGCGCTACGGGCTGCGCACTGAGAAGGTGGTGCGGTGCAGATTGACCTGAACGCGGACCTCGGTGAGGACGTCGGGGATGACGACGCCCTGTTGGCGATCGTCAGCTCGGCGAACATCGCCACGGGGGCGCACGCCGGCGGGGGGCAGACCCTGGTCCGGGTGGTCGCGGCAGCCGTCGACCGCGGGGTGGCGATCGGAGCCCATCCGTCGTACCGCGATCGGGCGAGGTTCGGTCGGGCATCACACCTCGACCAGGCTCGGCGGGACCCGGTGGCGCGCAGCCACCTCGTTGCGGACCTGGCTGAGCAGGTGCTGCTGGTGGCCAGGGAGGCCGAGCGCAAGGGCGCGCAACTGGCGCACATCAAGGCGCATGGATCGCTCTACAACGAGGCGGTGCGCGACGTGCAGGCCGCGCAGATCCTCGCCGAATCGGTGGGCCGGGTCGCCCAGGTCCTTGGTTTCCCCGTGCCGGTCATGACCCAGCCGGGTGGGGAGTTGGCGAACGTCGCCGAGAGCATGGGCATCCAGGTGATCGCCGAGGGGTTCGCTGATCGCGGCTACCTGGGCGACGGCCGGCTGGTGACCCGGGGCCAGCCAGGCGACCTGCACGACCAGGTTGAGGCAATGGTCGCCCAGGCGCTGGACCTCGCGCGCGGTGGCGTTGTTGCCATCAGCGGTGCGCGCATCCCGATGACGGTCCATTCGCTGTGCGTGCATGGCGACACACGTGATGCCGTGTCAGCGGCGAGGGCGATCCGGATCGCCCTCGAGGAGGGAGGCTGGCAGGTGGTCGCCGACGTACCGGGGCGGCGTGTGGAGCCTGAGCACGGATCCGTTCCGGCCGGTGCCCCCGTCATCCGTGACCACGCGCAGCGGGCTCCTGGTGCGGCAGCCGTGGCCGTCGCATTCGGTGACCGCGGGCTGCTGGTCGAACCCGCAGCGCCGCGCGCCCTTCGGGGCGCGAGCACTGCCTGGGTTCTCGGGATCGCCCGGATTGCCCGGATCCTGTGGCCTGAGACCACGGTCGTGCCGGGGTTGGCCAGCGTTCTGATCGTGTTCGACAGGCCGGCGGACCGTCCGGACCGCCGTGCGGCCGATGATCTTCTGACCCGCGCTGCGAGCGGGGATTCCCCGGGTCTCGTCGATGCGGGGCACGATGGATCGGTGGCATTGAGTGCCCCCGGCACAGCACCTAGGGACGCGATCCGGGCGCCGCGCACTCACGAGATCCGGAGTCGCTATGACGGCCCGGATCTCGAAGCCGTGGCCGCTGGGCTGGGCGTCACGTCCGGGGAGCTCGTCCGTCGGCACTGCGCGGCCAGATGGACCGTGGCAGCGGTCGGCTTCGCACCCGGGTTCGGCTACCTGACCGGCAGCGACCCGATCTTCGACGCCGTTGCCCGCCGCGCTGACCCCCGGCCGCGGGTTCCGCGAGGTGCCGTCGCCCTGGCCGCGGGCATGTGCGCGGTATACCCGGCGCCGACGCCCGGGGGGTGGCAGCTGATCGGCAACTCGGATGTCGTGCTGTTCGACCCGAACGCAGCCCAGCCCGCCCTGCTCCGGGTCGGTGACCGGGTGCGCTTCACGCAGGTGCCGTGATGCAGGCCCTGCGCGTCACCCAGCTACGCGGGTCCGCCCTGTTCGAGGATGCCGGACGACGGCTGGTCACCAGCGGAGTCCCGGTCTCCGGGGCCTTCGACCGGCATGCGCACGAGGCGGGGGCCCGCCTGGTCGGCGGCACCATGGCCCAGACCAGCGTGGAGGTGCTCGGCCGCATCGAGCTCGAGGCCCTCGTCCCGGTCACCTGCGCTGTGACCGGCGAGGGGTCGGTGTCCATCGACGGAGTGCGGGCAGCAGCATGGACTGCGATGGACGTCGGCGCCGGGCGTCGCATCGAGGTCCGGGCCACGGGGCGGGCGTACGTCGCCGTGGCCGGCGGCTTCCAGCCCGCTGCGCAACTGGGCTCGCGGTCGACCTGCGTGCTGGGGCCGATCGGGCCGACGCCCATCGGTGTCGGGGACCTGCTTCCGCTGGGCCCGGCGAGTCGTTCCGGCACGGTGGGCGACTTCGTCCGACCTCCGCAGTGGCGTCCTCATGTCCGGGTGATCGCCGGACCGCACATGCACCTGGATACCTGCACGGTCCGAGTCGTGCAGACCTCCCGGATCGGGGTCCGGGTCACCGGCGGCCTGCTCAGGGGGGTCGGGGCCCAGGAGTCCGCGCGATCGGATCTCCCGTCGCTCGGGGTCCTGCCGGGGACCATCCAGGTCCTGCCCTCGGGCGACTGGGTCCTGCTGGGTCCCGATGCCGGGACGATGGGGGGCTACCCGGTGGCCGGGGTTGTCGTCAGCCACGACCTGGGAGCGCTCGCGCATCTCGGCTTCAGCGCCTCCCTCCGGCTGGAGGTGGTCACCGAGGTCGAGGATCCCGTACCCGCCGCCGTCGAGATCATCCGGGTCCGGGACCTGGGTTCGTGACCTGGGTTCGTGACCACTGCGTGCCCAAGACCGGCACTCACCTCTGGCGGGACCCAGCTCAGGCCGTGAGCATCGCTCGGATGACTGCGGCCACCTGATCCTCGGGCAGCTCCTCGAGGTCCAGTCCCCTGAGCCATCGGTCCTCCATGACGAGCAGACCCCAGTGCATGGCCCCTACGCAGGCCGCCAGGACCCGCGGATCCACCGCGGAGGAGCCCTGCGACGCGTCCCTCTGCGTGGCGATCAACTCTGCGATGGCGCTGATGGACTCGGTGTCCGACGTCGAGGCAGAGTCTCGGCGCAGGGCGCGCTCCGTGAGCACAAGCATGCTGGCGCGCGCGGCTCGAGACCGGGTCAGGATCTCGGGTATCGCGTCCACGAAGGCGTCATAGTCCTCCGGGATCGCCGTCCGCATCTCGGCCTCGACCCTGGCCACGGCAAGGTCGATCAGCTGGTCCTTGGAGTCGGCGTACCGATAGAGGTCGGAGTGGGCCACTCCTGCTTCGGCGGCGATCTGCCGGATGCTGATGTCCGCACCGGGGCTGGCCAGCAGGAGTCGGGTGGTTGCGTCGACCAGCGCCTCGAGCCGTGCGCTGGGCTCGTCGGTTGACTCGGACTGACGTGCGCGGAATGCCTGGTGCCAGAGCACGATCTCCTCGCGGGTCCAGAGCCTGCTGCGTCCACCACCGGGGGCGGGCCGACCGGGCGGGAAGCTCGGGTACCGGCTGCGGTAGGTGGAGACGCTGTTGCGATGGGCCAGACCGAGGATCTCGGCGACCTCACCGGCATCGATCAGGGAGTCCAGCGCATCCGGGTAGGTGGTCACGAGTCCAGTCTAGGAGCGTAGACAGGCCGGCGCACAGCCGCCACGCACAGCCGCGCACATCGTTTCCAGTTCCCGTCCACAGAGCAGGGAGCCGGGACGAATCCGCCCAGGCTCCCTGCGTTGCCGTGTCTGGTCAGGACGCGAGCGCCTTGGCCTTCAGCGAGTCGAACTCGGCCTGGGTGATGGCACCCGAGGCCAGCAGGCCATGTGCATCGGCGATCTGCTCGGTCGGTGTCTTGGTCTGGGCTGCGACGTTCTTGATGTAGGCGTCGGTGGACGCCTTCTGCTGCTCGGCTGCGATCATCTTGCGCTCCTGCATCCCCTTGCCGCGGGCGATCAGGTAGACGAAGACCGCCAGCCAAGGCAGGACGATCAGGAAGACAGTCCAGAAGAACTTCGGCCAGCCGCCCGTCGTGTGATCGCTGAACAGGTCGAAGATGACCATGATCCAGACCCAGATCAGGCAGATGACCGCGAAGATGTACAAGGTCCACAACAGGATCTCCCAGATTCCCATCAGGACTCCTTCCACTAGATGGTGCGTGCTCGTAACCGTTTGGTGACATCTGGAGTCTAGCACCGGGGTTCTGCCGTATTCAGGTGGTTCGCCCCTTTCGCGTGTCGGCGCCACGATCCAACAGGTCAGGCGGTCTCCGACGCGAACGGTGGCCGGGTCCACGACTGCGCGATCTGCGCTCTGCGCCTACCGTTGGATCATGGGTGCTCCAGGGGTGGTCGTCAGCAGGGCCAACGAGTCGTTGTTCCGGGCGACCCTCGGCGACCGTGAGGTGGCCAGGGCCTCAGTCGCCGTCAGCGACGGGGTGTGGGAGGTCTACAGCACCGTGACGGCTCCCGGGTACGAGGGTCGGGGGATCGCTTCCACGCTTGTTCGGTCCCTTCTGGACGCGGCCGACGAGGCAGGCGTGCAGGTCATCCCGAGCTGCTGGTACGTCGATGGCCTGATGGCGCGGTCATCGCCCCGATACGACCACCTGCGGGCCGGGTACAGTCCGCCGCCCGCTGCGGCTGGCGATGCCTGCCGGATCGCACCGGTCGTCGTGCCCCGGTCCGCCGGTCAGGGCTGAACTGCCGACCAGAACAGGTCCGCCGGGCGCTGCTGGCCTGGCCACGCCCGCCGCTCACGTGGGTCGGATCAGCCCGGTCAGGTCGGTTCCCGGACAGGTGAGGTTGCGGTCCAGGGATCTGCCGTCGCTGCCGGTCCCGATCCGCTGCACGATGTCGGGCCTCCGGTCGCCGAACGACACATCCGCGCATGTGGCGGCCGCGCGCTCCCGGGACGCCCGCCCGATCCCGACCCAGGTGGGGACGTCGAGGTCGGCACCGCCGGTGATCTCCTGCCAGAGGGCCGGCGCGGAGTACACGCCCACCGGGTACCCGTTCCTGGCCAGGACGCGAAGGTGCTCGGTGATCACGGCCCGATGCCGGGCCTGGGACCCCAGCCAGACCTCAGGGAGCTCGACATCCAGCCAGATGGGTGTCCCAGGGCCGACGCCGTTCTCCGCCAGGGCCGCAAGGTCGCCGCGTGCAGCTCGACGCCCGACCTTGACCGGATCGCCGCGGTTGTTATCTGCGGTGTTCACGTACACGGCCACGCCGGCCTGACGCTCCGCGAAGGCCCACTGCGCGGGGAAGCACGGGTTGGGGCGGTCGGGCATGCCGCCGTCGAGGCCGACGATGGCGTAGCCAGCGCCCATGTCGCGCAGCGTGCGCCCGCACTGGGGGAAGGAGATGTCCACGCCGTAGTCGGGCTGCTCGCCGGCCCAGCGCGCGGCTTCCGGCTGCTCGATGCCGGTGATGTCGGCGGGTCCGGACTCGAACGGCGGGTCCAGGAGGCCACCGAGGGGATTCGCCCCGGTCACGACGGCCCAGCCCACCACCAGGAACGCGAACAGGCTGAGCAGGAACGACCCGGCGCAACCCAGCCGCCGGCGGCGGAGCTCACGTGCCGACGGGCGTGCTGCGGGCGGGGGTCCGCCACTGGGGCGTGCTGCGGGCCGGCGTCCTCCCGTGTGGCGACCTCCGGGGCGCGGCGCATGCGAGCCCGACCCGGGTGCGGCCGCGCGGTTGCCCGCCATCATCCACTCCTCGGGTTCGCGTTGTCGTGAAGGTCGATTGTCGCTCACCGGGCCGACAACGGGGTTCAATGGCCCGATGGACGACAACTCGCAGGCCCGGAGCTCGGCGTTCCATGCGCAGGTCAACCTGGCGCAATGGGACGAGCGGGCCCCAGCCCACGCCGCCTCACCGGACTACCACGTCGAGGACTTCGTGTCCGACCCCGCCTACCTGTCCGACGTCGTGCGCTTCGACCTGCCGCTCCTGGGCGACGTATCTGGCCTGCGCGGGGTCCACCTGCAGTGCCATCTGGGCACGGACACCCTCTCGCTGGCGCGCCTGGGGGCCGAGATGACCGGGCTGGACTTCTCGCCGGCCGCCATCGCCGAGGCCCGCGCCCTCGCGCAGCGGTGCGCAACTCCTGCCGACTTCGTGGTCTGCGACGTGTACGCCGCGCTCGACGTTCTCGAGGAGGGCGGATACGACCTGGTGTTCACCGGGATCGGGGCCCTGTGCTGGCTGCCCGACATCGGGCGCTGGGCGGATGTCGTCGCAGACCTGCTGGCCCCCGGTGGCAGGCTGTTCCTGCGCGAGGGGCATCCGATGCTGTGGGCCCTTGCCGATCCTGATGCGTCCGGAGCACTGCGCGTGGAGTACCCCTACTTCGAGCGGCCGGACCCGACGCAGTGGGTTGAGGGCGGGACGTACGTGAGCACCGACGTCGCGTTCACCAACAACGTCAGCTACGAGTGGAACCACGGGCTCGGGGAGATCGTCAGTGCCCTGTTGGCGCGTGGGATGCAGATCACCGGCCTCGCCGAGCATGACAGCATCCCGTGGGATGGCATCCCCGGGCAGATGGTGCGCATCGAGGGCGGCGAGTACCGGCTGGCCGATCGACCGGAGCGCCTGCCCGCCAGCTACACCCTCCAGGCGGTCAAGCCGGCCTGACGGGAGCCGGTTCAGGTGCCCCCCGCTGCGGGTTCGCCGGTGGCAGCGGGGTCGGGATCCTCGCCAGGTGCCGCACGCGCGGCCTGGGTGCGACGGACCGACTCCTGGAGCGCGGTCATCAGGTCGATGACCGTCCCGGAATCGGCGGCGGCGTCGTCGGGATTCGGCAGGATCACGTCCTCGCCGGCGAGCTTCTTCGCCAGCAGCTCCAGCACTGCCTCGCGGTACTCGTCGGTGTGCGCGGCCGGGTCGAAGTCCTCGCTCAGGCTCGCCACCAGCGAGCCGGCCATCTCCAGCTCCTGGGGACGCACGGAGATGTCCTCATCGCCGATGCCCTCGAACTCCGGCACGCGCACCTCATCCGGCCAGAGCATGGTCTGCAGCACGAGAACATCGTCGCGCACGCGCAGCAGCCCGAGCCGAGTGCGCTTGCGCATCGTCATCAGGATCACCGCTGTTCGATCGGTCTGCTCGAGCGCGCGACGCAGCAGGACGTAGGGCTTGGCCGCCCCAGTGGCCGGCTCGAGGTAGTACGCCTTGTCGAAGTACAGCGGGTCGATCTGGTCGGCCGGTGCGAACTGGACGATCTCGAGGTCGCGCCCGTGCGGCACCTGGAGCCCCTCGAGCTCGTCCTCGGCGACGATGACCCGCCGGCCGGTCTCGTCCTCGTAGCCCTTGCCGATCTCAGCGAACGCCACGACCTGGTCGCACGTCTGGCACGTGCGCTGGTACTTGATCCGCCCACCGTCGGCCACGTGCACCTGGTGGAACCGCACGTCCCGGTCCTCGGTGGCCGCGTACATCTTCACGGGGATGTGGACGAGCCCGAAGGCGACGTTCCCACTCCACATGGCGCGCATCCGGTCATTGTGTGCCAGTCGAGCCGTTGACGCAGGGCGATGGGTCGTCGCCCCCGCCATCATGGTGGCGTGGTGGACGACGAGGCGGTCGAGGCGCTGTGGGCGCAGGTTGCCCCGATGCTGGCCAGCGGGCCGCCGGATCCGCTCGTGCTCCCCCCGGGGCCGGCGTGGTCATTCGAGGTCAAGTGGGACGGCGTCCGCGCGCTGGCCCTGGTCCGCTCCGACGGGTCGATCGCCCTGCGCAGCCGCACGCCCAGGGACTTGTCCGAGCGGTTCCCCGCGATCGTGGCGCCCTCGGTGGGTGCCGGGCTGGCCGGGCGGATCGCACCGGCGATCCTCGACGGCGAGTGCGTGTACTTCGACGCGGCCAACCGGCCCTCCTTCCCGCGAACGATGCGCGGTGGGGTCGGGGTCCGCTTCATGGTCTTCGACGTCCTGGCCGCTCAGGGCCGGGACGTTCGCGCCGACCCGTTGACGCAACGCCGCTCACTCCTGGCGGGGCTTGACCTGCCGACGCTCACCGACGGTGCGTGGTTCCCCTCTGCCGTGTTCGATGACGGGCGGGCCCTGCTGGCCGCCACCCGGGAGCAGGGGCTCGAGGGGGTGATGGCCAAGCGGGTGGACAGCACGTACGCGTCCGGGATGCGCTCGCCCGGGTGGGTCAAGCTGCCGCATCGCAGCGTCACGGACGCCGTGGTCGTGGGATGGGTCCGCTCCGAGTCCGGCGGCGCAGTTGCCTCGCTCGCGGTGGCCGATGCCGCGGGAGCCTTCCTCGGAACGGTCGGCAGCGGGATGACGGCGCGGATGTCCGATGCTCTGCGCGCGGTGCTCGACTCCACGGCGCGGCAGGGCCCGCCCGTGCATCTGTCCGACGAGGTGCGCGCCTTCCTGCGCCGGACGTATGGCGATCGCGTGGCCTGGGTCGACCCCCTGCTGGTCGCCGAGGTTCGCCACCTCGGTCACACGGACAGCGGCAGCCTTCGTCAGCCCGTGCTGCGGCGGATGCGCCCCGACCTGTCCCCGGCCGACCTCCCGGGCAGCCGGTGGTGACACCGGGCCGGGAGCCGGTCAGCACGGTCGTGGCTGGCCGGCGGCTGCGCCTGACGAACCTCGACAAGGTGCTCTACCCGGAGTCAGCAACGACGAAGGCGGAGCTCTTCAGCTACATCCTGGCTGTCAGCGAGCCGCTGCTCGCCCAGCTGGCCAACCGACCCATCACGAGGCGGAGGTGGCCTGACGGTGTGGACCAGCCCGACTTCTATGAGAAGGCAGTGCGCCCGGGCACCCCCGAGTGGATCGGCCACGTGCAGCTGCGCCGCTCCGGCGAGGACTTCTCCGGCTACATCGACCACCCATTGCTGGAGGGGCACGCGGATGACTCGGCGGCCCTGGTCTGGTTCGTCCAACAGGGAACGCTGGAGTTCCACACGCCCCAGTGGCGGATCGGCCGCAAGTTCGGGGTGCTGGGCAGTGCCGGCCCCGCAGACCGGATGGTCCTTGATCTGGACCCGGGCGCCCCGGCCGGCCTGGCCGAGTGCGCCGAGGTGGCCCTCGTGGCCCGCGAGATCCTCGCAGGTGCGGGTCTTGCCTCGGTCCCGGTGGCCAGCGGGTCCAAGGGCCTGCATGTCTACGTGCCGCTGCCGCGACCGGTTCCGAGTTCCGATGCAGTCGCTCTGGCCCGCACGACGGCCGAGGCGCTGGCCACGGCGCTGCCCGGTGTGGTCGAGCTCAGGATGGCCAGGGATCGCCGGCCGGGGCGGGTGTTCGTCGATGTCGGGCAGAACCTGGCCGCCCGGAACACGATCACTGCCTACTCCCCGCGGGGGCGCGCGCACCCGCACGTGGCGACACCGCTGACCTGGGCGGAGGTGGAGGCCGGGGATCCTGAGCCGGCTGACGTGCGCACCATGCCGGATCGGCTGGCCCGTCTGGGTGACCTGATGGCCGAGCGGCGCTGAGGACGGCGTGACGCGGTGACTGCGCGCGGGTGTGGGGCGTGCGGCGTCCCGCCGGGAGGGCTGGGTATCCTGACGGCGAATCGAGGAGGTTCACATGCGTAGGACTGTTGCTGCCATCGCCGGCCTGGTGCTCGTCGGAGGGCTCGTCGGGTGCGGCCAGGACAGCGTGGAGGAGTCCAACGAGGCGCTGTGCAACTCCCTGTCGGATCTCCAGGCGGATGTCGAGGAGTTCCGCACCATGCTGACCTCCGGTGCGACCCGAGACGAGTTGGAGATTCAGCTCAACTCCGTGAGCGCGGACACCAAGAACGTGGTGATCGACGCCAAGGAGCTCGCGCAGTCGGTCTCCGACGACCTGAACGCTGCAGCTGACGAGCTGAAGTCCAGCGTCAGCGAGCTCGATGACGAGGCCGTGACTGACGAGCAGATGAGGACCGACCTGAGCGCTGCTGTCGATGGGTACCAGGCGGGCGTGACCGATGTGCAGGATCAGGTGGGTTGCTCCGCTGAGTGATCGGCCCATGAGATGCGACCCGGCTTGCCGATGAAGTCGCAGTAGCCCCGCAGGGCACGTTCCAGGGCTGTCCTGGCTCGGGTGGGCACCGGCACGAACGGCGTCGCGC
The DNA here is from genome assembly GCA_032123675.1 of Actinomycetes bacterium. Classification (GTDB taxonomy): domain Bacteria; phylum Actinomycetota; class Actinomycetes; order S36-B12; family CAIYMF01; genus Prado023. Next base: position 10,286 of record JAQBEX010000113.1, read on the forward strand.
TGAGGGTCATGCTCCGAGTCAGTTCCCTGCGCCGCCACGTGCCCACGACCTGCCCCCCGAGCACGAGGGTTGGGAGGAACATGCCGTTGCCGCCGGGCACGACCCGGCGCTCGTGCGCGGCATCCAGCTGCGCTGTCCGGTCCCGGTAGCCGAGGATGAGCTCGTCGAAACCAGGCAGTGCCCGGGCCGTGCGGATCGATGCCTGCGCAGACAGGTCCGGGAGCGCCTCCCGGAGCGAGTCGTGCACGAACAGTTCGCGGTCATCGACGTGGAGGACGGTCACGCAGTCGGCTGCGGCTAGGCCGGCCCGCGCGTCGCGCACAGTGAGATCGGCCCATCGGGCAAGGTCGTGGGCGCTGACCGGACCGTGGCTGCGGACGAACCGTTCAGCGATCGTGGCCAGGGCAGCCTCCCGATCCAGCGTGACCGCGTCCGGGGCGAACTCCTCGAGCAGGACGAACGTCTGCTCACGTGCCCGATTCGGGCCCACGCACGTGATGCCCTTCTGGCTGGCGTACCAGAGCAGGTGGTAGGCGCGTTGCCCCGCCGCGGAGACACCGGCAGCCTCGATCACCGAGACGCACTCGGCTCGGGTCAACGCGGCTCCGCCCGCCAGCGCGGCGCCAAGTGCGTCCGCGGACCTGTCGGCGTCAGCCTCGGTGAGCTCCAGGTGCGCCCGGCGCTTCGCGGCGCCGCCCTGGGCTCGGGCACCGAGGTGCTCGAGCATCCACCGGGCATCCCGCCCGGGCACGACGTGCAGGGTCCCGCGCATCGGCCACGTGCGCAGGATCTCGCCGGACTCGAAAGCCGCGGCGACGTCCGACCTGGTCAGGCCGGTTCGCAGCCCCAGGGACCACTGGACGCTGCCGAGGTCCTGCCCCTGCATCGCGCCGAACCACTCGACCACGTCCTGGGGCGCGCGGACCCCGACCGCGGTGTCGTCGACCGCGGTGTCGTCGAGCAGGGGGTCGTCGAGCACGGGGTCGTCGAGCAGGAGGCTGCGCATGCGGGCAGCACGAACACGGGCGCTGGTGCGCTCCGTGCTCGGTGTCGTGGCCATCGGTTCCTCCGCTGCGAGCGTAGCGGGCTGGCTGCTGGCGAACGGGTGGCCAGCCCGGGGGACTCTGGGCATCGCCGGGGGAGCATCCCCGCACGGCTTGTGCCCGAGGCCGCCGATCTGCCTGACGATCCTGCGCTGTTGGGCGGCGCTCAGGCCGCGTCCAGGTCGGCACCGGCCAGGGCGTCGGCCTGGGGCCGAGGCTCAAGGTGGATTCCGGCGATCATGCACCGCACCGAGCCCCCAGCGAGCTCGATCGGCGCGACGTCGACCGGGAGCAGGGTGCAGCGCTCCTCGAGGACGGAGCGCTGGGCGAGGGTCAGGCTGGCGGCTGCACGCGATGACAGCGCAAGGACGCGCTGGCCCGCCCCATCGAGTTCGATGGTGTTCCCGGCGAACTCTGCCACCTGCGCCTGGCTCAGCGCGATGACGTGCCGGCCGCCCGCCTCAAGCCGCGCTGTGATCTCCGCGCGCATGGCCGGATCGGGCACCGTGTCCAGCCCCACCATCGCGTAGTCGGTCCCGACCGACATCATGACGTTCGTGTGATAGATCGGGCGGCCGGAGGGATCGATGGCGTCGAACAGGACCGGCTCGTAGCCGAAGGCATCGCAGAACTGCGCGAAGAGCCCGGCATCAGCACGCAGGGAGCGGGCGGCGAACGCCACGGAGCCCACGTGGTCGAGCACCATGGCGCCGGTGCCCTCGAGGAACCGACCCTCGGCTTCCGCTGCGGTGAAGTCGACGACCTCGTGGACGTCGTATCGGCTGGTGAGGAACTCCAGGACGTCGCGGCGGCGCTCCGTCCGCCGGTTCTGTGCGTACATCGGGTAGACGGCGATCCGGCCCCCGGCGTGCGTGGAGATCCAGTTGTTGGGGAACACGCTGTCGGGCCGGTGGTGCTCGGTGTCGTCGAAGACATGGACACGTACACCCGCGGCGCGCAGCCGCTCGGCCAGCGTCGTGGCCGCAGCGAAGGCACGGCCGGCGGCGTCGGTGGCCGGCCAGGCGCGCTGAAAGGTGTTGTCGCCCGCGGTCTCCGGGTTGGGGCGGAAGTGGTGCGGCCGGACCAGGAGGACGTCGGTGGGGGCCTGTGCTGGCATGGCGTCACCTCGGTCTGGGATGGGCACCGGAACCGGTCGGCGCAGATGGGGTCGGGGGCGAGGACTGATCATCGCTGCGTGGTACGCAGACGCTAGAAGGCGCGCGACTACACTTACAACTAGCGAAATGATCCATTTCGGATAATTGGCGTCCACTATGTGCAGTTGATGTGTCATATTTGGGCAATGGCAGAGCTGGACGACATTGACAGGCGTCTCATCTCACTCCTGCGCGCCAACGGTCGGGAGCCGGTGGTCTCACTCGCCGAGCGCCTCGGCGTCACCAGGGCGACTGTGAACAACAGGCTGGCGCGACTGGTCGACAGCGGTGTCGTCGTGGGCTTCTCAGTACGGGTCCGTGACCCGGCCGAGGCCACGGTGGTCCGCGCCATGTCCCTGCTGTCGGTCGAGGGGCGCAATGTCAACCGCGTGATCCAGGAGTTGCGGGGCATCCCGGAGGTCGCAGCCATCCACACGACCAATGGGCGGTGGGACCTCGTCGCGGAGCTCAGCTGCGAGAGCCTGTCGTCGTTTGATGCCGCCCTCGGGGCGATCCGGCGCATCGAGGGCCTGGGCACGAGCGAGACGAGCCTGCTGCTCAGCACGGCGATGTAGGTGTGCTCCTGAGCTTCGCGGTGGGCGCTGGGCCCAGTCGAAGGGGGTGCCCGGTCAGCGCCGGACGCCCGGCTGTCCTGATCTGGTCGCAACACCGCACCCCCGGCGCGTGCGCCCGTGCTGTGTCAGACCCCCGTGCGAGTGTTGCCATATGCGATTGCTGCACACCTCCGACTGGCACCTGGGCCGCCGCCTGCACGGTGCGGACCTGCTGGCCGACCAGGCGATCTTCCTCGAGTGGCTGCTTGGCGTGGCCCAGTCCGAGCGCGTCGACGCCGTCCTGGTCAGTGGCGACGTCTACGACCGGGCCCAGCCGGGCGCAGATGCCATCAGTCTGCTTGACCGCACGGTTGCGGGGTTCGCGCGGGCCCGCATCCCCCTGATCATCTCCAGCGGCAATCACGACAGCGCCGTGCGCCTGCAATACGCCGGCGAGGTCCTGGCCGATGCCGGGATCCACCTGCGTACAGCACTGGAACAGGTCACGGACCCGATCGTGCTTCCCGAGCCGACCGGTGCTCGGCTGGGTGTCTACGCGATCCCCTACCTGCTGCCTGATGCCGTGGTGGGGGAGTTGGACGTGGATCGCTCGCACGCCGCAGTGCTCGCCGCGCTCGTGGAGCGCATCCGGTCCGACGCCTCGCGCCGGGACCTCGCGCGAGTTGTCGTCATGGCGCACGCCTTCGTGACCGGTGGCTCGG
>JAQBEX010000114.1:0-2572 GCA_032123675.1 Actinomycetes bacterium
AGTGAGGGCAGGGTGGCGATGAGCAGCGACAGCGCCACCAGCAGCACGCCGATGATGGCGTAGACGAGCTGGACGCCCCACGCCTCGACGGCCACGCCGGCCAGTAGGAGACCAACGGGCGGGGCGGCGTAGAACAGCGCCGTCTGCACGCCGTACACCCGGCCCTGCACGTGCGCGGGCACCCGGGTCTGGACCAGCGAGTTGAGCAGCGGATTCATCGGCCCCCAGCCCAGGCCCAGCAGGAACCCGGCCACGACGAACACCGGCAGGGGCGGAAGGAACGCCATCGGGATGATCGCCACCGTCACCGCGACCATGACGAGCACGACGATGTGATGCTTGGACAGGCGCGCCGAGAGCCACCCGTAGGAGAACGACCCGACCATGCCGCCCGCGGCCAGGGAGGTCAGCGTGAGGCCGTAGGCCGTCGGCTGCCCGGTCGACTCGAAGTACACCGGCATCAGCACCGATTCGGTCGGCATGTAGACCATCGCGAGCACGGCGATCGCCAGGGTGAGGACCCGCAGGGCCCTGTCGCTCCACAGGATCCGGGCGCCCCGGGAGATGGAGGCCCAGAACAGCTCGTGCTCCTCGCCTGCCTCGTGGCGGGACTCGCCGATCGCCTCAGTGACGTGAATCCCGCCAACCGCAACGATGGCGAGCACGAAGGCGGCCGCGGTCACCCAGAAGGTGGAGATCACACCGATGGTGCTGATCCCGATGGCAGCCAGCGCGGGTCCGATCACCCAGCCGGCGGCGAAGACCCCTTCATGGACACCGTTGATCCTGTCGACGTAGAAGCGTCCCGCGTGGGCGACGTCCGGGATGAGCGACTTGCGCGCCGTGTAGCCAGCGGGGTCGAAGGTCGCGCCGAGCACGGCCAGCGCCACGATCGCGCCCAGCGTGAGCAGGCCGGCGTTGGCGGCCAGGGGGAACAGGGCAACCGAGAAGGCCGACATGGCATCAGAGGCCATCGACACACGGCGCCGGCCGAAGCGGTCCACGAGCGCGCCGACGAAGGGGGACACCACGATGCCCGGAACCGCTGCAGCCGCGGCAACCACGCCGGCATCGGCCGCTGACCCGGTCTCCTGCAGCACCAGCCAGGGGATCAGGACAGCGACGGTGGAGTTCGCCACGCCACCGAGCAGGTTGGCGACCTGCAGCAGGATCACCGGGGCTCGACGGGCGGTCACGACGTGCTCCTGGAAGTGGTGGGAGGGAATGCCACCCTACGCTCCCGGGCTCACGTGCCAGATCCGCTGCTGGGCCGTGCGGCCAGTGGCGATGAGAGCCCCCTGGGTTCACGGGCCGGGATCGTTGGCTCCGTCCTCGTCCCCGGATGAGCCATCGGTGACCGACCCGGAGTCGCTGGGGCCAGCTCCGTCGGCCGGCCTTCCATCCGAGGCTGGCTCCGGCCATACGGCATCCGGCCCCAGCTGGTAGAGCTGCAGGCTCCCCGTGGACGAGGTGAAGACCTGCTCCCAACCATCGGCGGGGAACGGACCGAACACCTCCTGCACCGCGTTCATGGCCCGTTGGCAGTGCCAGCAGGCGCGCCCGCTCACGCCGTAGACGACGACATAGTCACCGGGCTCGGGCACCGCACCGGACCCCGGCGGGCGGGTCAGCAACCTGTTCAGTGACCGGATGCGGCCGGCTTCCCAGAGCGGATCGCCGAAGGGCCCGGACTGATAGGCGGGGAGCAGTCGTTGGGTGCCCCAGTCGGTCCAGACCTCAGCTTCCTGCAGGCCCCCGCGCGCTGTCAGATCAGCGCGGAGCTCGTTCAGGGCGTCCCCGCCGTTGGGGGCGAACCCGGAGTAGGTCGTGGCGAAGCGCACCGTCGGGACCAGGAAGGCCAACCCGAGCAGGGCGCCACCAGTGACGGCCGCGATCCGCAGGCCCCCTCGCGAGCGGTACACGGCGATCATCACGGTGCCCACGGCTGCGAGCATCAGCGGGACCATGAAGGACAACCAGTACCTGGCGACGTCGAGGCGCACTGAGGGATGCTCGGGGTCAAGCGGCCCACCCTGCAGCCAGAGCAGTCCGACGGTCAGCATTCCCCAGGCCCAGATGCGGCCCAGCTGGGCGCGGAACACCGCGCCGCCGATCATCCCCACGACCAGGCAGGCAAGGAGGGCCGGGCCGGCGCTGAGCCGGAAGATCGACCGCGGCAGGACAGTCGCGTACCACCACCAGGACTGCCCCAGGTAGCCGGCGTCGGAGCTCACCTCGGACTCGGAGATGTCCGCACCGGTGATGATCCGGAACTTCAGCAACGGATCATCGTAGATGGCTGCGCTCAGTGCCATGTCCAGCGCAAGCCACGCGAGGGCCAGCGGCGCGAACCACGCCAACGTTGCCCATGGCCGGCCGATCCGCCACAGGATCCAGCCGATCACCGGCCAGGCGAAGACAGCAGTCTCGCGCACCTCGAAGCTCCAGCCCGTGACGAACCCGCAGGCCAGCAGGAGTGCGGGCACGCGCCATCCCCAGGTCCGTCCCTCCTCCTTCGACGCAGCAGCCGCGTCCTGGGCCAGCGTGGCCAGCAGGATGGCCAGTCCTATGA
>JAQBEX010000115.1:0-61918 GCA_032123675.1 Actinomycetes bacterium
AGGATCTGGCCCCTGGCGGAGGATCTCGCGGGTTCGGGGCGGCTTCGGGGCGGTTCGGGGCGGATCAGGTGGGAGGGGGGGCTGGTTCGGGGCGGCTCAGGTGGGTGGGGGGGCTGGTGTCGTGGGTTGGATCATCAGGGCCAGCAGCAGTTCCCAGCGTCGCCGTGGGTCGTCGAGGCCCGCGCCGAGCAGGTCGCGCACGCGGTCCATCCGGTAGCTGACCGTCTGCGGATGAATGTGCAGTTCACGGCCCACGTCGGTCCGGTTCCCCGCGTGCAGCAGCCAACTGCGCAGGGTGGCCAGCAGCGGTTCGCGCCTGCTCTCGGGCAGACCCGCGAACGGTGCCAGCACCTGGCCGCGCAGGGCCCGGCCCAGAGCCGGGTCGGCACGCACCAGCAGGTCGGCCAGGTGATCGTCGGCCTGCAGGGAACCGCCCACCGGCAGGCTCACCAACCCCCGTGCCTGTGCCAGCGAGCGGGCCGCCTCAGCCAACGGGACCGGCAGCCCGACTGCGACCTCGGGTGTCGCTGCCTGCAGCCAGGTGTGCAACCCCGGCGTGATCGGGCCGGCAACCAGGGCGACGGCCCCCTGGGACGTCCGACCCACCAAGGCCCCCGGCAGTGCCGGGGGAAGGACCTCGCCCCGCGGAATCACCACCATCGCGGTGGTCGGCAGGGGCCAGTGCACCTCGGCGGCCAGGGTCGCGACCCCCTCGGACCCCGCCTCGCCTGCCAGCAGGCGCTCGACCAGCTCGGAGCGCAGAGCCTCCCGCCGTCCGGCGTCGGCCACCTGCGCCTGGGTATAGCCAGCGATCGACGCCGCGGACAGCTGATCGATGTAGGCGAAGACCGCCTCGGCGAGCTGGGACACCTCCTTGGGGCTCACCCCTGCCGCGACACCGGCGCGGCTCAGTGACTGCCAGGCGGCGCGGGCCCCGATCTGGTAGGCCGAGAGCAGGTCCGCCAGGCCGCGGCCGGCCCCGTACTCGCCAGCCCCGATCCGCTCGTACAGCGCCGCGGACTCGGTCAGTGCCGGCTCGTCGGTTCCCATGAGGTCGACCAGCCGGGCCAGGGCCATCCCGACGCCCGCGCGCAAGGTGGCGGCCACCCGCTCGTCGGGTCCGGAGTAGGCCGGCACCTCCCGGGTGACCACATCGATGACGTGCTCGATCGCGGCGGGCAGCGCGGGCTTCAGTGGATTCGCCACGGCAGCAGGAACAGACGACCACGGTCGGCCTGTCGAAGGCGCTGCCACCAATCCGGTCATGAGGGCCATCGTGGCAGCATGACCCCCGTGCCGCGCGATCGATTGAGCCTGCCCGCCGCGCGTCGTGTCGCCCTTGCCGCCCAGGGATTCGGCCGGTCGCGGCCTGCCGGTGAGCCTGGCGCCCGCGCGATCGCCGACGTCGTCCGTCGGCTGGGTGTGCTGCAGATCGACTCGGTCAACGTGTTCGCCCGGGCCCAGTACCTGCCGATCCTGTCCCGGGTAGGACCCTACGATCGCGCTCGCCTGGACGCGTGCTCGAGCCGCGCGCCGAGATCGCTGTTCGAGTACTGGGGCCACGAGGCGACGCTGCTGCCGGTGGGGATGCACCGACTGATGCGCTGGCGGATGGACCGGGTCCACGACGATGCCTGGGGCGGGATGGTCCGGGTCCAGCGCGAACAGCCGGACCTGGTCCGGGAAGTGGCCGAGGCGGTCTGCGCCTCGGGTCCGGTGACGTCCACCGAACTGGAGACGATGTTCGCCCACATCAACCGCGGGCCTCGGGAGCACTGGGGGTGGAACTGGTCTGCGGTCAAGCGATCGCTCGAGTACCTGTTCTGGGCCGGGGAGATCACCTCGGCAGGCCGGGATTCCGCCTTCCGGCGCAGGTACGCCGCCCCTGAGGCAGTCCTGCCGCGCGCAGCGCTGGAGGCACCCACGCCCACCCCGGAGGAGGCCCACCGGGAGCTCGTCGTGATCGCCGCACGGGCCCTGGGCGTGGCAACTGGCGCCGACCTCGCTGACTACTTCCGGATGCCGATCGCCGCCGCGCGCACCGCAATCCGGGAACTGGTCGATGCGGGGGATCTGGTCCCGGTGGCTGTCCCGGACTGGCCGGCGGCCTACACCCCGGCGGACTTCTCCGTGCCGCGGAGGGTCAGCGCTGCCGCACTCCTGGCGCCGTTCGACCCACTCATCTGGTTCCGCCCCCGCACGGAACGGCTGTTCGGCATGCGCTACCGGATCGAGATCTACACACCTGCCGCGCAGCGCGTGCACGGCTACTACGTCCTGCCGTTCCTGCACGACGAGCAGTTGGTGGCGCGAGTCGACCTCAAGGCTGATCGGGCGACCGGCCGGCTCCTGGTCCAGGCCGCGCACGCCGAGGGCGACGTTGGGGCGGAGTCTGTCGACGCGTTGGCCGTCACCCTGCGCGAGGCGGCCGGCTGGCTCGGGCTCGAGGAGGTCGTGGTCGCGCCCGTCGGAGATCTCGCGGGGCGCCTGGGCCCGGCCCTTGGCGCCACCGCTTGAGCGAAGAGTGCGCAAGGCCGGGCCCCAGGCGGCGTCGTCTTTGAGCAATCCGGGTCCTTGATGGCACAATGGGCCCGTCCCATGTGGGCCGCGGTCCCTCTCAACCTCGGTCCGCATGATCCATGCGGTCCTCGCAACGTGGGTAACCCCATGCTCGCGCCAACGAGGATCCACCCCAGAACGGAAGAAACCAACACACGTGGCCGTCAAGATCAAGCTCAAGCGCTTTGGCAAGAAGAAGGACCCGTCGTACCGGATCGTGATCGCCGATTCGCGGACCGCCCGCAACGGTCGTGCCATCGAGGAGATCGGCATCTACCAGCCCATGCGCGACCCGAGCATCATGCAGGTCGACTCCGAGCGCGCGCAGTACTGGCTGGGTGTCGGCGCGCAGCCGACCGAGCCCGTCTTGGCCATCCTGAAGGTGACCGGCGACTGGCAGAAGTACAAGGGCCTGCCGGGGGCCGAGGGCACCCTGAGGCTGGCTGAGCCCAAGCCGAACAAGCAGGTCGTCTTCGAGGACGCGGTCCGCGCGGCGGAGAAGGCAGGGTCGGCCCCCAAGGCTCCCAAGCCGAAGCCGGAACCGGTCGCGGACAAGGTGACCGAGGCTACGGAAGCGGCCGTCGAGGAGCAGAAGGTCGCTGAGGCTGCGAAGCCTGAGGAGACCGCCCAGTCCGCTGCGGAGACGCCCGGGGCATGAGCACGGTCATCGAGGACTCACTGGAGCACTTGGTCACGGGGATCGTCGAGCATCCCGAGGACGTTAGCGTGCGTGTGCGCGCAGGTCGACGCGGCCCGCGCGAGCAGGGCGGCAAGACGTTCCAGGTGCGGGTGCACCCCGACGACATCGGGCGCGTGATCGGCCGCGGTGGTCGCACGGCAACGGCCATCCGCACGGTCGTCGGCGCGATCTCCGGTGGTCGTCCCGTGCGCGTGGACTTCTTGGACGCTGACGAACGTTGACGCGCGTGGTGGTCGGTCGGATCGGCCGGGCCCAGGGCATCCGTGGTGAGGCGACCGTCGAGGTCCGTACAGACGCCCCTGAGGAGAGGTTCGCCGCGGGGGCGGTCCTGTACCCCTCGGGCCGGGTCGGACTGCCCGAGCAGATCACCGTGGCGGGCCACCGGTGGCAGAACGGGCGCCTGATCCTGAGCCTGGAGGGGTTCGCCGACCGCACCAGCATCGAGACCCTGCGCGGGGCGATCCTGGAGGCCGATGTCGACGTCACCCGGGTGGCTCACGACGAGTTCCACGACCTCGCGCTCGTCGGGCTGGCCGTCCGTGGCCGGGACGACGTCCATCTGGGGCAGATCTCTGAGGTCCTGCACCTTCCGGCGCAGGACGTCCTGGTCGTCGCCCGCGCCGATGATGGGCCGGACATCCTGGTGCCGTTCATCTCCGGGATGGTGCCCACCGTCGACGTGGCCGGCGGCTTCGTGGTCGTCGACCTGCCCGACGGACTGGTGGACCTGACCTGATGCGCATCGACGTGGTCAGTATCTTCGGGGAGTACCTCGCCCCGCTGCAGCTGTCGCTGGTCGGCCGCGCGATCGATGAGGGACTCATCGACCTCGCGGTGCACGACCTGCGTGAGTTCACCCACGACCGCCATCGCACGGTCGACGACTCCCCGTACGGCGGGGGACCCGGCATGGTCATGAAGCCCGAGCCGTGGGGGGAGGCGCTGCGCGGCGTGCTGTCCCAGGGCAATCCCGAGCACGCTGTCCGGCTGGTGGTCCCCACGCCCAGCGGGCGTCGGTTCACCCAGGCCATGGCGGGGCAGTGGGCCAGCGAACCGCGCCTGGTCTTCGCCTGCGGGCGATACGAGGGGATCGACTCGCGGGTCGTGCAGTGGGCGCAGACCCGCACTGCCGGGGGCCGGCCGCTCATCGTCGACGAGGTGTCCATCGGCGACTACGTGCTTGCCGGTGCCGAGGCGGCCGTGCTGGTCATGGTCGAGGCCGTGGCCCGGTTGATCCCCGGCGTCCTGGGCAACGAGACCAGTCATGCCGACGACTCATTCGCCGCCGGACCGATGGAGCGGCTGCTCGAGGGGCCCACCTACACCCGGCCCCCGACATGGGAGGGGCTGTCAGTGCCCGAGGTCCTGACGTCCGGCGACCACGCAGCGGTGGCCCGCTGGCGCCACGAGCAGGCTGTGGCGCGCACGCGCGCCATGCGCCCGGACCTGTTGGGCTGATTCGCGCATTTCCGGCCGCGGCCCTCGGTGTGGCAGACTTGTCTGGCTGGTCGTATCGCGTCGCCGCCACAGGGGAGGCGCGTTCCCTGCGCCGGCATCCATTCGACCCACATCTGCGGGCGACCTGTGGCTCCCGCCAGGAAGCGATCATGAACACGCTTGACGCCGTCGACGCAGCATCCCTGCGCACCGACATCCCCGACTTCCGCCCCGGCGACACAGTTAAGGTCCACGTGAAGGTCGTCGAGGGCAACCGCTCCCGGATCCAGGTGTTCCAGGGCGTGGTCATCCGCCGGCACGGCGGCGGTCTCGGCGAGACCTTCACGGTCCGCAAGATCAGCTTCGGCACCGGCGTGGAGCGCACCTTCCCCGTCCACACCCCGATCATCGACAAGATCGAGGTCGTGACCCGCGGTGATGTCCGCCGCGCCAAGCTCTACTACCTGCGCGAACTGCGCGGCAAGAAGGCGAAGATCCGCGAGAAGCGCGACGTCTGATCGCCTTGCGCCCAGCAACTGCTCATGAGGGCCCCCGCCGGATGATCCGAGCGGGGGCCCTCGTCGCTGGCGGGGCTGTTCTGGCCGGCCTCCTGGCAGAGGCCACTGTCGCCGAGCTCCGGGCAGTCGACTCGGACTCGATGACACCGGCAATCGACGTGGGGGAGCGGATCCTGGTCACCAAGGCGGGCGTGCCGCGTTGGTCGCTGGTGCCCGGGACGATCGTGGTGTTCGACGCGGCTGACCTGTGGGCCGAGCCTGACGACCCGGCCGGATCGGTGTTCGTGAAGCGGGTTGTCGGCGTCGGTGGCGATCGGATCGCGTGCTGCACCCCGTCGGGCCAGCTCATGCGCAACGGCATCCCCCTCGACGAGCCCTACGTCGCACAGGTCCGCAGTGACCAGCAGGCCTTCGACGTGATCGTTCCGGCGGACCACTACTGGCTCCTGGGCGACAATCGGGACGAATCCGCCGACTCGCGGGCGCACCTGGGCGACCCGGGCGGGGGAAGCGTCCCGGCGTCACGCATCATTGGGACTGTCGAGGCGGTCGTCTGGCCCCCGGAGGCGGTGCGGCGTGTGAAGGGGTCGAATGAGTGAGCCAGCGGAGCCGACTGAGCCGACCGAGCCGACCGATCCGGTCGATCCGGCCAACCCCGTCGACCCCACCGCGTCCCGGTCGGGCGGGCTGCACGACCGTCCAGCCTCGGATGTCCCTGACACGTCGCACTCATCGGGCTTCCTGCGCGCGCTGCGGGAGATCGCCATCGTCGTGGTGACCGCACTGGTCATCTCGGCGATTGTCCGGACGTTCCTGCTCCAGGCCTTCTGGGTGCCCAGCGGCTCCATGGAGCAGACGCTGACGACCGGCGACCGGATCCTCGTCTGGAAGCCCGCCATCGATCCGGGGCACGGAGATGTCGTGGTCTTCACCGACCCCGCCGACTGGCTCACCGACCCAGTCCCCGCTGCTGGGGTGAGCGGCGTGATCGCCAGGGTGGGTGCCTTCATCGGGTTGCTTCCCTCTGCCACCGGCGATGACCTCGTCAAGCGGGTCATCGGCGTCGGCGGTGACACCATCGAGTGCTGCTCGCCCCAGGGCCAGATCATCCGCAACGGCGAGCCGCTGGACGAGCCGTACACCTACCCCGGGCAGCCCACGGACCAACTCACCTTCCGGGTGGAGGTTCCCGAAGGTCGGTTGTTCGTGATGGGGGATCACCGCGGCGACTCCGCGGACTCCAGGTACCACCTCGACGAGGACGACGGCACGGTCCCTGTGGAGAACGTCGTGGGGATCGCCGAGGTGATCATGTGGCCGCCGTCGCGGTGGGCAACGCTGCCGAACTACGCCGACGAGAACAGTGCCATGACGGTGCCGGATGCAGGACAGCCCGCACCATGAGCCAGGCCCCGACGCTGCGGGTGGAGCGATCCCTGCTGAGGTCCGGCGCGTCGAGCCTGGCCTGCGTCGATGAGGTCGGGCGGGGTGCGCTGGCCGGCCCAGTCAGCGTCGGGGTCGTCGTCCTCGATGCGGGCGTACGCACCGCACCCCGGGGACTGCGCGACTCCAAGCTGCTGACGCCTCGGGCCCGCAGGGAGCTGCTCCCCAGACTGCGTCGCTGGCCGGTGGCCTCCGCTGTTGGTCACGCCGATCCCTTCGAGGTCGATGCAGTCGGGATCATCTGTGCGTTGCGGGTGGCTGCGGCACGGGCGTTCGCCGCCCTTGGGATGGTTGTCGACATGGCGCTCCTGGACGGCAACCACGACTGGCTCACTGCGCCGGCGGAGCCCGAGGGCCTGTTCCCGGACCCCCGGCTGTCGGTCGGCGCGAGCCTGGCGGACATGACTGCGCTCCCATCGCGGGTCCACACCCGGGTGCGCGGCGACTTGACGTGTGCCGGTGTGGCGGCGGCGAGCGTGCTGGCCAAGTGCGAGCGGGACGCGATCATGGTGGACCTCGGGGCCCAGCAGCCGGAGTACGGCTGGGCGCTCAACAAGGGCTACAGCGCCCCGGACCACATCGAGGCGCTGCGCCGGTTGGGTCCGACGTCGCTGCATCGGCAGTCGTGGAACCTCCCGGGGACCCACGGGCAGCAGGTGGGCACCTGCCAGGGCGAGGTGACCGACACCCCCGGGGCTGCCCACGATGGGGCCGGCGTCGACTCGTCGGACGCTGACTCGACGTTGTCCACAACTTCGCGCTGAGCCCTTCCGGGCTGACCCCGGGTCGCGCATGGTTGGCCCCGGGGGTGGGCAGCCATGCGGGATCGACAACAACTGGGCCGGGCGGGTGAGGATGCTGCGGCTCGACACCTGGCTCGGCAGGGGATGCAGGTCATCGCGCGCAACTGGCGATGTCGGTACGGCGAGATCGACATCATCGCCCGGGAGGGATCCGTTCTGGTCTTCTGCGAGGTCAAGACCCGCCGGGGGACCGGCTTCGGCGTCCCGCTGGCGGCCATCACCCCGCGCAAGGTGGCCAGGATCCGGCGCCTGGCTGCCCTGTGGCTGGTCGAGACCGGTGGCCATCGCGGACCGGTGCGCCTCGACGCGGTCGGACTGCTCCAGCATCCTGACGGGCAGCTCGACATCGAGCACGTGCGTGGGGTGTCCTGATGTCTCTGGCCAAGGCCAATGGTGTCGTGATCTCCGGGGTGGACGCGCACATCGTCGAGGTCGAGGCGCACCTGTCCTCCGGCCTGCCCGGCATGTCGATCGTGGGGCTGGCTGACACGGCCGTCGGCGAGGCCCGGGACCGGGTCCGGGCAGCGGTCCTCAACAGCGGAGCCCGCTGGCCACAGGTGCGCATCACCGTTGGCCTGTCGCCAGCATCGCTGCACAAGCGTGGCTCCGGCCTGGATCTGGCCATCGCCTCAGCAATCCTGGCCGCCGACGGCCAGATCCCCTGCGAACCGCTGGCGGAGGCGATCCTCTTCGGCGAACTGGGTCTGGACGGTCGGGTCCGCCCGGTGCGCGGGGCGGTCGTGGCCGCAGTTGCAGCGGTCCGGTCGGGGCTCGACCGGATCGTCGTGGCCGAGCGGAACGCCGCCGAGGCGGGGGTGGTCCCTGGGGTCACCGCCGTGGGCGTCCGGTCGCTGCGGCACTGGGGTCAGGTGGTGACCGGGGCAGCTGTGGACGAGGTCCCGGACCCGGCGCCCGAGGTGCCCGCCACGGCCGATCCCGAGGCCGCCGCCGAACCGGACCTCGCGGATGTGCTCGGACAGGCGGAGGCGGTCACCGCCCTGGAGGTGGCTGCTGTGGGTGGGCACCACGTGGCCATGGTGGGCAGGCCGGGCGTCGGCAAGACCTTGCTGGCTGAGCGCCTCCCGACGATCCTGCCGGACCTCACCGACGACGATGCGCTCAGCGTCACCGCGATCCGGTCCGTCGTGACCGACGTCCCCGGGCTGGTCCGGCGCCCCCCCTTCCAGGCACCCCATCACACCGCGACGGTCGCTGCCCTCGTCGGTGGCGGCCGCGGCGGGCAACCCACTCCCGGGGCCGTCACCCTCTCCCATGCTGGCGTCCTGTTCCTGGACGAGGCTGCGGAGTTCGGCAGCGCATGCTTGGAGTCACTTCGCCAGCCGCTGGAATCGGGTGAGGTCTGCATCGCCCGCGCCGGGTTCACCGCGCGCATGCCGGCACGCTTCCAACTCGTGCTCGCCGCCAACCCGTGCCCGTGCGGCCTGGGTGACGGCGCGGGGCAGGAGTGCCGATGCCGATCAGTGGACCGGCGCCGCTACCGCGCACGGCTGTCAGGTCCGCTGATGGACCGCGTGGACATCCGGATGACCCTGGGACCTCCGGGGCGCAGCACCTGGTCCGTCGAGTCCGGCGAGGCGGACTCCGCCACCGTCCGTGCGCGGGTCAGCGAGGCTCGTGCGCGGGCGACCCGCCGATGCCTCGCGCTTGGTCTGTCGCCGGCGCTGAACGGCGCCCAGCCGTCCTCGAGTCTTCGGGGGCCGCTGGCGCCGGGGTCGGACGCAGCAGACGTGCTCGGTCGCGCCATCGCGGAGGGGCGGCTCAGCGCCCGGGGGGCTGATCGCGCGATCCGCGTCGCCTGGAGCCTGGCAGACCTGTCCGGCGCTGATCACCCGGACCTCGAGCATGTCGGCCGGGCGCTGACGCTGCGTGGTGACCTGTGACCGCGCTGCTGTGCGAGGCCATCGCCGATGCCGGACGGACCCAGGCAGTCGCCCTGGCCTGTTCCGTGGAGCCGGGCACACCAGGTGTCGCCGAGCTCGTGTCCGAGCATGGAGTTGCAGAGGCACTGGCCCAGATCCGTGGTCGGCGCAGGTCCGGCCCCGTCGCGGGGCGCCTCGAGCCATCTGACATCCCCGGGATGTTGGCGGAGATGGCCCGCCGGGGGGTGCGGGTCGTCCTCCCGGGCGAGCCGGAGTTCCCCAGTCAGCTGCTCGACCTACCCGAGCCACCGCTGGCCCTATGGGTCAGCGGACCCCTCGACCTCCGTGCGGCCGCCCTCAGGTCGGTGGCTGTGGTGGGTGCACGGGCGTGCACCGCCTACGGGGAGCGCGCGACCGGGGTCATCGCGGGCGGGCTCGGCCAGGACGGATGGGCGGTTGTGTCGGGCGCTGCGTTCGGGATCGATGCCGCAGCCCATCGGGCGACCCTGGCCGTGGGCGGCCAGACGATTGCCGTGCTGGCCTGTGGGGTCGATGTGGCCTACCCGCGCTCGCACGATGCCCTCTTGGCCCGGATCGCAGACTCAGGCCTGGTGGTCTCCGAGCTACCCCCGGGCAGCCAGCCCCTCAAGCACCGGTTCCTGGCCCGCAACCGGGTCATCGCGGCGCTGAGTCGCGGGACAGTCGTGGCCGAGGCGGCGCGGCGCAGCGGAGCTGTGGCCACCGCGTCCCGAGCCCTCGAACTCGGCCGAGTGGTGATGGCCGTCCCGGGCCCGATCACGTCGATGGCCAGCTCGGGCACCAACAGGCTGCTGCACGAGCAATCGGCGCGGGCTGTCAGCGACAGCGCGGAAGTCGTGTCCCTGCTGGTTGCCAGCGGTGCTGGTCCGGACCCGCTGCCCGGCGCCGACCCGGCACGCGGTGACGCTGCCGGCACTGATGCCGCAGGTGCCGAGCCAGCCGATGGCGGCGTTCGGCTGGCCGGGTTGCCCCCGGAGGCACGTGCCATCCACGCGGTCCTGCCAGGTCGGGGTGCGCGCAGTCTCGAGTCGGCCGCTGCAGCCGCAGCAGTCGCACCGGCCAACGCCCTGGCCCACCTCGGGCTGCTCGAGCTCGCGGGACTCGCCCGGCGCACGGGGGCCGGATGGCGCCGATTGTGAGGCAGCGTGGGGCAGCATGGGCATGTGACCCTGCCGATCGCGATGGAGGAGGCCCACACAGGCTTCGGCACGCACCTGCGCGACGAGCGTGGTCGAGGACCGAACACCGTGCGCGCCTATCTCGGTGACGTGGCCGATCTGCTGGCGTTCGCAGCCGACCAGGGGGTGGAGCAACTCCCCGACCTGGGTCTCGCGGAACTCCGGGCCTGGTTGGCCGGGATGGAGCGGCGCGGGGCAGCGCGGGCGACGATCGCCCGCCGGGTGGCCGCGGCTCGGTGCTTCACCGCCTGGGCGATGCGCCAGGGCCTGATCGATCGGGACCCGGCGGCTCGCCTGGGTGCCCCTGGCGCCCGCCGTGGGATCCCCGACGTGCTTCGGCCCGGCCAGGTCGATGAGCTGATGCACATCGCCACGGTCCGCGCTGACGATGCCGAACCGGTGCACCAGCGCGATGTGGCCATCGTTGAGCTCCTGTACGCCACCGGCATGCGCGTCTCGGAGTTGGCGGGCCTGGACTGCGCAGACCTGGACTGGTCACGGAACACCGCGCGCGTCCTGGGCAAGGGCGACCGGGAGCGGACTGTCCCCTTCGGTGCGCCCGCTGGACGGGCGCTCGGCACGTGGCTCGAGGCGGGCAGGCCGGCCCTGGTCGGTCCGAACAGTGCCGACGCGCTGTTCCTCGGAGCGCGCGGCGGCAGGGTGGACACACGGGTGGTGCGGCGAGCCGTCCACACCTTGCTGCGGCACGTCCCCGACGCACCGGATGTGGGGCCACATGGCCTTCGGCATTCGATGGCAACTCACCTTCTTGAGGGTGGCGCGGACCTGCGTTCCGTCCAAGAGGTGCTCGGCCACGCCAGCCTCGGCACGACCCAGATCTACACGCACGTCTCGATCGAGCGGCTGAGGAGCAGCTACGAGCGGGCCCATCCCCGTGCCTGACGGCAGCCTGCGCCGCACGCAACCTGTCGCCCCTGACAGGCCGTGCTGAGCTTGCGCTGCCGGATCGGGACCGCGGACTACTGCCGAGCGATGCTCACCATGGGCGCAGCACGGCAGTCCGGGGTCCGAACAGGAGCATCGGATTCAGGTACTCCCTGCCCCGGAGCAGCCCCACGTGCACGCACCGGCCGGTGCCGCAGTGGCCGGTCCCGGACCCGCTGGTGCCGATCGGCGCCCCGGCGGCGACGCGCTGGCCCACCGCTACTCGGGCATCGATCGGTTCGTAGGTGGTGCGCAGGCTGCCGTGGTCGAGGCTGACGACTCCGCGCCCGGCGAGGTCCCGGGCGAAGGTGACCACCCCGGGTCCTGCGGCCCGCACGATGTCACCGGGCTCAGAGACGAGGTCGACCCCGCGGTGGCCGGGGAGCCAGTCCCGGGCGGGTGGGTCGAACGTCGAGGCCAGCTGCAGCGGTGCCAGCGGCGGGACCCACGGACCATCGCCGGCAGTGCTTGGCGTCCTGGGGGTCGCGACCAGCGCCGCCGCGAGCGCCGCAGCGACAGGGGCGCGCAGCGTTGCCGCACGACGGTGGGGTTGTGGCGAACCGGTCATGGGCTGATCCTGGGCCGAGCCGTGTCTGCGCACCAGGGGTCCGGACCCGATCTGTGGACAACCAGCGGCGGCGCGGATTACCGCACGCCGGACGGTTCGTCGTAGACTGAGCGCACGGATCCTCCGGGATCCGAATTCGCATGCCCCGGCACCATTCGCGGCTCGGAACGGTCTGCTCCGGCAGCCTGACCGCGGGGGGCATCAGGACGGCTTCCGACCGGCGGCCGTGACAACCGACTGCGCGCACCGCGTGCACGAAAGAGGAACACCCATGGCCGTCATCACGATGCGCCAGATGCTGGAGAGCGGCGTCCACTTCGGACACCAGACCCGGCGCTGGAACCCCAAGATGAAGCGCTTCATCCTCACCGAGCGCAATGGCATCTACATCATCGACCTCACCCAGTCGCTGACCTCCATCGACCGCGCCTACTCCTTCGTCAAGGAGACCGTGTCGCGGGGCGGGTCCGTCATGTTCGTGGGGACCAAGAAGCAGGCCCAGGAGGCCGTCGCCGAGCAGGCGTCGCGAGTGGGCATGCCCTACGTCAACGAGCGCTGGCTCGGTGGGATGCTCACGAACTTCCAGACCGTCCACAAGCGGCTGCAGCGGCTCAAGGAGCTCGAGCAGATCGACTTCGATGACGTCGCCGGCTCTGGCATGACCAAGAAGGAGCTGCTGGTCCTGCGCCGTGAGCGCGACAAGCTCATGCGCACGCTCGGCGGGATCCGCGACATGAGCAAGACCCCGGCCGCGGTGTGGATCGTCGACACCAACAAGGAGCACATCGCCGTTGGCGAGGCTCGCAAGCTGGGCATCCCGGTCATCGCGATCCTCGACTCCAACTGCGACCCGGACGTCGTGGACTACCCGATCCCGGGCAACGATGACGCGATCCGCGCTGTTGGCCTGCTGACGCGCGTGATCGCCGATGCCGTCGCCGATGGCCTCGTGGCGCGCGCTGGTGGCGACTCCACGGGGACCGCTGAGCCCCTGGCTGAGTGGGAGGCCGAACTCCTGGCAGCCCATCAGGCCGAAGCTGCCGCAGACTCGGTGGCAGGTGCAGCCGTAGCTGACGCCGCCACCGCCGTCGAGGTAGCCGATGTGGCCGTGGCCGCGGCCGTGGTCGACGAGGCGGTGGCTGAGGAGGCTGTCGTCGAGGCGGTTGTTGCTGAGGCGGTGGCTGAGGAGGCCGTTGCCGAGGCGGTTGTTGCTGAGGCGGTGGCTGAGGAGGCCGTTGCCGAGGCCGAGGCCGGCGACCTGCCCGTCGAGGTGGCTGAGGAGGCTGTTGCCGAGGCGGTTGTTGCTGAGGCGGTGGCTGAGGAGGCTGTTGTCGAGGCGGTTGTTGCTGAGGCGGTGGCTGAGGAAGTCGTCGAGGAGGCCGTCGTCGCCGAGGCGGATGCCATCGAGGCTGAGACGGCCCCCGACCAGGTCGACAAGTAGTCACACCCACTCTCATCGAGGATCAGGCAACTCTTCGGATTCGTCACCACCGGACCGCCCGCGCACGTCCGCGGGTGGGCCGGTGCTCGCTCTCAACCTGGGGCCTCGGCCCCATCGTGAAAGGACAGCCCATGGCTGCGATCACTGCCGCGGACGTCAAGAAGCTCCGCGACCTCACCTCTGCCGGGATGATGGAGTGCAAGAAGGCACTCACGGAGTCCGACGGCGACTTCGATGCCGCAGTGGAGATCCTGCGCATCTCGGGTGCGGCCAAGGCCGCCAAGCGTGGCGCCGAGCGCACCACCAAGAACGGCCTCGTCGACGCCCAGGGCGGCTCCCTGGTCGAGCTGCTGTGCGAGACCGACTTCGTGGCCAAGAACGCCGACTTCCAGGCGTTCGCCGACGAGATCGTCGCCCTGGCCGATGAGATCGGCGCCGAGGACCGCGACGTCCTGGCCAGCGCCGAGATGGCCAATGGCAAGACGGTGGCTGAGGCGATCCAGGAGATGTCCGGGGTGATCGGTGAGAAGCTCGAGCTCGGTCGGGTCGACCTGGTCGAGGGCAGCATCGCCACCTACATGCACAAGCGGTCCGCGGACCTGCCCCCACAGGTCGGCGTCCTGGTCGGCTACGAGGGTGATGAGGAGGCGGCGCGTGCCATCGGGATGCAGATCGCAGCTATGCGTCCGGAGTACCTGACCCGTGACGACGTCCCCGCTGACGTGGTCGCCAACGAGAGGCGGATCGCTGAGGCGACCGCGCGCGAGGAGGGCAAGCCGGAGGCGGCCATTGCGCGGATCATCGAGGGCCGCGTGAACGGGTTCTTCAAGGACCGCGTCCTTCTGGAGCAGTCCTCGGTCCAGGACAGCAAGAAGACCGTCCAGGCCTTTGCGACTGAGAGCGGCGTGGCCATCACCGGCTTCGCGCGGATCGAGATCGGCGCCTGAGTCGGGCTGCCATGACGCGCGGCGCCCCCGGGATGGGAGACCTCCCGGGGGCGTCGCTCGTCGCGGGTAGGGCAGAATCACCGGTGTGACCGTGGAGCAGCCCACCCTTGATGGAACCGTTGAGCGTTGGGCCGAGGCCCCTGAGCACGGATGGCACCGTGTCCTGCTGAAACTGTCGGGGGAGGCCTTCTCGGGCGGCGGTGGACTGGGCGTGGACCCGGACGTGGTCCAGAGCATCGCGCGGCAGATCGCCGACGTCGTGCGGGCCGGTACCGAGGTGGCGGTCGTGATCGGCGGTGGCAACTACTTCCGGGGTGCCCAGTTGCACGAGCGGGGAATGGACCGCTCGCGGGCGGACTACATGGGCATGCTCGGCACCGTCATGAACTGCCTGGCGATGCAGGACTTCCTCGAGAAGGAGGGCATCGACACCCGGGTCATGACCGCGATCCCGATGAACCAGGTGGCCGAGCCCTACCTGCCGCGGCGGGCGGGACGCCACCTCGAGAAGGGCCGGGTGGTCATCTTCGGCGCGGGCCTGGGGGTTCCGTTCTTCTCCACGGACACCTGCGCGGCGCAGCGCGCCCTGGAGATCGGGGCCCAGGTGGTCCTCATGGCCAAGGGGGTCGACGGCGTCTACGACGACGACCCGCGGCACAACCCCAACGCCGTCCGTTTCGAGCACCTGGACTACGCCGAGGTGCTCGCCCGCGGCTTGAAGGTGGCTGATGCCACCGCGATCTCCCTGTGCGCGGACAACACGCTGCCCATCATCGTGTTCAACCTGCTGGTCGTGGGCAACATCGCCCGAGCCGTCCGGGGTGAGAGGATCGGCACACTGATCGCGCCGGAGAACTGACCGGACCTGCTGAACACGAGGAGAGCTGATGATTGACGAGGAGCTGTTCGAGGCCGAGGAGAAGATGGACAAGGCCGTCTCCGTGGCCAAGGAGGATTTCGGCACCATCCGGACCGGTCGCGCGACCCCGCAGATGTTCAGCAAGATCCTGGTCGACTACTACGGGGCCCCCACGCCCATCCAGCAGCTGGCGTCCTTCCAGACCCCCGAGGCCCGGATGATCCTGATCTCGCCGTTCGACCACAGCTCGATGCACAACATCGAGAAGGCGATCCGGGACTCGGACCTGGGGGTGAACCCGGTTGACGACGGCAAGCAGATCCGCGTCGTGCTCCCGGTCCTGACCGAGGAGCGCCGCAAGGAGTACATCAAGCTGGCCCGGCACAAGGCCGAGGAGGCCCGGGTGTCGATCCGCAACATCAGGCGGCACGCCAAGGACCATCTGGAGCGGTTGAGCAAGGACGGCGACGCCGGCGAGGACGAGGTGCGCCGCGCCGAGAAGGCCCTGGAGGACCTCACGTCCACGCATGTGGGGCTCGTCGATGACTTGCTCAAGCACAAGGAAGCAGAGCTGCTCGAGATCTGAGAGGGTGCGCGCATGAGTGGATCGTCGGGCACACCGTCGCCGGAGGCTGCTGCGGACGAGCCGAAGAAGTCCAAGGCAGGCCGGAACCTGCCGGCCGCGATCGCTGTCGGCGTGCTCCTGGTTGCCATCGCCCTTGCGTCGCTGTACATCCAGATCTGGCTGTTCGTCGTCCTGATCGTCGTGGCCATCTTCCTGGGTACCGACGAGCTCGCCCGCGCTCTGGGGGCCAGGGGCATCCACCTGTCCAGACCGCCGCTGCTCATCGCAGCCGTGGTGATGCCGGTGCTCGGGTTCTGGCTGGGTCCGGACGCCGCCCTGATGGGCTTCGGGCTGCTCTTCCTGTTCACCGTCCTCTGGCGGCTGTTCGAGCGGGGCACCGAGGACTTCGTGCGCGACGTCACGGCCAACTCGTTCGTGCTGTCCTACGCACCGCTCATGGGTGGCTTCGCCGCGCTGATCGCGGCCTCGCCGGACGGCGCGGACCGGGTGCTGGTGTTCATCGTGCTGTCGATCGCCAGTGACATCGGTGGGTATGCCGCGGGGGTGCTCTTCGGCAAGCACCCGATGGCCCCGAGGATCAGCCCCAAGAAGTCGTGGGAGGGCTTCGCCGGCTCGGTGACCCTGCAGATCATCCTCGGCGCGGGCATGTTCGTCCTCCTGCTGGAGTCACAGTGGTGGAAGGGCGCCATCGTCGGGGCGGTCATGGCCGCCACGGCCACCTTGGGTGACTTCATCGAATCAGCGATCAAGCGCGACATGGGCATCAAGGACATGTCCAACCTGCTCCCCGGGCACGGCGGGGTCATGGACCGACTCGACAGCCTGATCCCCAACACCGTGGTGGCCTACACGCTGTTCGCCCTGACCCTCGGCGGGACCTCCTGACGTGAGCCAACCCCCCGGCCTGCTGGTCATGGAGGCGCCGAGGCGCGGCAAGCCGCCCCGCCACATCTCGGACATGACTCTCGCCGAGCGACGCGAGGCGGTCGTTGCTGCGGGGCTTCCCCGCTTCCGTGCCGACCAGGTCAGCAATCACTGGTTCGCCCGCCTCGTGGACGACCCGCAGCTGTGGACCGACATCCCCGCTGATCTGCGTGTGCCCCTGGCGGCGAGCCTGTGCCCGCCGCTGCTGACCAATGTTCGCGACATCACCTGCGACGGCGGGATGACGGTCAAGTCGGTATGGCGCCTGCATGACGCGGCGACGGTCGAGTCGGTGTTGATGCGCTACCCCGCCACGCGCACGAGCCGTGAGCGGGTCACCGTGTGTGTCTCCTCCCAGGCCGGCTGCGGGATGAACTGCCCGTTCTGCGCGACCGGACAGGCTGGACTGACCCGCAACATGTCGACCGCCGAGGTCGTCGAGCAGGTTCTGGATGCGGGCCGGAAGCTGGCTCGCGGTGAGGTCGCCGGCGGCAGTGGCCGGGTCTCCAACGTGGTGTTCATGGGGATGGGGGAGCCGCTGGCCAACTACTCGGTCGTGGTCAATTCCGTGCGCCGGCTGATCGCCCCCGCCCCGGACGGTCTGGGGATGAGCGCCCGCGGGATCACCGTGTCCACTGTCGGGCTCGTACCCGCGATGCGCCGGCTGGCCGGTGAGGGCATTCCCGTGACGCTCGCGCTGAGCCTGCACGCCCCCGATGACCAGCTGCGCGACACGCTCGTCCCGATCAACACGAAGTGGAAGGTCGGGGAGGCAATCGATGCGGCCTTCGAGTACTCCCAGGCCACCGGGCGGCGCGTGTCCATCGAGTACGCGCTGATCCGCGACATCAATGACCAGGCCTGGCGCGCCGACCTGCTGGGCAAGCTGCTCAACGCCCGCGGTCGCGGGTGGGTGCACGTGAATCCGATCCCGCTGAACCCCACGCCAGGCTCGAAGTGGACCGCCTCGGACCCGGCGGTCGAGCGGGCCTTCGTGGCCGCCCTCGAGGCCCGCGGGATCCCCACCACCATCCGCGACACGCGCGGCAGCGAGATCGACGGCGCCTGCGGCCAACTGGCCGCAACAACCCCCACCTAACCCCCCACCCCCCCCGAGCCCCGCCCCCCGCGCCCCCGCGCCCCCCGCGCAAACCCTCCGCCAGGGGCCAGATCCTCCGCGTCGGCGGGGAGGATCTGACCCGTCGCGGAGGATCTGCGGGGTGCTGGGGTTTCCGCGCGCCACGGGCGTGGGCGGCGCGCCAGACTGTGGCCCGCTACGCAGCCGAGGAGGACCCATGGGCACGTATTCGCAGGCCTACGACCGCAGCCTCACCGACCCGGACGGGTTCTGGGGTGCCGCCGCTGAGGCCGTGACGTGGTCCCGGCCCCCGAGCGTGGTGCTCGACGACAGCGCAGCCCCGATGTACAGGTGGTTCCCCGATGGTCGGCTGAACACCTGCTTCAACGCCCTCGACCGACACGTTCAGGCCGGCCGCGGAGAGCAGCTGGCGCTGCTGCACGTGAGTCCTGTGACCGGCACGCAACGTGGTTACTCCTACGCCCGGCTGCTCGACGAGGTCGCGCGGTTCGCCGGTGTGCTGGCCGGTTTGGGAGTGGGCGCCGGCGACCGAGTCGTGCTGTCCATGCCGAT
The DNA here is from genome assembly GCA_032123675.1 of Actinomycetes bacterium. GTDB lineage: Bacteria > Actinomycetota > Actinomycetes > S36-B12 > CAIYMF01 > Prado023. The sequence continues at coordinate 18,479 of JAQBEX010000115.1, forward strand.
GGTGCCCGAGGCCGTCATCGGCATGCTGGCGTGCGCGCGTCTGGGCGCGGTGCACTCGGTGGTCTTCGGGGGGTTCGCTGCCGAGGAGTTGGCAGTGCGGATCGACGATGCGGCGCCGAAGGTGATCCTGTCAGCCTCCTGCGGGGTCGAGCCCAGCCGCGTGGTCGCCTACAAGCCGTTGCTCGACGAGGCCCTGGAGCTGGCCACCCATGAGCCCGCAGCGTCAGTGATCCTGCAGCGACCGCAGCTGGCGGCGCACCTGGGCGATCGGGATCACGACTGGTCCGAGCTGATGGCCACGGCCGCGCCGGTGGGATGCACGGATGTGGCGGGCACCGACCCGCTGTACATCCTCTACACGTCCGGCACGACGGGCCGGCCGAAGGGGATTGTCCGGGACAACGGCGGGCACGCGGTGGCGCTGGCGTGGTCGATGGCCAACGTCTACGACATCGGCCCCGGGGACGTCTGGTGGGCCGCCTCCGACGTGGGGTGGGTTGTCGGACACTCATACATCGTGTACGCGCCCCTGATCGTGGGTGCCACCACGGTCCTCTACGAGGGCAAGCCGGTCGGGACCCCCGACGCGGCCGCCTTCTGGCGGGTCATCGCCGACCATGGCGTCAAGGCCATGTTCACCGCACCGACCGCCATCCGTGCGATCCGCCGCGAGGACCCGGCCGGGGACCTGATCGGCGAGCATGACACCTCCAGCCTGCAGACCCTCTTCCTGGCTGGTGAGCGGCTCGACCCGGACACCTACCACTGGGCCACCGAGGCGCTCGGCGTGCCCGTGGTCGACAACTGGTGGCAGACCGAGACCGGGTGGCCGATCGCGGCGAACCCACGCGGGCTGGCGGCCCTGCCCATCAAGGAGGGGTCGCCGTCCGTGGCCGTCCCGGGCTATGACGTGCGGATCCTCGACGGCATGGGTCAGGAGGTGCCAGCGGGGACCGAGGGGAACATCGTGGTCCGGCTCCCGCTGCCGCCGGGCACGTTGTCCACCCTCTGGGGGGATGACGACCGGTACGTGAACTCCTACCTGAGCGCGTTCCCCGGCTACTACACGACCGGCGACGGCGGGTACACCGATGCCGAGGGCTACCTGTACGTGCTGGGCCGCACCGATGACGTGATCAATGTTGCGGGGCACCGGCTGTCGACCGGCGTCCTCGAGGCCGTGGTTGCCGCGCACCCAGATGTCGCCGAATGCGCCGTCATCGGAGTGGCGGACCCGCTCAAGGGCCAATCCCCACGCGCGTTCGTCGTGCTCAAGGCAGGGGTGGACGTCGATCCCGACCGGTTGGCGCGGGAGGTCGTCGCCGACGTGCGTTCCCGGGTCGGGCCGGTGGCCGCGTTCAAGGAGGTCGTGGTCGTTCCCGCCCTACCCAAGACCCGCTCGGGCAAGATCCTGCGCGCCACCATGCGAGGCATCGCTGATGGACGCAGCACGCCGATCCCGTCGACCATCGAGGATGCCTCGGTGCTCGATGTGCTCACCCCGCTGCTGCGGCACCACATCGACGACTAGCCCCACCCTCCCCGCGCAGACCCTCCGCCAGGGGCCAGATCCTCCGCGCCGACGGGGAGGATCTGGCCCGTCGCGGAGGGTCTGCGGGGTGGCGCCGCTGCTGACGGAGCGCTCAGCCGGAGGGTGCCGCGTCTGCGACCACCACCTTGCCCACCGTCCGGCCGGACTCCACCTGGGCGTGGGCGGCGCGCAGGTTCTCGGCGTTGATGGGGCTGAGCGCGCGGGTGAGGGTGCTGCGGATGGTTCCGGCGTCGGCCAGGGAGGCCACCCGATCGAGCAGGACGTGCTGTTCAACCATGTCCGGGGTCTGGTGCAGCGAACGCGTGAACATGAATTCCCAGTGCCAGGTGATGCTCTTGCCCTTGAGCACGGCGAGGTCCACCGGACCCGGATCGTCGATGGCCACGATCTGGCCGAACGGCACGAGGACCTCGGCGAAGGCGGCCAGCTGACCCACGGAGTTGGTGGAGAAGATGTGGTCGACCCCCTCGGGGGCGACCCGCTGGACGTCTGCGACCAGGGCGTCGCCGTGGGTGACGGTGTCGTCAGCTCCGAGCGCCAGGACCCACTCCCGGCTCTCCGGTCGGCTGGCCGAGGCGATCACGCGAAGCCCCGGCACGAGGGCCTTGGCCAGTTGGATCACCATGGAGCCGACACCACCGGCACCGCCGACCACTAGCAGGGTCCCGGTGCTGCTGGGGGTCAGCCCGAGCCGGTCGAACAGCCCCTCCCAGGCGGTGATCGAGGTCAGCGGCAGTGCTGCGGCCTGGGCGAAGTCCAGGGATCCGGGCTTCATCCCGACCAGGCGCTCGTCAACCACGTGGAACGCCGAGTTCGTGCCCGGGCGGTTGATGGCGCCCGCGTAGTAGACGTCGTCACCTTCGTCGAAGAGGGCCACAGCCTCGCCCACGGCGCGGACGGTTCCGGCAGCGTCGTAGCCCAGGACCTTGGGGGTACCGTCGGGGTCGTTCCTGGTACGAACCTTGATGTCCACGGGGTTCACCGAGACGGCCCGGACCTCGACGAGGAGATCGCGCGGACCCACCTCGGGGACGGGGAGCTCGACATCTTCGAGGCTGGACGGATCAGAGCTGGGCAGGCTCCGGGTGTAGGCAACGGCGTTCATGGTGGCTGTCATGGAGACACCCTGACCCATGGGCACCGGGTGCCGTCAAGGGCCGGCCGTCGTCCCGGGGTCAGCGGCTGCGCCGTGCGGATGCGGGGATGCGACCGAGGGCCGGTCCCGGTGTGTCACGATCTGCGGGTGACCCAGTACCCCGTCGACTCGCTGCTGAACCTGCTCGACCTCGATCGCCATCCCGGTGACGTCTTCGTGGGACCCAGCCAGGAGGTGAGCTACACGCGGATCTTCGGTGGGCAGGTGGCGGCACAGGCGCTGGTGGCTGCCGGGCGCACCGTGGACCCGGAGCGGTATGTGCACTCCCTGCACGCGTACTTCCTGCGGCCCGGTGATCCCACTGAGCCGGTGGAGTTCCACGTCGAGCGGATGCGCGACGGCCGCGGCTTCAGCGTGCGCCGGGTGCTGGCCCATCAGCACGGCAAGGTGACCTTCGCGATGTCAGCGTCCTTCCACCTGCCCGAGGCGACGGTGATCGAGCACACGATCCTGGCTCCGGAGGTCCCGGCCCCGGAGGGCCTGCCCTCGCTGCGTGACCTGATGCGCCCGCACCTGGACCAGCTGCCGCCGATCCTTGTTGAGATCACCCCACCCGTGGACATCCGACCGGTCCGAGGTCTGGGCCAGAAGCTGGTCGCGTGGTGGGGCGATGCCTACCCGGGGCACCCCAGCCAGGATGAGGTCGTCGGCGGCTATCCGGGGGAGGACGTCATGTGGTTCCGTGCCGACGGTCCCATGCCCGCCGACCCGCTGCTGCACGTGTGCCTCGCGACCTACTTCTCGGACACGACGCTGCTGGACGCCGTCCAGCGGCGGCACGGCTACCACCTCGGCTCCGGTGACCTCGACGTGGCCAGCCTTGACCACGCGATGTGGTTCCACAAGCCCTACCGGGCCGATGAGTGGGCCCTGTACATCACGGCTTCGCCCGCCGCCGATCGGGGCCTCGGGTTCGCGCGGGGCCGGATGTTCGACACCCAGGGGCAGCTGATGATCTCGATCACCCAGGAGGGGCTGTTCCGTCGCCCGACAGCGCCTGGGGCCCCGCTGGCGCGCCCGTGAGGCTGGTCGATCCGGCTTCCGCGGCGGGGGATCCCTCGGCCTGATCCAGGTCCGGGGGCTCGATCGCCTCCACCCGGGTCAGGGTCGGCCGGGTCAGGGACGGCCGGGCCGCGATGGCCACGGCCAACCCGGCCAGCGCAGCCACCGACCCGACAGCGAGCCCGGCGGATGAGCCGCCGACGTCGATCAGCGCCCCGGCGAGGGCAACCGCTGCCGCGGAGCCCACCAGGACCCCGGAGATCGCCAGTGCCAACGCCTCAGTCAGCCGGGCCCGGGGCAGGGACCGCTCGATGACCTGCATCGACCCGATCATCACGGCGGACACGCCCAGGCCGGCGGCGAACATGCCAGCGGCGTACCCGACCAGGCCGTTGATGACGGGGAGGACCGCGGTCGCGACGGCGAGCGTCGCGGTGCCGGTCACGATCTGGGTGGACAGTGGCCAGCCGCCCGGGCGAGCACCGAGGTACAGCCCGGTCAATCCACTGGCCAGCGCGAAGACGCCCAGCAACCACCCCGTCGCCCAGACGGCCCCGGACTCCTCGGCGAACGCCACGGTGGACACCTCGAGGGCACCGAAGATGCCACCCATGAGCAGCATCAGGAGGGTGAGCACCTGCAGGGTCCCCGAGCGCCAGATGCCCGGACCGGCGGGGCCGGTGCGCTCGGCCGGCGCCGGCTCAGTGCTCCGCTGCGCCGCGAGTGCCAGGGCACCCGAACCTGCCATCAGGAGTCCGGCGACGATCGCCGACCACGGGGCGATCGCCACGGCCAGCGCGGTAGCCAGGGGCGGTCCGACGACGAACGCGACCTCGTCCAGCGTGGACTCGAGGGCGAAGGCGGAGGTCAGCTCGTCCGGCCCGTCGGCGATGCCTGCCCATCGGGTCCGGACCATCGCCCCGAGGTTGGGCCCGGAGAGCCCGGCGATGACACCGAGCAGCAGCCACAGGAGCAGCGCCGTGCCGGCCATGACCGCCACGGTCAGCAGGGACACGGCCACGATGTGCACCCCGATCAGGGGTGGGATGACCCGGTGCTGGCCGAAGCGGTCCGCCAGCCGGGCGCCGAGTGGTCCACCGATCGCCCCGGCGAGGGTGATCGATGCGGCCACGGCGCCGGCCTGGCCGTAGGAGCCGGTCTCGCTGACCACGAGCAGCGTCATGGCCAGCCCGAGCATGGCCATCGGGAAGCGGCCCACAAGCGCCGCTGCGGTCATCCGCACCGTGCCCGGGTGTCGGAAGATCGCGCGGAAAGCCTGCATCGGACCCTCCTTCCCCTGCTCGGCCCGGGCCAAACACCAGTCGTCCGTGGGCTGCCTGTCGATCACGTCGACGTCACTGCCCGTCGACGTCACTGCCGAACGTGACCGGGGATCGCCCACCTGCCGCTCAGCGTGCGCCCGGGACCCTCGGCTGGGGTCCCGCTCCGACATTGCCGTAGCGGTGCGCGGTGACGCACACGCTCTGCTCGTGCATCCATCGCGGTCCCTCCACCTCGACGCTGGCCGCGATCGGTCGGCGGTCCAGGCTGATCCCGGAGTCGAGCCCGACGATCGCCAGATCGCCCGGGTCCTCGCCCGCGAGCCAGCGCACCCGGCTCACCTCGGCGCGAGCCACCCGGTCCCGTGCGCTGTCGACGGATTCCACCACTGTGTCTGCGCCCCGCGCGACGGTGCTGCTCAGCACGATCCGGGTGCCGGTGCGCGCAGCCAGCCGTCGGACGGACTCGAGGTCCTCGGACCGTGTGTCGGCATCCACCCGGACCAGGATCGGCCGGTCCATCGACCGGTAGCGGACCAGGTTCCGCTCGACGGTCAGTCCGGTGAGGTCGCGGGCTGTCCCCCCGACCTCGGACCACCACCGCTGCACGTCCTCGTTGGACAGCGCGGCGCTGCCCGGTGCCCAGTCGCGCAGGCACGCGACGTAGTTCTCCCCGCCGGCCTTCGCGTTCGGGCCGACCGCGGACTTCTTCCAGCCACCGAAGGGCTGCCGGTTGACCACCGCCCCGGTGGTGCCGCGGTTGACGTACACGTTGCCTGCCTCGATGCGCTCGAGCCAGGTCTCACACTCACGTGCGTCCAGGGCGTGGATGCCTGCGGTCAGTCCGAAGTCGACGGCGTTCTGCCAGGTGATGGCGGTGTCCAGGTCCGGGGCTCGCATGACGCCGAGCACCGGACCGAACCACTCGGTCAGGTGCGTCCAGGATCCCGGTTGCACCCCGAGCTTCACGCCGGGGCTCCACAGATGGCCGGTCGCGTCGAGCTTGCGAGGCACCACGAGCCACGACTCGCCGGGCTCCAGGGTCGTGAGCGCACGTTCCAGCGGGCCCTCGGCCGGTCGGATGACCGGTCCGATCACGGTCGCAGGGTCCGTGCCGGCGCCGACGACCTCGGTGGTGACGGCATCGCGCAACTGCCGCAGGAAGGCTGGGTTGTCGTGGATCGAGGCCTCCACGATCGCCAGGCTGGCGGCAGAGCACTTCTGGCCGGCATGTCCGAAGGCTGAGGCCACGAGGTCCTTGACGGCGGCATCGATGTCAGCGGTGGCGGAGATCAGCAGGGCGTTCTTGCCGGACGTCTCGGCCATCAGGCGCAGGTCCGGGCGCCACGAGGTGAACAGCCGGGCGGTGGCCCACGAACCGGTCAGGATCACCCCCGACACATCCGGATGGGTGACCAGGTGCTGGCCCACCTCGTCGTCGCGGGTGGGTACGAACTGCAGGACGTCGCGCGGGACCCCGGCGCGCCACAGCTGCTGGACCAGGATCCATGCAGTCGCGACCGTCTCGGGGGCGGGCTTGAGGATGACCGCGTTGCCTGCGGCCAGGGAGGCGAGGACCCCACCGGCCGGGATCGCGTACGGGAAGTTCCACGGGGGCACCACGACCACCACCCCCAGCGGGCTGCTCGGTGCGCCGCCCTCGAGCGTGCGGATCGCTGACCGGCCGTAGTAGCGGGCGAAGTCGATGCCCTCGGCGATCTCCGGAACGGCCTGCTCCACCGTCTTGCCCGCGTCCAGGGACATCACCGCGAGGGTGTCGTGGTGCTCGTCAGCCATCACCCGGGCCGCCTCCCACAGGACGCGCGCCCGGTCCCGCGGCCCGCGGGCGTCCCAGCTGGCGACCGCCCGCTGGGCCACGGCGACGGCCTCGTCGACCACTTCCGGGGTGGCAACCGTGTAGGAGTACCAGGACTGCCCGTCGTTGTTGGGGTCGCCGCCATGCTCGAGGCCGTCGACCCGCTCGACCCCGTCGACGACCACCGGAACGCGGCGATCCCACCCCGGCGAGTGCCGGTTCAGGGCAGCGGCGATCAGCTCGCGCTCCTCGGCTCGGGTGACATCGATCTCGACCTCGTTGACGAACAACCCGTCAGTGGTCGGCTCAGTGCTGGGAGACACCCGTGGGCCGTGCCGGCGGGACTCGGTGATGATGTCGTGCCGGGCGGTGACGGCCTCGCGGAAGCGACGCTCCTGCTCGGTGAACGTGGGGGAGCCGACGGTGAGGCTGAAGGATGCCCGCAGGAAGTTCTCCGGGGCCGTGTTCTCGTCGAGGCGTCGGACCAGGTAGGCCACCGCGGAGGCGAAGTCATCGCGTGCGGTCACCGGTGCGTAGAGCAGCACCGACCCCACGTCATGGATGATCGACAGCGCCTCGGCGTTGGCCATCCCCTCAAGCATCTCGATGTCGATCTGGTCGCTGACCCTGCGCGCGGCTGCCACCTCCAGCGACCAGGCGAGGTCGAACAGGTTGTGGCTGGCGATGCCGAGGCGCACCGCGTCGGCGTTCTCGGGCCGCACCGCGGCATCCACCAGGCGCTTCCAGGAGGCGTCGACATCGGCCTTGGATCCGTACGGGGCAGCCGTCCACCCATGGACCTGGGCCTCCGCGGTCTCCATCGCGAGGTTCGCCCCCTTGACGATCCGGACCTTGATGGGTGCGCCGCCCTGCTCCCGGCGCTCCTGCGCCCAGGCCAGCAGCCGCTCGAACACGGCGTGGCTCTCGGGCAGGTAGGCCTGCAGGACGATGCCGGCCTCGACGTGGCGGAACTCCTCCTCGGCGAGCACCTGGGTGAACACGTCAACGGTCAGCGGCAGGTCCCGGTACTCCTCCATGTCGAGGTTCACGAAGGTGGGTGGCGAGGTGGCCGCTGCAGCCCGGTACAGCGTCCGCAGCCGTTCGGCGACGCGGCGCACCGAGCCCTCGTGGTCGTAGCTGCTCAGCTGCGCGGCGATCGCGGAGATCTTCACCGAGACGTAGGTGACCTCGGGACGGGTGAGCATCTCGACGACCCGGTCCAGCCGATGTGTGGCCTCATCCTCGCCCAGCACCGCCTCACCCAGGACGTTGATGTTCAGGCGGGCCCCCTCGGCCGCGCGGTGGGCCAGGTGTGAGCGCAGGGGTGCCTGCTCCGCGGGCAGGATGATGCCGGTCGAGGCCGCCCGCACCTGCCAGTGCACGAGGCGCATCGCAGGCTCCGGGGCCAGCGTCGAGATCGGGGCCAGGATGCTGAGGCCCAGGTGGTCGCGCAGCCCGAGTGCTCGACGGTTCGACGAGCCCGCCGCCGCTCGTAGCGTGGCCGCGGCCCGCCCGGGATCCGAGATCCGCATCACCTCGTCGGTCAGGGCCATCGTGACCGGCAGCCCGGCCGGGTCCTTCAACAGCCTCGTGAGGCGCCGGCGGTTGGCCTTCTCCCGGTGCGAGCGGTGCCGCTCGGCGTCCTCCATCCACCGGGCCGCGCGCGCGACGGCGCGGTCGACGACGGCATCAGCGTCACGGCGGGTGGGGGCAGGCTCGAACGCGGAGATGTCCACGGATCCATGGTGGTCCGCCCGGGGCGCGAACTCAATGCGGGGAGATCCCCACCAGCGGGCAGTCAGTGGCCCAGGAAGCGCCCGAACAGTGCGGCCCTGCGGGAGGAGCGCCCCGAACGCACCTCGTGGGCATCAGCCGAGGACATCACCGCCAGCCCTGCGTTGGCCCCCATCCAGCGCAGCGGCTCTGGCTCCCACCGCCGGGAGTGGTGGTTCACCCAGGGCAGCGTCGTGAGCTCGGAGCGGGTACCCGTGATCAGGTCACTGAGCGTGCGCCCGGCGAGGTTGGAGGTTGCCACCCCGTCGCCGACGTAGCCGCCGGCCCACGCCAACCCCGAGCGCCGGTCCAGCCCGCATGAGGCGTACCAGTCACGCGGGATGCCGAGCGGGCCGCCCCACCGATGGGTGACCCGGAAGGGCGCGACCTCCGGGAACATCCCGGACAGGGCCTGCCACAGCCCGTCGTGGACGGTGTCGTTGCGGTCGTGGCGCGGATCGATCCGGGAGCCGAAGTGGTAGGGCGCCCCGCGGCCGCCGAAGGCCAGCCGTCCGTCCGCGGTCCGCTGCCCGTAGATGACCAGGTGTCTGCCGTCGCTGAATGTCTCCCGCTCGGCCAGCCCGATCCGGTCCCAGACCTCGTCCGGCAGCGGCTCGGTCGCCAGCATCAGCGAGTAGACCGGCAGGACCTCCCGGCGCTGCCCGGCCAGCGTGGCGGTGAACCCCTCAGTCGCGCGCACGACGTACGGCGCTCGGACATCACCGAGGGGCGTGCGGACCACACCGGGCTCGATGCCCCACGCCGGGGTGGCCTCGTAGATCCGGACCCCGTGGGACTCGACGAGGGCGCCCAGGCCGCGAACCAGCCGGGCGGGGTGGATCGCGGCGCAGTGTGGGGTGTAGGTGGCTCCGAGCACATCGGTGGCGCCGGCGCGCTCGCGTGCCTCCTGGGCATCGAGCAGCCGATAGTCGCCGGCTCCGAATCCCCAGGATCGCCAGTGCGCCACCTCGTCGCGGGCTCGGTCGAGCTGGACCGGTGTCCTGGCCAGGCCAACCGTGCCACCCCGTGCCCAGTCGATGTCCAGCCCGGCGGCCGCGGCCACCCGCCCCACCTCGTCGACGGTGCCGTGCAGGGCGTGCTGCATGGCGATCGCGGCGTCCCGGGAGCTGGTGCGGGCAATCCGGTCCATCGACGTGGGGAACAGCGCCGAGCACCAGCCGCCGTTGCGGCCACTGGCTCCGAAGCCGGCCACGTTCGCCTCGACGATCGCGACCCGGATCCCCGGGACGCTCGCGGCCAGGTAGTGCGCGGTCCACAGCCCGGTGTAGCCGGCGCCGACGATCGCCACGTCAACGTCGGTATCGCCAGGCAGGGCAGGTCGGGGCTCAGCGGGCGGGCCGAGGCTGTCCCACCACATCGACACCGATCGCAGGTCGGTCACCGCAGTGCCGCCGGGACGGCCGGACCCGGTCGGTTCTCGCTGCCCGGCTCGGGGACCGGGATGCCCGGCTCGGTCCGGATGGGCACGTGCCCGGACCGGACCGGCCACTCGGCGTCGTCGGGGTCGGCAGGACCACCGGTGCGCAGCGGCTCGCCCATGGTGGTTCCCCGGAATCCCTAGAGGAGGTTCATGCCCTCGGTGAGCACCGAGCGCAGGATCGCCTCGATCTCGTCGAACTCGGGCTGGCCGATGATCAGCGGGGGAGCGAGCTGGATGACCGGGTCACCACGGTCGTCGGCGCGGCAGTACAGGCCGGAGTCGAACAGTGCCTTCGACAGGTAGCCGCGCAGCAGCCGCTCGGCCTCGTCGTCGCTGAAGGACTCCTTGGTGGCCTTGTCCTTGACGAGCTCGATGCCGTAGAAGTACCCGGCGCCACGGACGTCGCCGACGATGGGCAGGTCCAGCAGCTTGTCCAGGGTGCCCCGGAAGGCAGCCTCGTTGTCCCGGACGTGGGCGTTGAGGTCCTCGCGGGCGAAGATGTCGAGGTTGGCCAGGGCAGCGGCGGCGGACACTGGATGACCGCCCCACGTGAACCCGTGCAGGAACGTGTTGGTGCCCTGCTTGAACGGCTCGAAGAGTCGGTCGTGGACCATCATGGCGCCGAGGGGGGCGTACCCCGAGGTGATGCCCTTGGCGAAGGTGATGATGTCCGGCTGCACGCCGTAGCGGTTCATCGCGAAGTAGTCGCCGATCCGGCCCATCGCGCAGATCGTCTCGTCGGCCACGAGCAGCACGTCGTACTGGTCGCAGATCTCGCGCACGCGCTCGAAGTAGCCTGGCGGCGGCGGGAAGCATCCGCCGGAGTTCTGCACCGGCTCGAGGAACACCGCGGCCACGCTCTCGGGTCCCTCGAAGTCGATCGCCTCGGCGATCCGGTCGGCCGCCCAGCCGCCGAAGGCGACGATGTCGTCGCCATGATGCGGGGCGCGGTAGAAGTTGGTGTTGGGCACCTTGGCAGTGCTGGGGACCAGCGGCTCGAAGGGGATCTTGGCTGCGGGGATGCCGGTGATGCTCAGGGCCCCCTGGGGCGTCCCGTGGTAGGCGACGTTCCTGCTGATCACCTTGTGCTTGGTCGGCTTGCCGGTGAGCTTGTAGAACTGCTTGGCCAACTTCCACGCCGACTCGACGGCCTCACCGCCGCCGGTGGTGAAGAAGGTGCGATTGATGTCAGCCGGGGCGAGGTCGGCCAGCCGGTCGGCCAGCTCGATCGCCGCCGGGTGTGCGTAGGACCACAGCGGGAAGAACGCCAGCTGCTCGGCCTGCTTGGCCATGGCCTCGGCGATCTCGGTGCGCCCATGGCCCACCTGGACGGTGAACAGCCCGGCGAGCCCGTCGATGTAGGACTTGCCCTGGTCGTCCCAGATCCGGGCGCCCTCGCCGCGGGTGATGACCGGGACATGGCCGAGCCCGTCCTCGTAGACCGAGTGCCGCGTGAAGTGCATCCAGAGCCGGTCGCGAGCCGTGTCGGCGAGGCTGTCGGGACCGGGCTCGGTGAAGGACATGTCGCTGGTGGTCATCGCGTTCCCCAGGTGTAGATCTGCTTGCGGAGCTTCAGGTATACGAACGTCTCGGTGCTTCGGACCCCCGGGACCGATCGGATCTTGCTGTTCATGATCTCCAGGAGGTGCTCGTCGTTCTCGCAGACGACCTCGGCGAGGATGTCGAACCCGCCCGCGGTGATGACCACGTAGTCGACCTCGTCAAGCTCGGCCAGGCGATCAGCGACGTCGGTGATGTCGCCATCGACGCGGATGCCGAGCATCGCCGCGCGCGGGAACCCGACCTGCATCGGGTCGGTGACGGCAACGATCTGGATCACGCCGGACTCGACCAGGCGGGCGACCCGCTGGCGCACCGCGGCCTCGGACAGGCCGACGGCCTTGCCGATCGCGGCGTAGGGACGCCGCCCGTCCTGCTGGAGCTGTTCGACGATCGCCTTCGCGGTGTCGTCGAGCGGGACCGGCGCCGGTCGGGGGGATTGCGACATGGGCGTCATCGAACCTCAGATGAGCGTGCAGCGCAAGCGAAACAGTGGGAATTCGAACCCATTCCGACGAAAAGCGTCGCCGAGAGCCATGAGACTGACGGATTGGGCTGCTCCGATCCTGCGGGCACTCCCTCCGCTCGACTACACTTCGGCGCCAGCCGGCGGTCGCGTCGCCGCCGTCCTGATCCGAAGGAGAGCCCAGTGACCCGCGTCATCCGCAACTTCGTCAACGGAGAGCCCGTCGATTCCGTCTCCGGCGAGACCACCGAGTTGGTCAATCCCACAACGGGCGAGGTGTTCGCCGAGGCGGTGGTGTCCGGTGCCCAGGATGTGGACCTCGCCTACAGCGCCGCGTCCGATGCGTTCGTCTCATGGCGCAGCACCACCCCCTCGCAGCGGCAGGCCGCCCTGCTCCGGATCGCCGACGTCATGGAGTCGAACGCCGATGAGCTGATCGCCCTGGAGAGCGAGAACACGGGCAAGCCGATCGCGGTGACCGCAGCGGAGGAGATCCCGCCGATGGTCGACCAGATCCGGTTCTTCGCGGGGGCGGCACGGGTCCTGGAGGGTCGGGCCGCCGGGGAGTACATGAAGGGCTTCACCTCGATGATCCGCCGTGAGCCGGTCGGGGTGATCGGCCAGGTGACCCCGTGGAACTACCCGATGATGATGGCGGTCTGGAAGTTCGCCCCCGCATTGGCCGCCGGCAACACGGTCGTGCTCAAGCCGTCGGACACCACCCCGGTGAGCACCGTGCGGATGGCCGAGCTGTTCGCCGACGTCCTGCCCCCGGGTGTGTTCAACGTGGTCACCGGCGATCGCAGCACCGGTCAGGCGCTCGTGGAGCACCCCCGGCCCGACATGGTCTCGATCACCGGCTCGGTTCGCGCTGGTATCGCCGTGGCGAGCACTGCGGCTGGTGACCTCAAGCGGGTGCACCTGGAGCTCGGGGGCAAGGCGCCGGTGGTGGTCTTCGAGGACGCGGACATCGCGGCGGCGGCCGAGTCGCTCGCCGGCGCTGGCTACTTCAACGCGGGCCAGGACTGCACGTCGGCCACCCGCGTGCTCGTGGCCGACGCCATCCACGACGAGTTCGTTGCGGCCCTGGCCGAGCAGGCCCGGGGCACTGCCACGACGTTTGCGGGCGGGCCCCAGGACGCCGACGCCCTCGTGCCCCCGATGAACAACCAGCGCCAGATGGAGCAGGTGCTGGGCTTCCTGGACCGGACCCCCGACCACGCCGACGTCATCGCTGGCGGGTCCCGGCAGGGCGACCGCGGCTTCTTCGTCGAGCCCACGGTCGTTGCCGGACTGCGCCAGGACGACGAGATGATCCAGAACGAGATCTTCGGGCCGGTGATGACGGTGCAGGGCTTCGCCGATGAGGCCCAGGCGCTGATGTGGGCCAACGACGTCCGGTACGGGTTGGCCTCCTCGGTCTGGACCAAGGACATCGCCCGCGGCATGCGGATGGCCAAGGGCCTGGACTTCGGCACGGTCTGGCTCAACACGCACATCCCGCTGGTCGCCGAGATGCCCCATGGGGGCTTCAAGCACTCGGGCTACGGCAAGGACCTGTCGATGTACGGGTTCGAGGACTACACCCGGGTCAAGCACGTGATGATCAGCCTCGAGGAGGAGGACTGACCGACGCGCGGGCCGAGGCGGCCGGCACCGGTCGTACTCGGTGCGGGTCGGACGAGGTGCGCTGGTCAGTGGTCCGAGTACGGATCACTCGGGGGGACCGGTGTCTGCCCCGGCCCCACGACGACGAACTGCCCCATCAGTCCTGAGTCCTCATGCCACAGCAGGTGGCAGTGGTACATGTACGGCCACGTCGGATCCGCGTAGTCGGTGAACGACGCGATGATCCGCACCTCGGAGCCCGGCGGCAGGTAGACCGTGTCCTTCCATCCGCCCAGCTCGGCGGGCGGGGGTGCGCCGTCGATGTCCAGCACCTGGAACTGCACCGTGTGCACGTGGAAGTTGTGCGGCTGCGGGTCCCGGTTGCGCAGCACCCAGACCTCGGTGGCATCCAGCGGGACGACTTCGTCCAGGCGGCCCATGTCCACCGGTCGCCGGTTGATGATCTGGGCGTTGATCGTGAACGACCGGGTGTGATCGGCAGCCGCCTCCGGGATCGCCGTGAACTGGGCCAGCGTCGTGGGGACGTCCGGGGACTCCCGCAGGCTGTCGGCGGCGCGCAGCTCGAGCACCCGGTAGTCACCGGTGCCGAACCGGGAGTTGCTGCCGACCCGTCCGCCGAAGTCGGGGGTGGAGTTGCGCAGCTCCACGACCTCGCCGGGCGCCATCTCAACGACGATGTCGGCCCGCTCGCCGGGGGACAGCTGGATCCGCTGCAGTGCCACGGGGGCCCCGAGCAGGCCGCCGTCGGTCCCGACCAGCGCGAAGTCCCGGTCATCGGCGAACCCGAGCTTGTAGATCCGGGCGGTCGAGGCATTGAGCAGTCGGAGCCGGGTGCGCGTGGAGGTCACGTCCACGTAGGCGCCGATCGTCCCGTTGACCATGACGGTGCCCCCGAGGAAGCCGGTGGAGCTCGGGCCCTGCTGGTCGAAGACCAGCTGCCCGTCGGCGTCGAACGTCTTGTCCTGGACGATGACGGGGATGTCGTCGGTCCCGTAGGTGTCGGGCAGGTCCGGGCCGCCGGTCGGGTCGGCGACGAGGATCATGCCCGCCACACCGCGATACACCTGGTCAGCGGTCTGCCCGTGCGGGTGGGAGTGGTACCAGAGGGTTCCGCTGGGCTGGCGCACCTGCCATTCCGGCGACCAGGTCTCCCGGGGCGCCAGCAACTGGTGGGGTCCGCCGTCCATCTCGGCCGGCACGTGCATGCCGTGCCAGTGCAGCGTGGTCGCCTCCGGCAGCTGGTTGCTGACCTGCATGCGCACCGCGTCGCCCGTGGTCATCCGCAGCGTCGGACCGAGGTAGCTCTGGTTCACCCCATACGTGGCGGTCGGTGCGACCTGGCCGAAGTCCGTCGTCCCGGACTGCACCGAGAGGTCGTAGGTCCGCACCCCGGCGACATCCGTCCCGTCGTCCAACGGGGGGATGGCCAGGGCTCGGGCCACCGGGTCCTCGGTCACCGGGGAGTTCACCGGGTTCGCGCACCCGGTGAGGCCCGCACCGGCCAGGGTGAGGAGTGCTGCCACCATCAGCGAAGCGCCCCGCGCCGGGCGAGCGACGGGGACCGGTGCACGCATGCCCGCAATGTGCCACACAGGGGCCATCGGTGGCTCCCGGGCCTCCATTGGGATGGCAACACTGCCAGCGGCGTCGGTACCGTGCGTCCATGACAAACGTCACTGTGTTCGACACGAAGAAGTACGACCGCCAGTACCTCGGAGAGGCCATGATCGCCGCCGGGCTGGACGTCAAGTTCCGCGAGTACCGGCTGAACCCGGAGACTGTGGAGACAGTCGGTGAGGACACCGACGTCGTCTGTGTCTTCGTCAACGACCGATTGGACCGGGAGGTCATCGGGGTCCTCGCCGAGAAGGGCGTGAGCATGATCGCCCTGCGCTGCGCCGGCTTCAACGGTGTTGACCTCGAGGCTGCCAAGGAGCACGGGATCGTCGTGGCCCGCGTGCCGGCCTACTCGCCCTATGCCGTGGCCGAGCACGCCGTGACGCTCGCGATGGCCCTCAACAGGCGGATCCCGCAGGCGAACCGGCGCGTGCGTGACATGAACTTCACCCTCGACGGTCTGGTCGGGTTCGACATGCACGGCAAGACCGCCGGCCTGATCGGGACCGGCAAGATCGGCAAGATCGCGGCGCAGATCTTCAAGGGCTTCGGGATGCGCGTGATCCTGTGGGACCCGTACCCCGACCCCGCGTGGGCCCAGGAGCAGGGCCTGGAGTACGTCACCCTCAGCGAGATCGGTCGGGAGGCCGACATCGTCTCCCTGCACGTCCCGCTGTTCCCCGAGACCGAGCACATCATCAACGACCTGGTCCTGGCCGCGCTCAAGCCCGGGGTCATCCTCATCAACGTGAGCCGCGGCGCGCTCGTGGACACCGTTGCGCTGATCGAGGCGCTGAAGTCCGGGCACGTCGGTGGCGTGGGACTGGATGTCTATGAGGAGGAGGAGGGCAAGTTCTTCGAGGACCTGTCCGGCCAGGTGATGACCGACGACGTCCTCGCCCGGCTGATGACCTTCCCGAACGTGATCGTGACCGCCCACCAGGCGTTCCTGACCAAGGAGGCGCTGGAGGAGATCGCCAGCGTCACGACCCAGAACATCGTTGCCGTCAGCACTGGCGTGGACCCGGAGGAGGGGCGGGTGCTGTAGGCAGGTCCGCGATTGGCGCAGGCAAACCCGCGGTTGCGTTTGGATTAGCGTCACCATTTCGATACCGTGCCTCCACTTCGCTCCTCGCAACGGAAATCGTTCGTGGAACGGCTCGACTTGACGAATACCGTGGCTGCGCAGTCCGATCAGGCGCCGCCGATCGTGATGGAGGTGCGCCGTGGCCCTTCTGGGGCAGTTCATCGATGGCCAGCATGACGCCGGCCATGGCGATGATGTCGAGGTCATCAATCCCGCCGACGGCTCAGTCGTTGCCACCCTCGGGGAGGCCACCGTCGCTGACGTGGACCTCGCGGTGGCGGCAGCGGGCCGGGCCTTCGAGACCTGGTCGCGGATGGCCCCGGTCGAGCGCTCCACGGCCCTGCTGGCCCTGGCTGACCGGATGGAGTCGCGGGCCGACGAGTACGCACGGGTGGAGAGCGCCCAGTCGGGCAAGCCGATCAAGCTGAGCACGGAGTTCGACGTCCCGGGGTCCATCGACAACGTGCGGTTCTTCGCCGGGGCGGCCCGGGTGCTCAGCGGCATGGCGCAGGCGGAGTACGACGGCACGCACACGTCGTCGATCAGGCGCGAGCCGATCGGCGTGGTCGGCTCGATCGCCCCGTGGAACTACCCGCTCCAGATGGCGATGTGGAAGATCCTGCCCGCGGTCGCGGCCGGGAACACCATCGTGCTCAAGCCCGCCGAGGTCACCCCGCTGACCTCCCTGATGGTCGCTGAGGATGCCGTGGCCGCGGGCATCCCCGCCGGTGTGATCAACGTCCTGACCGGCCCGGGCCGCACCGTCGGCGAGGCCCTGATCAGTCATCCGGATGTGGCGATGGTCTCCTTCACCGGTTCGACGCCGGTCGGCCAGCGGGTGATGGAGCTGGCGACCGGAACGGTCAAGCGCGTGCACCTCGAGCTCGGGGGAAAGGCCCCGTTCGTCGTGTTCGACGATGCCGACATCGAGGCCGCCGCGAACGGAGCGGTGGCCGGCGCCCTGATCAACACCGGCCAGGACTGCACGGCCGCGACCCGCGCCTACGTGCAGCGCCCGCAGTTCGACGCCTTCGTGGCCAGGGTCCGCGAGCTGATGGAGACCGTCCGGCTCGGCGACCCGACCGATCCGAGCACCGATCAGGGCCCGTTGGTGTCGATGCGCCAGCGCCAGAGCGTCCACGGCTACGTCGAGCGCGCGGTGCAGGCGGGCGCCGAGATCGTCATCGGCGGCGAGATCCCCGGCGGCGCACTGGCCGGGGGTTCCTACTACCCTCCGACCCTGGTCGTGTCGGCCGCGCAGGACTCCGAGATCGTCCAGGAGGAGCTGTTCGGTCCGGTGCTGGTCGTCCTGCCGTTCGACTCCGACGATGAGGGAATCGTGCTGGCCAACGACGTCCCCTTCGGCCTGGCTGCCTCGGCGTGGACGACGAACACCTTCCGGGCCCAGCGGGCCAGCCGTGAGATCGCGGCCGGGTGCGTGTGGATCAACGACCACATCCCGATCGTGTCCGAGATGCCGCACGGGGGCTACAAGGCCTCCGGGTTCGGCAAGGACATGAGCATCTACTCGTTCGAGGAGTACACGAACATCAAGCACGTCTCGGCGGACATCACCGGGGAGGTCCGCAAGGACTGGCACCGCACGATCTTCGGCGACCGCTGATGGTAGGCCCGCAGACAACGGAAGCTCGACACCCGACGCAGAGGCGGACGACATGACTGGATCGATGAAGCTCCCTTCCGGAACGGCCCTTCCCCGGCGACGGGTGCTGCAGGCTGCCGGCATCGGCGGCGCGGCGATGGTGGCCGCGGCCTGCGGAGCTGGTGGTGGGGGTGGTGGCGGCGGCGCCAGCGCGTCGGGCGCCGTCGAGGCCAAGAGCCAGCCCGACCAGTCGGACACCGAGAAGGAGTTGGCCTGGTCGTCCTGGGTGCAGTACATCGACGAGGACGACGACGGAAATCGCCCGACCCTGGACCGGTTCACCGCCGAGACGGGCATCGCAGTGGACTACCGGGAGGACATCAACGACAACGCGGAGTTCTACGCGAAGGTGCGCCCGCAGCTGCAGGCCGGCCAGGACATCGGCAGGGACCTGGTGGTCCTCACCGACTGGATGGCAGCCGAGTGGATCCGGCAGGGCTACGCGCTCCCGTTCGACCGGAACGAGGTGCCCAACTCGAGCAACATGATCGAGCGGCTCAAGGGCATCCCGTTCGACCCCGAGCGCACCATGACCCTGCCCTGGCAGAGCGGCTACGCAGGCCTGGGATTCAACGCCAAGACGCTGGAGGAACTCACTGGCAAGCGCGAGATCAGGACCATCGATGAGATGTGGGACCCGGCGCTCAGGGGCCGCGTCACGATCCTGGCCGAGATGCGCGACACGATGGGCCTGATGCTGCTCGCCCAGGGTGACGACCCGGAGAACTTCACCGAGGATGACTTCAATGAGGCTGTCGCGGCCGTCCAGGAGCAGATCGACAACGGGCAGATCCGCCAGGTGACCGGCAACGACTACCTCACCGCACTTGAGACCGGTGACGTTGTGGCGGCCTTCGGCTGGTCCGGTGATGTCGTGGCCCTCGGCGATCCGTTCGGGTTCACGATCCCCGAGTCCGGTGGCATGCTCTGGACCGACAACCTGCTCGTGCCGGCGATGGCACGCCACCTCGGCAATGCCCAGAAGGTCATGGACTACTACTACGATCCCGAGGTCGCGGCTGAGGTCGCCGCCTGGGTCCAGTACATCTGCCCGGTCGTGGGCGCGCAGGCGGCCATGGAGAAGATCGATCCTGAGCTGGTCGACAACAAGTACATATTCCCGACGGATGAGGACCTGGGCAACGTGAGCGTGTTCAAGGCACTGACCCCCTCGGAGCAGGGGGCCTACGACCAGGCCTTCCAGTCCCTGATCGGCAACTGACCGCTCGGGCGCGAGCACGGAAGGAAGCGAACCGGTGACCACCGAACCCGCGAAGAACGACGTTGAGGACCTGCATCTGGTTCGGCTGACCAAGCGGTGGGGCGATCACGCTGCGGTGGATGACATCTCGCTGACCATCCCGGCCGGTTCCTTCTTCGCGCTGCTCGGCCCATCGGGTTGCGGCAAGACGACCACGCTGCGGATGGTGGCCGGGCTCGAGGTCCCCACGCAGGGGATGATCCGGATCGGGGACCGCGACATCACGGGCCTGCGCCCGTACAAGCGCCCGGTCAACACGGTCTTCCAGAGCTACGCGCTGTTCCCGCACATGGACATCTTCGAGAACGTCGCGTTCGGGCTGCGTCGCCGGGGCATCAAGAACGTCGACGCCCAGGTCACCGAGATGCTCGAACTGGTGGAGCTCGCACCGCTGGCACGGCGCAAGCCGGCCCAGATGTCCGGCGGCCAGCAGCAGCGCGTCGCCCTGGCCCGGGCCCTCATCAATCGTCCCGACGTGCTGCTGCTCGACGAGCCGCTCGGTGCCCTGGACCTCAAGCTCAGGCGACAGATGCAGATCGAGCTCAAGCGCATCCAGACGGAGGTCGGGATCACCTTCGTGCACGTCACCCACGACCAGGAGGAGGCCATGACCATGGCCGACACCATCGCGGTGATGAACGAGGGCCGGATCGAGCAGCTCGGCGAGCCGCAGGAGATCTACGACGCACCACACACGGCCTTCGCGGCCAACTTCCTCGGCCAGTCCAACATGTTCCCGGGCGACGTCGTCGAGTCCGGCGACGTGATCACCGTGAAGGCCTTCGACCAGGTCTTCACCCTGCCCAAGGACAAGAGCGCGACCACGTCGGACAAGATCATCCTGGGTGTCCGACCCGAGAAGCTGGCGCTGCACCGGGGCGATGATGAGGTCCCGGCGGGGCGCAACACCCTGGTGGGCACGATCACCGATGCGTCCTTCGTCGGGGTGTCCACCCAGTACCTCGTGGCCGCGCCGTGGGGCCAGGAGGTGATCGCCTTCGAGCAGAACCTGAGTGCGGGCTCGCGCCCCCGGGTGGGCGAGGAGGTCACGTTGTCCTGGGATCCGCGGCACACGTTCGGCCTCGACGGCAACGACGACCTCAACGCGGGGCTCGACAAGGAGCTGCGCGAGGTCGGCCACTACAGCGCGTCCGACGCCGTTGCGGGCAAGGCCCCGACACCTGCCGGGCAGGGCTGATCCATGCAGATCCCGTCCAGCAGCCCGGCCATCGAGATCCCGGATGTCCCGCAGCCGGCCACGCCGGCCAAGGGCCTGCTGAAGGGTCGCTGGACGCCGTACTGGTTGCTGCTGCCGGGCATGGCCTGGCTCGCGGTTTTCTTCGTGCTGCCGCTGGTGTCGCTGTTCCTGACCTCGCTGCAGTCACCAGTCAGCGACAACCCCAATGACGGCTACTACTTCAACTGGGACTTCGCCAACTACTCGGAGGCGCTCAGCCGCTACAGCGAGCAGTTCATCCGGTCGTTCATCTACGCCGGGGTCGCCACCCTCATCGGGCTGATCATCGCCTACCCGGTGGCCTACTTCATCGCCTTCAAGGCCGGGCGCTGGAAGGCCCTGCTGCTCGTGCTGGTGGTCGCCCCGTTCTTCGCCTCGTTCCTGATCAGGACCAACGCGTGGAAGACCATCCTGGCCGATCAGGGCTGGATCGTGGAGACGCTGAACACCCTGAACCTGCTGCCCCAGGACCGCATCCTGAACACGCCGCTGGCCGTGGTCACCGGGATCACCTACAACTTCCTGCCGTTCATGATCCTGCCGCTCTACGCGTCGTTGGACAAGATCGACCCGCGGCTCGCCGAGGCCGGCGCGGACCTCTATGCGACGGCCTTCACGACCTTCCGCAAGGTCATCTGGCCGCTCTCCCTGCCCGGTGTCGTGGCCGGCACGCTGCTGACCTTCATCCCCGCCGCAGGTGACTACATCAACGCCAAGCTGCTGGGTTCGACCAAGGACCGCATGGTCGGCTCCGTGATCGACAGCCAGTTCATCATCGTGCGTGACTACCCGATCGCCTCGGCACTGAGCTTCCTGCTGATGGCCTCGATCCTGGTGCTCGTGTTCATATACGTGCGCCGGGCCGGGACGGAGGATCTGCTCTGATGGCCACCACCCAGGTCGAGCCGGGCGTTGACGAGCTGGAGCCCGCGCGATTGTCACCGGTGCAGCGGACCCTGACGTGGATCCGCGAGCATGCACTGGCCGCCTACACCCTGCTCGCGCTGATCTACATGTTCCTGCCCGTGGCTATCGTCGTGCTGTTCTCCTTCAACAAGCCGATCGGACGGCAGAACACCCGCTGGAACGAGTTCTCCCTCGATGCCTGGCTGAACATCTGCAAGGACCCGACCATCTGTGGGTCGGTGCAGGTCAGCGCCAGCATCGCCTTCTTCGCCACGGTGGTCGGCACGATCATGGGCACGATGATCGCCTTCGCGATGGTCCGCCACCGCTTCCGTGGACGCTCGACGACCAACCTGCTGATCTTCCTGCCGATGGCCACCCCCGAGGTCGTGCTCGGGTCCTCGCTGCTGGCGCTGTTCCTGAACATGTACGTGGGCTCATGGTCGATGCCGCTGGGCTTCTGGACGGTCCTGATCGCCCACATCATGTTCGTGATCAGCTTCGTGGTCGTGACGGTGAAGGCCCGACTGTCCGGGCTGGATCCACGCATCGAGCAGGCAGCGATGGACCTCTACGCCGATGAGAAGGCGACGTTCCGATATGTCACCCTGCCGCTGGTGGCGCCCGGGATCGCCGGCGCGGCGTTGTTGGCATTCTCGCTGTCCTTCGACGACTTCATCATCACCAACTTCAACTCGGGCTCAACGGTGACCTTCCCGATGTACATCTGGGGCGCTGCGCAGCGGGGCATCCCACCGCAGGTGAACGTGATCGCCTCGATCATGTTCTTCGGGGCACTGGCGATCGTCCTGATCGCGCAGATCGTGAGCGCGTCGCGGCGGCGGGCCAAGAGTTGATCTCTGCTGAGCACGTGGGCCCCTGCGGCTGGCTGGGGCCGGTCAGGGACAATGCTTCGACGAGGCATTCGGGAACGAGGGAGGGACACTCATGAAGAACCTGAGCACGCCACGATCCGGGCTGGTGCTGCCGCGGCGCAGGCTGCTGCAGTCGGCCGGCATCGGCGGGGCAGCGCTCGTGGCTGCCGCGTGTGGTGCGCGGGGCACGTCGACCACACCAGCTCCCAGCGGCTCCCGCACGGACGGCAACGTCGCCGCCAAGACCCAGCCGGACCAGTCGGCCACGGAGAAGGAGCTCGTCTGGTCGTCGTGGGTTGAGTACATCGACGAGGACGATGATGGCAACCGGCCGACCCTGGAACGCTTCGAGGAGGCCACCGGGATCAACGTGGAGCTGCGCGAGGACATCAACGACACAGCTGAGTTCGCCGCCAAGGTCCGTCCGCAGCTCGAGGCCGGTCAGGACATCGGCCGCGACCTGGTGGTGCTCACCGACTGGATGGCTGCGCTCTGGACCCGTCAGGGCTTCGCCCAGCAGTTCGATCGCAGCAACATGCCCAACGCCGACAACCTGATTCCCAGCCTCCAGAACGTGGCATTCGACCCGGATCGCGACCACAGCCTGCCCTGGCAGGGGGGCTACACGGGGATCGGGTTCAACTCCAAGCTCCTCAAGGAGCTGACGGGCAAGTCCGAGATCCGCACGGTCGAGGAGATGTGGGATCCGGCTCTCAAGGGCCGCGTCACGATCCTGGCCGAGATGCGCGACTCGATGGGACTCGTGATGCAGTCGCTGGGCGCCGACCCCGCGAACTTCACCCAGGACGAGTTCGACGCTGCCGCCGCCGAGATCCAGGCCCAGATCGACTCCGGGCAGATCCGGCAGGTGACCGGCAACGACTACATCCCCTCCATGCTCACCGGCGACGTCGTGGCCGCGTTCTCGTGGTCAGGCGATATTGCCCTGGAGGGCAAGCCGTACAAGTTCGTGATCCCCGAGTCCGGCGGCCTGCTGTGGACCGACGACATGATGGTGCCGGCCATGGCGCGGCACATGGCAAACGCCGAGCAACTCATGAACTGGTACTACGACCCTGAGATCGCGGCCGAGGTCGCGGCATGGGTGGCCTACATCTCACCCGTCGCGGGAGCACAGGAGGCGATGGAGAAGATCGACCCGGACCTGGTCGATGACCCCTTCATCTTCCCGACCGACGAGGACCTCGCCAACATCACGGCCTTCAAGTGGCTGACTCCCGAGGAGGAGGTGCAGTACAGCCGCATCTACCAGTCGGTGATCGGCAACTGACGGCCTGCAGTCCGGTCAGCCCGCCTCGAGCAGGAGGGTCTTGTCGCCCGGTGTCCAGATGGCGTCACCGGTCATCGTGACCTGCACCGCCTCGCCGGCGGGGACGTCGGTGACGGTGGCGCTGACCGAGCCCAGGGAATCGCTGCCCAGATAGACCCAGGCGGTGAGATCAGCGGATGCCGGCTGGTCGCCGGTGTTGCGCACGGTGCCGGCGATCGTCAGGCCCTGGTTCCGGTTGTCCAATGCATAGCGCTCCAGCAGCCACGGCCCGGCGCGCAGTTGGTCAGAGCCGGGCGCAGGTGGGGCCGCGGACGCCGAACCGGGTTGCGAGCCGCCCTGGGAGTTCGATCCGTTGTCCGTCGTGGCGCTGTCCAGCGACTGGACTGCCAGCCATCCGGCGACGATCAGCGCCAGTGCACCCAGCACCACCACCACGATGCGTCGGCGCCGGGCGCGTCGCTGGCGGGCCGCTGCAGTGCGCGGTCCCACGGCGCCGAGGGTTCGCACCGGCGGGGCGGGCAGGGGAGCAGGCGCCGGCTGGGCGACCCGGGTCGGGGTGGCGGCTGGCGTGGGCGGCGGTGGGGGCGGTGGGGGCGGTGTCTCCGGGGTGCCGAGTGCCGGCGGTACGGCCACAGGGGCCACCTGCGTGGGAAGCCCGTGCGCTGGGGTCGGGGCCACGGCAGGCCTGACCGACGTGGGTGCCGCGCCATCGGTCAGCGTCGAGTCCGCCTGGTCATGCCCGCGGATCCAGTCGAGCACCTGGCTGGCGGTGGGTCGGCGGGTGGGGTCCTTGGCCATCATGCGGCGCAGCAGGGCTGCACGGGCAGGGTCGATCCCCTCGAGCTCGGGTTCCTTGGTGGCGATGCTCATCAGGACCGCCACTGCGGCCCCCTCGCCGAACGGGGGTCGACCCGTCGCGGCGTAGGCCAGCATCGAGCCGAGGGCGAAGATGTCGCTGGGCGGCCCGATCGGGTCCAGGGTCGCCTGCTCGGGGGACAGCCACGCAGGGCTGCCGGTCACCAGCCCGGTTGCGGTCAGTGAGGTCGCGTCCTCAGGATGGGCAATGCCGAAGTCGATGAGCTCGGGGCCCCGCTGGCTGAGGATCACGTTGCCGGGCTTCAGGTCACGGTGCGTGATCCGGCGCGTGTCCAGGACAGCCAGCGCCTGTGCCATCCCCTGTGCCAGGGCCCACCAGGCGTCCTCGGACAGGGGGCCGTGTGCGGCGACCTCGTCGCGCAGCGTGGGCCCGCTCACGTACTCGATGGCCAGCCACGCGGGCTCGGACTCCAGGTCCGCGGCCAGGAACTCGCTGATGTGCGCATCGCGCACCGAGCTCAGGATCGCCACCTCACGGCGGAAGCGGTCGCGCGTGCCCGGGGCATCGAGCAGCCCCGGATGGATGACCTTCAGTGCGATGCCCTGGTGCTCGGGCGAGGAGGCGTAGAAGACCACGCCCATCCCGCCGGCGCCCAACCGGGAGTGGATGGTCCACGGCCCCACGCGCCGCGGGTCGTGCATCGACAAGGGGTCGCCAACCGAGGGCTCGGTCATGGGCACCTCCCGTCAGGGGCGTGCGGCGCATCAGATCGGCGCGCGGTGCGTGCGGTGGACGAGCGCCAATCTAGTGGATCGGGGGTCACAGCGACGGGTCCCCCGGCGCGGGCGTCCGGCGCCGGTGCGCGTCTTCGCTTGCGTGGCCATGCGCCGCTACACTGAGTGCGCTGCGGTGCACCGTGTGGCAAGCGACCACCAACCGCGCGGCCGTATCGTCCGGAGGACCCGGGGCGGCTGACTGGGAGTGCGATATCTCGTGCCGTACTCACGAACCGCTGTCCGCCCCTCCTCGCGGGAGTCCCTGGCTGATGTCACGCACGCCCCATTCTGGCTGGATCGACCAGATCGCCCCGAACCCACGCCGTCGCTGGTAGCCGACACGACCGCCGACCTGGTCGTGGTGGGCGGGGGCTACACCGGGCTGTGGACCGCACTGCTGGCCAAGGAGGCCGATCCCGGCCTCGACGTGCTGGTGCTGGAGGCCGCCCAGATCGCCGAGGGCGCGTCGGGTCGCAACGGCGGTTTCATGGCATCGTCGATCACCCACGGCTTCGGCAACGGGATGTCCCGGTGGCCCGAGGAGATGGGGGAGCTGACCCGGCAGGGTCGTGCGAACCTCGACGAGATCCAGGACACGATCTCCGGCTACGCCATGGATGTGGACTTCGCCCGGACCGGCGAGCTGGACGTGGCGACTGAGGCCTACCAGGTGGAGGAGCTCGCGGAGTTGCCTGAGCTCGCGGCCCCGTTCGGCGAGCAGTTGGAGTTCCTCGACGGCCCGGCGACCCGGGCGATGGTGAACTCGCCGCTGTACGAGGGCGGTGTCCTTGACCGCGAAGGCGTGGCCCTCGTGGATCCCGCGAAGCTCAACTGGGAGCTGGCGCGCGTGATCCGCTCCCTGGGCGTGCGGGTGCATGAGTTCTCCCCGGTCGAATCCCTGGAGTCGACAGGCAGCGCGCTCACGCTGCGCACCCCGCATGCCACGGTGACCGCCGGACAGGTGGCGATCGGCACCAGTGCCTTCCCGAACCTGCTGCGTCGGGTGCGCCCGTACATCATCCCGGTGTACGACTACGCACTCATGACCGAACCGTTGACCGCTGCGCAGCGCGCCTCCATCGGCTGGGAGTTCGGCGGCGGCGTGGGTGACACCAACAACCAGTTCCACTACACGCGGCCCACCGTCGACGGTCGTCTGCTGTGGGGCGGCTTCGAGGCGATCTACCACTACGGCAGTCAGATGGGTCCCGAGCTCAATCGGGACGACGCCACCTACGCCGTGCTGGCCGAGAACTTCTTCGCCACCTTCCCCCAGCTCGAAGGGCTGCGATTCTCACACGCATGGGGTGGGGCGATCGACACCTGCTCGCGGTTCACCGCCTTCTGGGGCACCGCGATGGGTGGGCGGGTCGCCTACAGCGTCGGGTACACCGGCCTGGGCGTCGGGGCCACCCGCTTCGGCGCCCAGATGATGCTCGACCTGCTCGCGGGGCGGGAGACCGAGCGCACCCGCCTGACGATGGCGCGGACCAAGCCCATGCCCTTCCCGCCCGAGCCCATCCGCAGCTCCGCGGTGGCCATGACGCGGTGGTCACTGGACAACGCAGACAACTCTGGCGGGCGGCGCAACCTCTGGCTGCGGACGCTGGACCGTTTCGGGCTGGGGTTCGACTCATGAGCGGCACCACTGCCGGCATCCAGCGGCCCGCTGCTGCACCGGATGAGCCAGGACACCATCCGACCCACTGCCTGACCTGACCCACTGACCGAGCACCGCTCACCGAACGAGAGGCCGACATGAAGCACGTCACCCACTGGATCAACGGCGCACCGTATGTCGCCCCCGAGGCCGAGGCGCAGCCGGACAAGGTCGGGGCGGCGCTCAGCGCCCTGCGCGACAAGGCGGTCGACCTGATCGACCCGGAGCGCAGCGGTGACATCTACGACCCGGCGACCGGTGCCGTGAGCGGGACCGTCGACTTCGCCTCGGTGCGGGTGATGGACGAGGCGATCGAGGCCGCGAGGGCTGCGTTCGGGCAGTGGGGGCGCACGTCGCTGACCAAGCGCGCGCAGACCATGTTCGCCTTCCGCGAGTTGCTCAATGAGCGTAAGGAGGAGTTGGCCGCGATCATCACCGAGGAGCACGGCAAGGTGCTCTCCGATGCGCTCGGTGAGGTGACCCGCGGGCTGGAGGTCGTCGAGTTCGCCTGCGGTATCCCGCACCTGCTCAAGGGGGGGTACTCCTCCGGGGTGTCGGCCAACGTCGACGTGTACTCACTGCGCAAGCCGCTGGGCGTTGTCGGGATCATCTCGCCGTTCAACTTCCCGGCCATGGTGCCGATGTGGTTCTTCCCGATTGCCATCGCGGCCGGCAACACCGTTGTCATCAAGCCCAGCGAGAAGGACCCGAGTGCCACCAACTTCGTGGCCGAGCTGTGGAAGGAGGCCGGGCTGCCCGACGGCGTGTTCAACGTCGTGCAC
The DNA here is from genome assembly GCA_032123675.1 of Actinomycetes bacterium. Lineage (GTDB taxonomy): Bacteria > Actinomycetota > Actinomycetes > S36-B12 > CAIYMF01 > Prado023. The sequence goes on from JAQBEX010000115.1 coordinate 46,126, forward strand.
GGCGACAAGGTGGCCGTCGACGCACTGCTCACCAGCCCCGAGGTCAAGGCGATCTCCTTCGTGGGTTCGACGAACATCGCCAAGTACGTCTACGAGACCGGGACCGCCCACGGCAAGCGCGTCCAGGCCCTCGGCGGTGCGAAGAACCACATGGTCGTCCTGCCCGATGCCGACCTCGACCTGGCCGCCGATGCCGCGGTCAATGCGGGCTTCGGGTCCGCAGGTGAGCGGTGCATGGCCATCTCGGTGCTGGTGGCTGTCGGTGACGTTGCCGAGCCGCTGGTGGAACGGATCGCCGAGCGGATGGCGACGCTGCGGACCGGTGACGGCCGCCGTGGCTGCGACATGGGCCCACTGGTCACCGGTGTGCACCGCGACAAGGTCGCCTCGTACGTGGATGCCGGCGAGGCCGCCGGCGCGACGGTGGTCGTGGACGGTCGGGATCCCGTTGTCGATGGCGACGCCGACGGTTTCTGGCTCGGACCGACGTTGTTCGACAACGTCACCGCGGACATGAGCATCTACAGCGACGAGATCTTCGGCCCCGTGCTGTCCGTGGTGCGCGTCGACACCTACGACGAGGCACTCGCGCTGGTCAACGGGCACCCGTACGGCAACGGCACGGCGATCTTCACCAACGACGGTGGTGCCGCGCGTCGCTACCAGGACGAGGTCGAGGTCGGCATGATCGGCATCAACGTGCCCATCCCGGTGCCGATGGCCTACTACTCATTCGGCGGCTGGAAGTCCTCGCTGTTCGGCGACACGCACGCCCACGGCACCGAGGGCGTGCACTTCTTCACCCGGGGCAAGGTCGTGACGTCGCGCTGGCTCGACCCGAGCCACGGCGGCATCAACCTGGGGTTCCCGACGCACGGCTGACCGCCCCGACCGCGAGGCCGGATGGGGTGAGACCGGATGGGGTGAGGCGACGGTTCGGCCCGCTACTGGAAGGACACCCAGCGCGGCTCGGGCTTGATGGCCATCGTGGCCTTCGGGCCGATCATGGGCCGGTCCTCATCGATGAAGTTCTTCCAGCCGAACCTGATCGCCTTCGGGGCACCTTGGCGCAGCGCCCGCCAGGTGGCGCGCTTTGCCGGCTGGGAGCCGAGTCCGTCCATCTGGATGGCCAGGGCCAACTCGGGGCGCGACGTGTCCACCGTGGAGCGGTTGGTGATCATCGACGTACGGAACTGATGCAGCAGCAGCATCTTCTGGGGCAGGTCATTGGTGCGCGTCAGCCGGGAGAGCCACCTGATGACGCGGTTGATCTCCGCAGCACTGACCGAACCGATCTGACGCAGGTGCCGCTGGCCGGGCTTGAGCCGCCACTCGGGATCCAGCGCGAGGCCGACGTGCGGCTTGCGCAGCAGGGACCTGTAGCGCTTGGCCTGGGTCAGGAAGTCCGTCCGACCGGGCTGCAGGTCGAGCACGACGTAGACACCCTTGCGCCCAGCTGCGTTCACCATGGGACGCAGCTTCGAGACGGGGGACTCGGCTGAGTAGTCACCATCCCGCCCCGCGGACGCCGACGCGATCGTCGCGATGATCTCCAGCGCGGGCACGACGCGCCGCCTGGTGTGGGGCTGGTAGGTGGCGGCGACCCGCTTGGCCCGCCGGATCGTCGCGGCCGTCCCCTGCTCACCGAGAACGCCGAGGACTCGGGTCCCGGGATGGCCGTACAGCGCCACGTAGGACTTTCCCTTGAAGATCCTCGTCCCGCCGCCGGGGAGTGCAGGTGTCGGGAGAGCCGCAGGCACACGGGGGGCCGTCACGGCCGCGGCACGAGCGGCTGCGGGGGCCGAGGTGACCGCCGGGCCGGCGGGGGCGGCGCTCGGCGCGACCAGCGCCAGCGCCAACACCCCGGTCGTGGCTGCGATCAGCCGACGCGGAGCCCTTGCTGAGCCCGGTGAAGCAGGTCCTGCCGATTCGCGCGCGCGCATGTGCAACCCCCAACTGGTCGGTGCCGCTGAGAGTAGGCCCCGGCACGCCGGGTTGCCTGCTGCCGGGCAGCGACACGACGAAGCCCGGGCCTTGCCGGGTGCGGTCGCCGGTGGGACGATCAAGACCCACGAGGAGGTCCCCATGGACGCCACTGACCGCGCCTGCACACGTTGCGGCGGGGTTGCTGTGTTCGGCATCGGCTCGACGTGGCTGTGCGAGGACTGCTACGGGATCATCGGATCCTGCTGCATGGAGTTCGACGGCGACGACATGTTCCTCGAGGAGCGCTCCTGGTGGGACTCGCGGATCGCGCCGAAGCCCTGATCCGGTCCCGATCGCCCAGGCAGTGAACAGGGCCGCCGACCCGGATGACCCCTCGTACACCCGGGGTAGCGACCCGTGCTCGTGTGATGCCCGGCGCGGTCCCACGGCTAACGTCCGACCGGTGTGAGATTGCCCACCTTCGCTAGTGTTCGACGCATGGCGCGCTATGGGACGCAGTTCGGTCCGGACATCACCTTCCTCGGTGTCCCGAGGGCTGACCTCGACGACCCGGAGTCCTGGGCGCAGGCCGATGTGGTGATCCTCGGTGCGCCCTTCGACGGCGGCACGTCCTACCGGTCAGGTGCCAGGTTCGGCCCCAGGGCGATGCGGGAGACCTGCTACCTGGGCCACGACGGGTCGCGACCGTCCCTTGCCATGCGGGTCGACGGCTTGGCGGACCTGGCCGTCGTGGATGCCGGTGACGTGCAGATGTACTCCGGGGACGCCGCGCGCTCGTGCCGTGACCTCGAGGCTGCGGTGACCACAGTGGCCCAGAGCGGTGCGATCCCGCTGATCCTCGGCGGCGACCACACCGTCACCTGGCCCGATGTCACCGGGGTGGCCCGTGGCGCCGACAGCTGGGGCCGGGTGTCGGTGATCCACTTCGACGCACATGCCGACACCGGGGACATCGAGTTCGGGTCGCTCATCGGTCACGGACAGCCGATGCGCCGGCTGATCGAGTCGGGCGCGGCCCGGGGCGACCGATTCCTGCAGGTTGGCCTGCGTGGCTACTGGCCGCCCCCGGACATCCTCGACTGGATGGCCGAGCAGCGGATGCGCAGCTTCGAGATGACCGAGATCGTCAATCGGGGGCTCGACGAGTGCCTGACCGAGGTCTTCGAGATCGCCCTCGACGACTGCGACGGCGTGTTCCTGTCCGTCGACATCGATGTCTGTGACCCCGGCCACGCGCCCGGGACCGGGACACCGGAGCCTGGCGGCCTGAGCTCAAGGCAGCTGCTCGACGCCGTCCGACGGATCTGCTACGAGCTTCCGGTCATGGGCGTGGACGTTGTTGAGGTGTCTCCGCCCTACGACCATGCGGACATCACGGCCCTGCTCGGCAACCGGGTGGTGCTCGAGGCGCTGTCGGGGATCGCACGGCGCCGCACGGATGAGCGGGATGGCACCACCTGGGACCCGCGTGCGCCCCTGCTGGGCGGCCGGCCCGCGGGGCAGTGACCCGCAAGCGGGCCAGTTCCCGGCCGGCGGTCCCCTGGACGGGGACGACCGCGGGATGGTGGTCACCCGGCCCACGCCAGCCACGGGGACCCGCCGATGCCGTCGCGGGGCCGATCGGCTGGCTATCGACGATCCAGTGTGCCAATGTCCCACGCAGAAGGCGGTGGACACTCGCGCCGCCCACGTCAGAAGGGGCACAGTATGCGAATCCTCGTTGTCGGCGCCGGGGGTGTCGGATCCTCAGCCGGCCTCATCGCCGCCCGCCGTCACTTCTTCGAGGCGATGGTGATCGCTGACTACGACCGCGAGCGGGCGCGGGCGATCGTCTCGCAGATCGCCGACCCCCGATTCTCCGCGGCTCAGGTCGACGCCGGTGCCGCAGCCAACGTCACGGACCTGTGCCGTGAGCATCGGATCACCCACGTTCTCAACGCGGTGGACCCTCGGTACGTCATGCCCATCTTCGAGGGGGCGTTCGCCGCTGGCGCCACCTACATGGATACGGCCATGAGCCTGTCCACGCGCCATGACGAGCAGCCCTACTCCCTGCCCGGCGTGATGCTGGGCGACGCGCAGTTCGCGCAGTCCGCGCAGTGGGTGGCGGCTGGGCAGCTGGCGCTGGTCGGGATGGGCGTCGAGCCGGGCCTGGCCGATGTCTTCGCCCGGTACGCCGCGGATGAGCTGTTCAGCGAGATCGACGAGCTCGGGGTCCGGGACGCATCGAACCTGGTCGTCCGCGGCTATGACTTCGCCCCCTCCTTCTCCATCTGGACCACCATCGAGGAGTGCCTCAACCCGCCACTGATCTGGGAGCGGGACCGTGGGTTCTTCACGACGGAGCCGTTCAGCGAGCCTGAGGTGTTCGACTTCCCTGAGGGGATCGGACCGGTCGAGTGCGTCAACGTCGAGCACGAGGAGGTCGTGCTGATGCCGCGGGAGCTCGATGCCAGGCGCGTCACCTTCAAGTTCGGCCTGGGCGACGAGTTCATCGAGGTCCTGCGCACGCTGAACAAGCTCGGCCTGGACCGGACCGAGCCGGTGAGTGTGCGGGGGCAGCTGGTCTCACCCCGCGATGTCGTGGCTGCATGTCTGCCCGACCCGCTCACCCTGGGCGATCGGATGACCGGCAAGACCTGTGCCGGGCTCTGGGTGACCGGCACAGGCAAGGACGGCCGGCCACGCGAGGTGTACATCTACCACGTCGCGGACAACGAGTGGACGATGGCCGAGTACGGAGCCCAGGCGGTCGTCTGGCAGACGGCGATGAACCCCGTGGTCGCCCTTGAGCTGCTCGCGGACGGGACCTGGTCGGGCAGCGGGGTGTGCGGGCCCGAGTCCTTCGACCCGAATCCCTTCCTCGAGCTGCTGCGCGACGGGTACGGGGAGAAGTGGGTCGTCCAGGAGCGCACGCCCCGTTCCTGACCGGGTCGCCGGCGCCGTGGTTCACTTGCCCGATGCTCGAGTTCACGCTGGGGATGACGATCTTCTTCGTGCTGTCCATCCAGTTGACGGGCATGCGCGATGAGGGCGCCATGGTGCGGCGGTTCATGGTGATCATGGCCGTGGTGTTCGGCACCCTGACGATCGTGCAGCTCGCGACCCGCTGAGCCACGGACCGTTCCGGTTGGCTGGCGCGGTGAAGGGTCAGCCCAGGTCGTTGAAGGCCTTCTCGATCACCGTCAGCGCCTCCTCGAGCAGGTGCTCGCCCATGACCAGGGGCGGCAGGAAGCGCAGTACGTTGCCGTAGGTCCCGGCGGTCAGGACGACCACGCCGGCGGCATGGCAGGCCCTCGCCACCGCGGCGGTGGATGCCGGGTCGGCCTCGGACGAGCCCGGCACGACGATCTCCACAGCGATCATGGCGCCGCGGCCCCGGATGTCACCGATCCGGCCCGTGTTCTCGGCGATCTCGCCCAGTCGGGGCAGCATGACCGCGCTGATCCGGCGGGCGGCGGCGCTCAGGTCCTGGTCGCGCATCTCGGCGATGGCCCCAAGAGCGGCGGCGCAGGCGACCGGGTTGCCGCCGTAGGTGCCCCCGAGCCCGCCGACATGCACGGAGTCCATGATCTCGGCACGGCCGGTGACCGCGGCCAGGGGCAGTCCGCCGGCGATGCCCTTGGCGGTCGTGATCAGGTCGGGCACGATGCCCTCGTGGTCGCAGGCGAACCACTCGCCGGTCCGGCAGAAGCCGGTCTGGATCTCGTCGGCGATGAACACGATGCCGTGTGCCCGGGAGAACTCGACCAGCTCGGGCAGGAAGCCCTCAGCGGGGACGATGAAGCCGCCCTCACCGGCGATCGGCTCGATGATGATGGCAGCCACGTTCTCGGCGCCGACCTCCTTGTCGATGCGGCTGATCGCGCGTGCGGCCGCCTCAGCGCCGCTCAGGCCGTCACGGAAGGGGTAGCTCAGCGGAACGCGATAGATCTCCGGGGCGAAGGGGCCGAACGAGTGCTTGTAGGGCATGCTCTTGGCGGTCAGCCCCATGGTCAGGTTGGTCCGGCCGTGGTACCCGTGCTCGAAGGCCACGACCGCCTGGCGACGCGTGTGGGCGCGGGCGATCTTGACCGCGTTCTCCACGGCCTCCGCGCCCGAGTTGAACAGCGCCGAGCGCTTGACGTGATCGCCGGGGGTCAGCTCGTTGAGCTGCTCACAGACCGCGACGTAGGACTCGTAGGGCGTGACCATGAAGCAGGTGTGCGTGAACTCGGCCACCTGGCGCTGGACGTTGGCCACAACCTGGGCAGCGGAGTTGCCGACGGAGGAGACGGCGATGCCTGACCCCATGTCGATCAGCGAGTTGCCGTCGACGTCGAGCAGGACCCCGCCGCCGGCGGCGACGATGTACACCGGGAGCGTGCCTCCGACCCCGGCGGACACAGCCTGGGCGCGGCGGACCTGCAGCTCGATGCTGCGCGGACCGGGGATCGCGGTGACGAGGCGGCGTTCCTGGGGGAGGGTGGGTCCACCGGGGATGGCGGCGACGTCGAGGGTCATGGGGTCTCCCAGAGAGATGGCGCGACGGGTGCAGGTCCGGTCCCAGAGTACGCGCTCGGCACGATCGACGCGAGACTGATCAAGACGCGGTTTCGTCTGCATGTTGCGACTAATGCCGCTGTATCCGTCATGCGGGTGCTGCATTGCGACGAAATCCGTCGCGCCCCATGTGGGCGTGCCTGCTCGTCCAGCCCTGATGGATGTCAGGGCGGCGTTCGGTTCCCGAAAGCCTGTGACCCCATCCGGGCGCATGGGTGCCTCCAGGCCGAGGATCGGCGACAATGGACCCATGACTGCGCGCCGGGACGTCACCCTGCTGGGGAGCACCGGCTCGATCGGTACCCAGGCGCTGGACGTGATCCGGCGCAATCCTGACCGGTTCCGCGTGGTCGGCCTGGCCGCCGGCGGCGCGAACAGCACCCTGCTCGCCGAGCAGGCAGCGGCCTTCGACGTTCGGGTGGTGGCCATCGCCGACCCGCAGCAGGCCCGGGCCCTCGAGGCGGCCCTCGCCGGGCTACTGCCCGTTGGGCGGCGCCCGGAGGTGCTCACTGGGGCCGAGGCCTCCGCAGAGCTGGCGGCGCGGCCGTGTGACGTGGTCCTCAACGGCATGACCGGGGCCGTGGGCCTGGCGCCCACTCTTGCGGCGCTGCGTGCCGGGCATCGCCTGGCACTGGCCAACAAGGAGTCGCTGATCATCGGTGGTCCCCTCGTGAAGGCCGCGGCCGGTGCCGACCAGATCGTCCCCGTGGACTCCGAGCACTCGGCACTTGCGCAGTGCCTGGCCGGCGGCCGAGCCGAGGACGTCCGTCGACTTGTGCTGACCGCCAGCGGCGGTCCCTTCCGGGGCCGGAACCGTGCCCAGCTGGCCGACGTGACGCCCGAGCAGGCGATGGCCCACCCGACCTGGTCGATGGGCCCGGTCATCACGATCAACTCCGCGACCCTGGTCAACAAGGGGCTGGAGGTCATCGAGGCCCACCTGCTGTTCGACATCCCGATGGACCGGATCGCCGTGATGGTCCATCCTCAGTCGGTGATCCACTCCATGGTGGAGTTCGTCGACGGCTCGACGGTGGCACAGGCCAGCCCCCCGGACATGCGCCTGCCCATCTCGCTCGGGCTCGGCTCGCCCGAGCGGGTCCCTGACGCGTCGCCGGCCTGTGACTGGACCCAGTCGCACGCGTGGACCTTCGATCCGCTGGACGACACGGCCTTCCCGGCCGTCCGGTTGGCCCGTGCGGCCGGAGCGACGGGCGGAACCGCCCCGGCGGTGTTCAACGCTGCCAACGAGATCGCGGTGGACGCGTTCCGGAACGGGAACCTCGGATTCACGGGTATCGTCGACACGATCGACGCGGTGCTGGCCCGACACACCCCGGTCGTGGGCGACGACTTCACGCTGGCGGCGGTGGATGCTGCTGACCGGTGGGCGCGCGCCGAGGCACTGGACCTGATCCCGGCGGGGGTGCACTGATGGAACCGATGCTGTTCGTGCTCGGGGTGCTGCTGGCTGGGTTCGGCATCGGTGCCTCCATCGGGCTGCACGAGATCGGGCACCTGGTGCCGGCCAAGGCGTTCGGCGTGAAGGTGACCCAGTACATGGTGGGCTTCGGGCCGACCCTGTGGTCCCGGCGCGGCAAGGAGACCGAGTACGGCGTCAAGTGGATCCCGCTGGGCGGGTACATCCGGATGATCGGCATGTTCCCGGCGCCGCAGGGGGCTCCGGAGGGCACCGCTGGTCGCGGTACGACCGGCCGCTTCCAGATGCTTGCCGAGGAGGCCCGGGCAGCAGCCTGGGAGGAGGTCGAACCCGGCGACGAGGGGCGGCTCTTCTCCGGGCTCAGCGCACCGAAGAAGGTCGTGGTCATGCTCGGCGGCCCGACCATGAACCTGATCCTGAGCGCCTTCCTGTTCGGCGTCCTCATGATCGGCATCGGGATCCCGACCCCAACCACGACTGTCGCCCGCGTCGGCGAGTGCGTGCCGTCCTACATGAGCTCGCAGGAGTCCGCTGCTGCGGCGGCGGCCGATCCCGCCTCGGTCCGGGATGCCCCGGAGTGCACCGAGTCGGACGCGGTCGCGCCTGCGGTCGTGGCCGGGATCTCCGCCGGCGACCAGATCACGTCGATCGATGGCCAGCCGGTGCAGGTGTGGCAGGAGCTGACCGACGTGACCCGGGCCAGCCCTGGCGCGACGGTCGTCCTTGGCCTGGAGACCGCCACCGGGTCTCGTGAGGTGGAGGTCCCGATGGCCACCGCCTACCGCCCGGTGGTCGATGACGACGGATACCTGACCGACGAGATCGTGGCGACCGGCTACATCGGGGTCACCCCGCAGACGCGCTACGTCTCACAACCGATCACAGCCGTGCCCGAGGTGATGGGGGATGTTGCCGGCCGCAGCGTCGCAGCGCTGGCCACGCTGCCGGTTCGGATCTTCGACCTGGCCAAGGACATGGTCGCCGGCGAGGAACGCGATCCCAACAGCCCAGTGAGCGTCGTGGGAGTCGGGCGGATCTCCGGCGAGGTGGTCGCGGCCGAGGAGCCGGTCAAGGCCAAGCTCGCTCTGCTGATCAGCCTGATGGCCAGCCTCAACATGTTCCTGTTCCTGTTCAACCTGCTGCCCGTGCTGCCCCTGGACGGCGGCCACGTCGTCGGTGCGGTCTTCGAGGGGGCCCGGCGCACGGTGGCCCGCTGGCGTGGGCTACCGGATCCGGGTCCGGTCGACGTGTCGCGCCTGCTCCCGATCTCCTACGGGTTCGGCATCGCCCTGATCGCCGTGTCGAGCGTGGTCATCATCGCCGACGTGATCAACCCGATCTCCCTGTACGGCTGATCCGGCCGATGTCGGCCGCGGACACGCCTGCCCCGTCTCCTGCCCCGGCCGCGGGGTCACCGGGGGCACCCGCATGGCTGCGCGCTGCCGCGATCGGTGCAGTGGCCGGCCTGCTCTCTGGCCTGTTCGGTGTGGGCGGCGGGATCGTCATGGTTCCGCTGCTCGTCGCGTGGTTCGCCCTGGACCAACGGCGGGCGAGTGCGACGAGCCTGCTGGCCATCGTGCCGATCGCCGCGGCCTCGGCAGCCGGGTACGCCGTCAACGGCAACATCGATGTGCGGGCGGGTCTGCTGATGCTGATCGGTGCGGTCGTCGGCGGGCAGCTGGGCACCCGGTTGCTGCCGAAGACACCGATTCCGACCCTCCAGTTGGGCTTCGGCGTCCTGAGCCTGGCCACTGCCGCCCGGTTGGTCATCGGAGGTGGGTCCGAAGGGCTCACTGGGCTCTCGACGGCGTGGGAGATCGCGCTCCTGGTGCTCGTCGGGATGGGAGCGGGGATGCTGGCCGGGCTCCTGGGTGTCGGCGGCGGGATCATCATGGTCCCAGGCCTGATCATCCTGACGGGGGCGGATGCCAGCACAGCTCGGGGCACCAGCCTGCTGGTCGTGGTCGTCACGGCGTTGACTGCCACGGTCACGAACGTCCGCAACGCGCTGGTCGAGGTCCGCACTGCGCTCATCGCTGGTTTCGTCGGGGCCCCCGTGGGCCTGCTGGGCGCCGCCCTGGGCCAGTGGCTGCCGGAGCGAGCGGCGCTGGTCCTGTTCGCGGGCCTGCTGGTCTGGTCAGGAGTCCAGATGGTGATCAAGGGCAGCCGCGGTCGGCGTGCAGGTTCTGCGGTGTAGGTCTCCTACGGTCACGGCCCCGCGATGGCTGGTGGGAGCCGGTGCGGTGGCGGTCCGGTCGGTACCCGGGCAAGCAGGCCACCGCGGCAGTGGGCGTTATCGGGCTGCGGGACCGATACTTGTCCCATGAGCGTGAACCTGGGAATGCCCCCCCTGCCACCACCCGTCCTGGCCCCCCGACGGCCCACCCGCCAGATCCTGCTCAAGCACCCCACGCATCCGGTCGCCGTCGGCGGTGACGCGCCGATCAGCGTGCAGTCGATGGCCACGACCCTGACCGCCGACGTGAACAGCACCCTCCAGCAGATCGCCGAGCTCACCGCTTCGGGCTGCCAGGTCGTGCGGGTGGCTGTGCCCAGCCAGGACGATGCCGAGGCGTTGCCGGAGATCGCGCGCAAGTCCGGGATCCCGGTGATCGCTGACATCCACTTCCAGCCGAAGTACGTGTTCGCCGCGATCGAGGCTGGGTGCGCAGGTGTGCGCGTGAACCCGGGCAACATCAAGCAGTTCGACGACAAGGTCAAGGAGATCGCCGCCGCCGCCCGGGATCACGGGACCCCGATCCGGATCGGGGTCAACGCCGGCTCATTGGATCCGCGCCTGCTCAAGAAGCACGGCAAGGCCACCCCAGAGGCCCTGGTCGAGTCGGCCCTGTGGGAAGCCAGCCTGTTCGAGGAGCATGGCTTCCGCGACATCAAGATCTCGGTCAAGCACCACGACCCGGTCGTGATGGTGCGTGCCTACGAGCTGCTCTCCGAGCAGTGCGACTATCCGCTGCACCTCGGGGTGACCGAGGCGGGGCCGACGTTCCAGGGCACGATCAAGTCCTCGGTCGCGTTCGGGGCCCTGCTCAGCCGGGGGATCGGCGACACGATCCGGGTCTCGCTGTCGGCGCCGCCGGTCGAGGAGGTCAAGGTCGGGATGCAGATCCTGGAGAGCCTGAACCTGCGCCAGCGTGGCCTCGAGATCGTGTCCTGCCCGTCGTGCGGGCGCGCGCAGGTCGACGTCTACACGCTGGCTGAGGAGGTGACCGCCGGCCTCGAAGGACTGGAGGTGCCGCTGCGGGTCGCCGTGATGGGCTGCGTCGTCAACGGGCCGGGCGAGGCCCGCGAGGCCGACCTGGGCGTGGCCAGCGGCAACGGCAAGGGCCAGATCTTCGTCAAGGGCAAGGTGATCAAGACCGTCCCGGAGGCACTGATCGTCGAGACCCTGATCGAGGAGGCCATGCGCCTGGCCGAGGAGATGGACGTCGAGGGCGACCCGTCGGTGTCGGTGGGCTGAGCCGGTGACCAGCGAGCAGCCCGGGGTGCCGCAGCCCGGAGCGTCGGCCAGGCCGTCGGAGCCCGGCCGGCCGGGGGACCTGCCCGCGGCCCAGCCGGTTGGACGGCCCCCGGAGTGGTCCCAGGAGGCGTTCGAGGCCGCGTTCGCTGACGCCGAGGTGACCATCGGCCGGTTCAACCTGGCCGTGTTCGGCAAGACCGGGGTCGGCAAGTCCACGCTCGTCAACGCGATCTTCGGAGAGTCGGTGGCCGCAACCGGCATCGGTCGTCCGGTCACGATGGGCAGCCACCTCTACGTCCACCGCACCGGCAAGCTGGGCATCTACGACACCCAGGGGCTCGAGGTGGGCCGGGACACCACGCGGATCATCGACGAGCTGACGGGCTTCATCGACAACAGCCGGACGATGCCGTTCGCCGAGCAGGTGCACCTTGCCTGGTACTGCGTGCGCGCAACGGACCGTCGCTTCGAGGAGACCGAGGCTGCGTTCATCCGCGAGCTGGCCGGCGTGGGACTGCCGGTCATCCTCGTGATGACCCAGGTGCCCGGGCGTCGCGACGCTGCCGGGCACCTGTTCGTCGCGCCGGACGCCGTCGAGCTCGGTCGCCAGATCGAGGCCATGGGCCTACCCATCCACGCCGGGCGCGCGTTCATGGTCAACGCCCTGGTCGATCCCTTCACCGGAGTGGAGCAGCATGGTCTGCTCGAGCTGCTCGATGCCACCTTTCAGTGCGCTCCGGACGAAGCCACCGATGCCCTTGTCGCGGCGCAGAAGATTGATCCCGAGCGCAAGGCCAAGGCTGCTGAGAAGGCGGTGAACGCCGCCGCCGCGGCGGCCACTGGGGCGGGATTCACCCCGATCCCGTTCGCCGATGCCGCCGTCCTGATCCCGATCCAGATCGGGATGATGGCCAAGATCGCCAACGTCTACGACATCCCGATGCAGCGTGCGACGGTGGCCAGCCTGGCGGCGACCACAGTGACCACCCAGGCGGGGCGCGCGGCCGCGACCGGTCTGCTCAAACTGGTCCCAGGGGTCGGGACACTCGCCGGGGGCGCGATCACGGGCGGGGTGGCAGGGACCGTGACCTATGCGGTCGGCACAGCCTGGCACCGGATCTGCATCGGGATGGCTGAGGGCAGGTACCAGACCGTCTCCGGGACGCTGGACTCCGAGGCCATCCAGAAGGTCTTCAACCAGGAGGTCTCGGCGATCATCCGCAGCCGTGGCCTGGGCGGGAAGAAGCGGTAGGGACCGGTCGCCGGCCGCGCCCTCCCGCACCTCGGTTGATGACCGCTGCGAGGTCGACGCTCAGAAGAGGACGATGCCGAACAGGACCAGGACGAATGGCAGCGCCAACGCGATCACGACGATGATCCCGATGGCGCTCATGTTCTCGCGCAACCACTCCATGCACGCAGTATCCCCCGAGTCCGCTCGGAGTAATCCTCGATGACACCAGGTTCTCTGCGAGCCCGTTCTCTGCGAGCCTGCTCGCTCTGCCCGCGTCCCGGTGGGGGCTGGTCCGATCAGAACAGGATCGTCGCGAACCTGCCCACAGTCTGGAAGCCGACTGCCAGGTAGGTGCCGACCGCGATGTGGTTGTAGTCGTTGACGTACAGGGAGACCACCGGCGCGATCCGCTCACGGGCATGGTCGACCACAGCCGCCATCCCGGACACGCCCAGTCCCCGGCCACGCAGGCCCGGCTCCACCCAGACGCCCTGGATCTGGCAGGCCTGACGCGTGGCCGAGCCGATCTCGGCCTTGAAGAGCAGCCGCCCATCCTCGACCACGCCGAGCGCTCGGCCCGAGCGGACGATCTCTGCCAGGCGGGCCCGGTAGGCCGGGCCACCTCCGTGCGAGACCGGTGACATGCCCACCTCCTCGGTGAACATCGCAACCGCCGCCGGCATCAGGACATCGAGCTCGTCGGGGCGCAGGGGACGCAGGCCGGGGTGCGGTGCCCGTGTGGCCGGCTGTGACGTGGCCATCAGGTACTGGGTGTCGCGGACCTCGCGCGCCGGTCCCCAGGCGGGCGCGAGCAGGCGCCACAGGTCCATCACCTCAACTGCCGGTCCGACGATCGAGGAGCAGCGTCGGCCGAGCCGTCGAGCGTTGTCGGCGAAGGCGGCGCGCGAGCGCGGGGTCGTCTCGATCGGGATGAGGTTGGCCCCGGTGTACATCGCCGAGCGCAGCCGGGCATCCTCGAACCAGCCCCAGACCAGGCCGCCGAGGGCCCAGGGGTCCATGGGGTCCGCCAGCCGGGAGGCGACGAAGCAGTGCGCGACCGGGTCCCGGTCCACGAGCGCCAGCAGGTCCGGGAGGTGGCGCGATGTCAGCACCTTCAGCTCGCCGGGCACGGCCGCCATCCTGCCACGCCGGGATATCCTTGCCGAGCATCTCGACCAGCGCCCGGTTCGCCGGAGTGAGGTCGCCGTCGCCCGGACCGGAGGAGACCCCTCGTGCTGACCCGCATGTCCACGCTGTTCCTGCGCACGCTTCGCGAGGATCCGGCGGACGCCGAGGTCCCGTCGCACCGACTGCTCGTGCGCGCCGGATACGTCCGGCGCGTCGCGCCGGGCATCTTCACGTGGCTGCCCCTGGGCTACCGCGTGCTGCGCAACGTCGAGCGGATCGTGCGCGAGGAGATGGATGGGGCCGGCTTCCAGGAGCTGCACTTCCCGGCGTTGCTGCCACGTGAGCCCTACGAGCGGACCGACCGCTGGACGGAGTACGGGCCGAACCTGTTCCGGCTGCAGGACCGCCGCGGCTCGGACTACCTGCTCGGGCCCACACACGAGGAGATGTTCACGCTCACCGTGAAGGACGTGTGCTCCTCGTACAAGGACCTCCCGCTGAGCCTGTACCAGATCCAGACCAAGTACCGCGACGAGGCGCGTCCGCGGGCCGGAATCCTGCGCGGGCGCGAGTTCGTGATGAAGGACTCCTACTCGTTCGACACGACCGACCAGGGCCTGGAGGTCTCCTACGCCCGGCATCGCGATGCCTACATCTCCACGTTCGACCGGCTCGCCCTGGACTACACGATCGTCTCGGCCATGTCCGGGGCGATGGGTGGCTCGGCCTCCGAGGAGTTCCTCGCCAGGTGTCCGGTGGGTGAGGACACCTACGTGCGCTGCCCCGTGTGCGACTACGCCGCGAACGTCGAGGCCGTCGCCAGCGTCGCACCCGAGCCGATCTCCGTCGACGGGCTGCCGGCCGCGCACGTCGAGGACACCCCCGATACCCCGACCATCGAGACCCTCGTGGACGTGTCCAACTCGCGGCCGGAGCTGGCCCGTGGCGACCGCGCATGGCATGCCGGTGACACCCTGAAGAACGTCGTCGTGAAGGTCCTGATGCCCGACGGCACGTCGCACCCGCTGGTCATCGGGCTGCCGGGCGACCGTGACGTCGACATGAAGCGGCTCGAGGCGGTGCTCATGCCCGGGGAGCCGGTGGCCTTCGAGGAGGCGGACTTCGCTGCCAACCCGGCGCTGGTGAAGGGCTACATCGGGCCCGGGGCCCTGGGTGCGGAGTCAGCCTCGGGCATCCGGTACCTGGTGGACCCGCGGGTGGTCACCGGGACCCGGTGGATCACGGGCGCTGACGAGCCCGGCCGGCACGTCTTCGACCTGGTCGCCGGCCGTGACTTCACCGGTGACGGACTCATCGACGTGGCCGAGGTGCGCGAGGGCGACCCCTGCCCCGAGTGCGCGGCGGCGGGCCGCGACGGCGCGCTGGCCCAAGCACGTGGCATCGAGATCGGGCACATCTTCCAGCTGGGCCGCAAGTACGCCCAGGCGCTGGACCTCACCGTCCTCAACGAGAACGGCAAGCAGGTCGTGGTCACCATGGGGTCCTATGGGATCGGGGTCTCGCGGGCGGTGGCCGCCATCGCCGAGCAGCATCATGACGACCGGGGCCTGGTCTGGCCGCGGGAGGTGTCGCCGGCGGATGTCCACGTCGTGGCCACCGGCAAGGACGCGGCTGTGTTCGAGGCCGCCGAGTCCATCTCAGCGCAGCTGGGCGAGGCTGGGGTCCGGGTGATGCTCGATGACCGCAAGGGCGTGTCGCCGGGTGTGAAGTTCAACGACTCCGAGCTCATCGGCGTGCCGCTGATCGTGGTTGTGGGCAAGAAGCTGGCGGAGGGGGCCATCGAGGTCAAGGACCGGGCCAGCGGCGAGCGCTCCGACGTGCCGGTCGGACAGGCCGTGCCCACCATCATCGAGCGCGTGCGCGCACTCCCGTGACGGTCCCGGAGCCGGCCGCGGGGGCGGGGCCCGCGGGGGTCCCGGCAGGTGGTTCGAGCGACATCGCGGCCGGTGGGGCGGCCGGTGGGCCGGCCGGTGGGGCGGCCCACGGGGAGGCCGGTGGGGCG